>JAUNPT010000035.1 GCA_030536565.1 Eubacteriales bacterium | reverse complement strand
TTTCCCATACGTATGGACTTGACCTCTGTTCCATGTAAAACAAGCCCTGCCTCATACTTCTGTTCAACAAAATAATCAAAATATGCCTTTTTATTGTTAGCAATCAGACGATTACCGCTTGCGTTTTCCTTTGCCATCTTTTTTATACTCCTTATAATTCCTGCAATTCTTTTTCACTCTGCTATTCTTATACTTCCTATAGCCTTCATGCTCATCATCATTCTCATCTTCGCCAGCCATTTCAAAATCAATCGTTCTGATAAGCCTGTCAGTTCCAGCTACTTTAACGCACACCTTCTGTCCAAGCTTATAACAGTGTCCGTTCTGCTCATTAACCATTTCATAATGATTTTCATCATATACATAGAAACCATTTAATGATACAACTGACACCATCCCTTCAATTGTATTAGGAAGCTCAACATAGATACCCCAGCTTGTAATGCCCGAGATAACGCCCTCGAACTCCTCGCCAATATGCTTTTCCATATATTCAACCATCTTAAGCTTGTCAGTATCTCTTTCTGCATCATCAGCTCTTCTTTCGGTAATGCTGGTGTGCCTTGCAGTTTCAGTCAGAATACTTGAATAATGCTCTGCTCTTTTTTCCTTTAATCCACCATGAAGACACTCTTTTATAATTCTGTGAATCTGTAAATCAGGATATCTTCTGATTGGTGAAGTAAAATGGCAGTAATACTTTGCCGCCAGACCAAAATGCCCTATACATTCAGTTGAATACTGAGCACGTTTCATAGAACGTAGTGTAAGCCTGCTAATAACATTTTCCTCAGGCGAACCTTCAATTTTATTCAAAAGCTTTTGAACCTCTTTAGGATGCAGATCGTCACCAATATGAATTGCATATCCGTAATTATTAATAAATGTACTCAGCCTCTGAATCTTTTCAGGGTCAGGATTTTCATGTGTCCTATAAAGAAATGGAACCTCCTGCCAGAAATAATCCTCCGCCACAGTTTCATTTGCAATAAGCATGAAATCCTCTATTATTTTAGTAGCAACATTCCTGTCATATGCTTTTATCTCAATTGGATGCCCTAATTCATCAAGAATAATCTTACTCTCAGGAAAATCGAAATCAATTGCACCACGCTTAAACCGCTTCTTACGAAGAATTGCAGCCAGCTCCTCCATATTGCAGAACATTTCCACAAAATCCTTATATTTGGCAGTTTCTTCTTCATCATTATCTGCAAGAATCTTCTTAACGCTTGTGTAAGACATTCTCCTGTCAACATTAACTAACGTCTCACATATCCTGTGGGAAACCACCCTGCCTTTTAAATCAATATCCATAAGGCAGCTAAGAGCAAGCCTGTCACACCCTTCATTAAGTGAACAGATTCCATTAGATAATTTGTGAGGAATCATAGGAATAACCCTGTCAACAAGATAAACACTGGTTCCACGCCTATACGCTTCCTTATCGATAGGATTTTTCTCAGTCACATAATGGCTTACATCAGCAATATGCACTCCAAGATGATAAATCCCCTCCCCCTTTGTAAGCGTGACAGCATCATCTAAATCCTTTGCGTCCTCACCATCAATGGTAACAGTCATTAATTCTCGTAAATCTACCCTGCCTGCCTTATCCTTTTCATCTACCTCATCAGGAATATTTTTTAAAAACTCCATTTCTTCCTCTGGGAACTCCACTGGTAAATCATAGGCACGCACAATAGACATAATGTCTGTTCCCGGATCATTTATATGCCCGATAATTTCAGTAACATGTCCCTCTGGATTCTTTCCATGGCTTCCATAATTATCAATATGGACAACTACCTTATGTCCCTCTACTGCCCCCATTGACTTTTCTTTGGGAACAAATATATCATAGGCAATCTTTAAGTTATCTGGAATAACAAAACCATAAGTACGGTTACTTCTGTATGTCCCAACAATGTCTGTAATATTATGTTCCAGAATTCCAATAACCTTGCCCTCACAGCGTCTGTCCTTTTTCTTTTCAGAGGTAATTACAACCTTAACCTTGTCCATATGAAATGCACCGCTGCTATCACGTTCACTTACAAAAATATCATTTTCCTGTCCCTCTATAACAACGAATCCAAAGCCTCTTTTCGTACTTTCATAAATTCCAATAAGCGCTGTATTTTCAGGCTTTCCATATTTACCCTTTCTGGAAACGCCAATGCTCCCCTCATGGACAAGTTCATCTAAAACCTCCTGCAGCTGTACTCTTTCTGACTTCGGTACATTTAACAATATAGCTATTTCCTTAGTCTTCATAGGCACATAATATTCATTGTTAAGGATAAGCTCCTTTAACATGTTTTTTCTGTCTTCTAACAATTGTTTATCCATTCTACTCTCCATTCTGCCAGCCATTTATAATGATATACAGCCTATTATACTACATCTATTATGCCACATTTCAGGATAATTAACAAAACGCTCCTAAGATTTCTCTCGGGAGCGTTTTTTTAAAAATTAATATTTAAAATAACAGCAATCACAACAAATGCAACCGCAAGTGCTTTTGTAAATGCAACAAGCTTGCCTTCCATCGAACGACCCTTGTTCTTACCCCAGTAAGTATCAGCAGCACCGCTGATTGCTCCCGAGAGACCATTCTGCTTGCTCTCCTGCATAAGGACGATTATTGTTAATGCAATACATACTAAAACAAAAATACCCATTAAAGCAATTCTAATAGTATCTGCCCATGACATTCCGAACATTCTATATACACCTCCTATTACCAGAAACTAACACAATGCATTGATTTTATCACACCCCATTTAAAATAGCAATACATTTTAAACTTTAAACATGAAATTTTTTCATAATCTCATGCTTTACGTCATTCCACATGAATATAATAACCGCAGTAATCACAAGAAAACTGATAATAGAGCCCATCATCGCCACGTATGGAAACAAAAGACAGCCTGTCAGCAGCAAAACAAAAGGAACCAGCCCAATTGCCCCGCTCATAAGAAAATAAATCATATTTTTTCTTATGTGCTCCTTTTGAACCAGACTAATCACAAACAATGAAATCAAAATAACCATATTAACTGCCGGGAACACAAATTCTACTGACCAGCCCTTCCAGCCTGTCATCATATCCCATATTATGCATATGGCTGTAACAATAATCTGCTGCCATATTGCATTCTTATAGAGGTTTTTCCGCTTAAAATACCCCAGAATACTGACAAACCACATACACATTGCGCCAAATACAGTATAAAGGGGCCAATGGTTTACAGGCCTTAACATATAATTAATACCAAGCGTAATTACCGCAAGCGCAATCATTGCAAACGTAAACACCTTTACAAACATCAATCCTTTATAGGGCTTTGCAAATTCCTTTGGATACTCCGTTTTACTGTCCTTGGCATCAATACCCATTGTTTTTAAATTACGCAGAAAATTCCTCTGAATATTATCATTTTCAAAGGCTGAGGTTATACTGACAGTAAATTCATCTTTGTAAGAACAGCTGCACATCTGAACCTTAGGTGTGCTCACAAAAAAGCCAAATCTTTGAACATAGCCTCCTATTTCATCAGGAAGTTTTAAAGCTCCTATATTAGAATAAACTGCTGTGATTTCTCCTGTTGACATACTTGCTGCCAGCCTCATGGATATAATCTTTAATTCAAGAGGTATTCCACGAAGGAAAGGATTCTTCTCCATTTTAACAAGCTTGTTCATTCTTGCAATAATATTCTCTTTGTGAAGACCTTCCTTAAATCTTTGTTTTATAGAAGAAACTACATCTTTTAAATCTGTTCCCTCCGTTGAAAAATCATGATATGGTGAAATCCAGCCAAAAAAATTCATCATAGTTTCCGAAGGGAAATATTTTCTTAAATTCACAGGAACCATAATACCAATAGGTCGTTTATTCCTTACCCTTCTTTCCTCATTTATTGAATATATAAGCACCGACGTAAGCAGCACCGTAATCGAAACACCAAGCTGCCTTGCCTTATTGCGAAGCTCATCTGTAGAAAACACGTACTCATTAAGCTTCATGGTTCCCGGCTCACAATGAAGACCATGAAGCTGATAAGTCCTTGGCTGCTTCTGGTTACTAACCTTCTGATTGTTTTCATAGTACTTATCAAAGCCATCAGTTTCGTAATCCACCTCTGTATTAAGCTCATCACCAAGAACAACATCCGCAAGCCCATGTTTTATACAAATATAATTTTTTGTAAGCTCCCGTATAAATTCCACTGCCCCTGTCCCATCTGTAAGTGCATGGAATACCTCAAAATTAATTTTATTTTTATAATACGTAACCTCAAAAAGCAGACTTTTTTTATCCCTTATATAGATACTTGAACAAGGTGACTTACTCTCCAAAGCAGCCTCTGGCTTCAAGTCACTTTTTTCAAGGTAATACCAGAAAAAGCCTTTACGGATAACTGACAAAAAAAGCGGATATTTTTCAATTGTTTTATCCAATGCCTGCTGAAGGACATCTCCGTCAACATTTTCCTTTAAAACCACATACAGACGAAATACTCTGGTATCCCTCCTGTTACTGGTTGCCGGGAAAATCTTTCCAGTATTGTCAATTGTTCTCCAATTTCCCATCATTTTCCCCTTCATTCTGTCCTAAAAATTCTTTTATTGCCTGAAATGTCTCAGTTAAATACCTTGATGTTATTCCCAACGCAAAATAGCCATGCATAGCTCCTGAAATTCTTTTAATAGTCACCTTGTTTCCTGCATCCTCAAGCTTTTTTGCATAAGCCTCACCTTCATCTCTTAACGGGTCAAATTCCGCTGTAACTACAAGTGTATCCGGCTGTCCTGAAACATCTTCACATAAAAGAGGTGCAAAATACGGATTATTAATATCATCTTCTTTCTGAATATACATTTTTACATAATCCTGCATTTTTTTAGCAGTCAGCAGATAACCTTTCCCATTAGTATGAACTGATTCGTAGGGTGAGTTTTCACTGTAATCATTATTTTCCACTGGGTATATTAAAATCTGGCGTTTTACAGCAAAGTCTTTTCTTTTCTTAGCAAGAAGTGAAACCGCTGAAACCAGATTTCCTCCTGCACTATCACCTATCAGTGTAATCTTATCAGCTTCAATTCCCAAAGCAAGCCCTGTCCTGTAAACTTCCCTTGCCACCGTATAACAATCCTCAAGCCCTATTGGGAATGGATATTCCGGTGCCAGCCTGTAATCCACTGATATAACCAGCTGATTTGTGGTCTGTGCCAGTCTTGCACATGCCTTATTATAATTCTCCACACTTTCAGTCACCCAGCCGCCGCCATGGAAAAAAAGCAGTGCCCCCAGTCCCTGTCCGTCATTTTCCATTGCTCTAAAAGAAGGATAATATATTCTTGTGGGAATCTCATGCCCATAGTTATCTATTTTATAATCAACTGTGTGACGAAATATTTTCAACGGGTCAATTGCCTTTAAATCGGCAAATTTTCTTGAGTTTTCCAATTCAATGCCCCCAGTTGATAATCTGCTTAATATCTTTCTTGCTGCTTCATTCATATAAAATCCATTCCCATTATAGAACTGCCAGATACACAAATCCTTAATACTAACATGGACCTGCATATCTGGCATTCCTTATTTCAGTAACTTACTGCCCGCTTGTGCAGTATTAAGCTATACTATTATTTTTAATATACTTACTTCTTGATAAGCAATGACTCACCTGTCATTTCAGAAGGCTTTTCCATTCCCATTACCTCGATTAAAGTAGGTACGATATCACAAAGTCTTCCTCCCTCCTTTAACGTATAGGCCTCATCATAGTTTACAAGAATAAATGGTACAGGATTTGTTGTATGTGCTGTAAATGGCTCTCCATTCGCATCTTCAAGCTGTTCTGCATTACCATGGTCAGCACATATAAACATTACTCCGTCAGCCTTCTTTAAAGCATCAACAGCCCTGCCAACACAAGTATCTACTGTTTCTACTGCCTTAACAACTGCTGTCTCAACACCTGTATGTCCAACCATATCCGGATTTGCAAAATTAATAATGATTACATCATACTTATCCGAGCTAATTGCATCGACAAGCTTATCACATACCTGTGGTGCGCTCATCTCAGGCTGTAAATCATATGTTGCAACCTTAGGCGACTTAACAAGTATTCTATCCTCTCCCTTATTAGGCTCCTCAACACCACCATTAAAGAAGAATGTCACATGAGCATATTTTTCAGTCTCAGCAATTCTTGCCTGTGTCATATTGTTAGCAGCTAAAAACTCACCAAATGTATTAGTGATTGCTTCCTTCTTAAATGCAACAAACTTGTTTCCAATTGTAACATCATAATCTGTGAAACATACATAATGAACTTTCTTTCTTGCACCTCTGTCAAATCCAGTAAATTCATCATCACAGAAGCATCTTGTGATTTCTCTTGCTCTGTCAGGTCTGAAATTAAAACAGATAACTGAATCACCATCTTTAATTGTTGCAAGCGGCTTTCCATTTTCCTTAACCACTGTAGGCACCACAAATTCATCTGTCTTTCCTGCTTCATATGATGCATTGATTGCACATTTTGCACATGCAGCCTCATCACCTTCGCCATTAACCATAGCCTTGTAAGCAGCTTCAACCCTGTCCCATCTGTTATCACGGTCCATTACATAGTAACGTCCCATAATTGAAGCAATCTGTCCAACACCTATTTCCTTCATCTTGTCCATTAAAGCACTTATATATCCCTTACCGCCATCTGTTGCAGTATCACGACCATCCATAAATCCATGTACATATACATTCTTAAGGCCATTTCTCTTAGCAAGCTCAAGAAGTGCATATAAATGTGTAATATGACTGTGGACACCGCCATCTGATAAAAGTCCAAACAAATGAAGATCTGAATTATTCTTCTTACAGTTCTCAACTGCTGCAAGAAATTCTGGATTTTCAAAGAAATCCCCATCTTCAATTGCCTTGGTAATTCTTGTCAATTCCTGATAAACAATACGTCCAGCTCCCATATTAAGATGTCCAACCTCTGAGTTACCCATCTGTCCATCTGGAAGTCCAACCGAAAGTCCGCTAGCATACCCTTTAACATAAGGATACTCTGCCATCAGCTTATCTATTACAGGCGTATTTGCAGCCGCAACTCCATTGCCCTTCTTGTCCTTATTCAAACCATATCCATCAAGTATCATTAAAACTACCGGTTTCCTGCTCATATAAATCTCCTTTTCAAATTTTATCCTAATTAAACCAATAATGTACTGGCATATTAAGGCAGCTTATCTGTCACCTTCCAAATATACCAATGCATTAGCATAATAGCATATTATTTAACAAAGATAAATAGTTGATTTTAATTTTAGATTCCTTTAACCTTTCTATAGAAAAACAGCTTGTCAAACTCATAACCAAGACTTCTATGATTGATAATCTGCTCTGTATTACCAACAAAAAGGCAGCCGTCATTGACTAATGCGCGATTGAAATCCTTATAAATAACCTCTTTGGCTTCTTCCGTAAAATAAATCATAACATTTCGGCATACTATCAAATGACAGCCTGATGGATACTTATCCTTTAAAAGATTAGCCTTCTTAAATTCCACACACTTCTTTATATCATCAGAAATCTTATAGAACCTGTCTCCCATCTTTGTGAAATACTTTTTCTTGTATTCATCTGGCAGCCCTTTAAGACTATTAGCTGCATACACTCCGTCCTTAGCTTTTTCGAGAACCTGTTCGTCAATATCAGTAGCATATATTTTAATCTTATTCATCGGAATCTTCTTTGCAAGAACCATTGCAAGAGAGTATGGTTCATCCCCCGTTGAACATGCCGCACTCCATATTTTTAAATTCTGCCCAAACTTGCTTATTAAATCCGGAAGTATCACGTCTTCCAGTGTTTTCCATAAAGCTGGATTTCTATAAAATTCAGATACATTAATTGTAAGATAATTAACGAACTCATTCATCAGCTTTGAATCTGTTTTAATTGCCTTACTGTAACTGTCATAGCCATCAAATTTCTCACGGCTTATTAATGTATCAATCCTTCTTTTCATCTGTCGTTCCTTATAGGCATTAAGGTCAATGCTTGTTGTCTGTAAAACAAATTTTTTAAATTCCTCGTAGTCTTTAATCATATGAATGTCCATACCTTTCCCAAGCTATAAAATATCACTGCAGAATACTCACCTGCATCTGCATTTTTATACTTAATTTAGTATTATTTTATCATACAAATTTAGATATAACAATATTCCACTATGCTTTCAAACAGCAATCTTTTGCACCTAACCCATGTCATAAAAAATCCCGGGATTTCCAACACCTGAAATCCCGGAATATATATACATTATTAATTATTCTTCAACAGAATCTGTAGAATACTCTACTGGTTCTTCTTCAGGCAGCATTGCCTTCATGCTAAGACTAATCTTCTTCTCAGCTTCATTCATATCAACAATCTGTGCCTCAATCTGCTGTCCAATCGAAAGAACATCTGAAGGCTTGTTAATATGCTCTCTTGAAATCTGTGAAACATGGAGTAACGCATCAACTCCTTCTTCAAGCTGAACAAACGCACCAAAATCTGTCATTCTTGCAACTGTACCTGTTACAACATTACCGATAGCAAACTTGTGTGCGGCATCATTCCAAGGATTAAGGTCTGGATACTTAACGCTTAATGCAATCTTGTCACCGTTAATTTCCTTGATAAAGCACTTAACGGAATCTCCAACCTTGTAAACCTTCTTAGGATTCTCTGTTCTGCCCCATGACATCTCTGAGATATGAAGTAATCCATCAACTCCGCCAAGGTCAATAAATGCACCAAAGTCTGTAACATTCTTAACTGTTCCCTCAATTGTGTCGCCTTCATGAATCTTCTCAAGCAGTTCTTTCTGAGCTGCAGCCTTCTTAGCAACGATGAGCTGCTTGCAGTCACCGATGATTCTTCTTCTCTTTGGGTTGTACTCTGTTATAACAAAAGATACTTCTTTATCCTTATAAACTGATAAATCCTTTACAAATGTGTCTGATACAAGACTTGCAGGAATAAATACTCTTGACTCATCAATTACTACGCCAAGTCCGCCATTCATCACCTGACTTACTGTTGCTGTTAAAACTGTCTGGTTCTCAAATGCTTCTTCAAGCTTCTTGTTGCCATTATCAGCTACAAGTCTCTTATATGTAAGAAGGACCTGTCCTTCGCCATCGTTAACCTTAAGCACCTTAGCCTGCATTGAATCTCCAACAGCAACAACTGTTGTAAGATCAACACCTGGTGTAGATGTGTATTCATTACGAGTAATAATACCATCTGCCTTGTAACCAATGTTAAGAATAATCTGATCTTCCTTAACGTCGATAACAGTTCCGTCAACTACCTCTCCTGTATGTATTGTCTTAAATGTTTCATCTAACATCTGTTCAAAACTAAGCTCTGACATTAGTGTAAACCTCCTCAATGATATTGTTTGGGGTCGATGCCCCTGCTGTAATACCTATGCAGTCTGCCATGCCCAGCTTACTAAGGTCAAGGTCACTAAGCGTCTGAATGTAAAATGTATTATCACATTCATTCTTACAAATCTCATACAGTTTTCGTGTATTGGAACTGCTGCTGCCACCAACAACAACCATAGCATCAACCTGCTTCGCAATGTCTCTTGCTTCTGTCTGGCGCTCCTCGGTAGCATTACAAATTGTATTACTAATGTTAGTATTGTACCCCTTTTTAGATATAATTTCAACTAATTCTTGAAATTTCTTGTAATTAAATGTCGTTTGAGAAACTATGCATACCTGACTTTCCTGTTCAAGTTCTAAATCCTGCGCTTTTTTTACGGTATCAATCACAATTGCAGGCGTAACCGACCAGCCCATAATCCCTTTAACTTCCGGGTGATTCTCATTTCCGATAATAATAATCTGTTTACCCTTTTCACTTTCTTCTCTGACAATCTTATGAATTTTAAGCACAAATGGACAGGTCGCATCAACAATTTCCATTCCATGTCTTTTAATTGCATCATAAACATTTTTTGAAACACCATGAGAGCGGATAATAATTGTACCAGTCTTAATCCTGTCTAATTCCTCTAATGAATTTATGACCTTCACGCCCTTCTTCTCCAAATCTTTTACAACTTCCTCATTATGGATTATCGGCCCAAATGTATATACATTTTCTTTTGATGCGTTCTCATATACTGTGTCAACAGCTCTTTTAACTCCAAAGCAAAAACCTGCTGATTTTGCCAAAACTACATTTTTCATTTCAATTTCCTTACTTAATTTCCACTCATTTTTCTTAATTAATCTGCTTCTTTTTCCCCTCAATAACAGCTTCAATTGCTTCTATAACCTGGTCAATATCCATATCTGACGTATCAAGGAGCACTGCATCACAAGCCTGCTTTAGCGGTGAAATCTCCCTGTGCATATCCTGATAATCTCTGTTTTCAATATCTTCCTTAATCACATTAAAGCTGCACTCCTGCCCCTTTGCCATAAGCTCATCATAGCGTCTCTTTGCCCTTGCCTCAACACTTGCAGTAAGGTAAATCTTTACAAATGCATCTGGAAGTACCGTCGTACCGATATCCCTTCCATCCATAATGACGTCACAGGTCTTTGCAAGCTTTCTCTGCAAATCTACAAGCTTGCTTCTGACTGAAGCATATTTTGATGTCTTTGAAGCCATCTTTCCTGTTTCCTCAGTTCTAAGCATTTTTGTCACATTATCCCCATTAAGTATAACCTGCTGAGCTCCATCTATATACTCAATAGTAATGTCAACATTCATCACAGCTGCATTAATTTCTCTCTCATCATCTGGGTTAACATTATTCTGTGAAAAATAAACAGCCATAGCCCTGTACATAGCTCCTGTATCCACATAAATATATCCAAGCTTTCCAGCCAGTAATTTAGCAATAGTACTTTTTCCAGCCCCAGCCGGCCCATCAATTGCAATTGAATATGCCATAATTTCAAATCTCCTTATCTTTTTTAATCTTTAAGGTTCAGGTGTAAATTGTGAAACTCATTATATGTATATAGCTGTACAATAATAACATGATTATAAGCGGGCAATTGGGAGGACGTCGTTACTTAGCTGATGTCTTTTATCAGCTTATGTAACGCAACGCCGCACCATTAGCGAAAGCGTGCCTGCGTTAATCATATTATTATTGTACAGCTTTAACTACATAATTAGTTTTCCAATTACACCTAATTATTTCAGGTGCATTGCTGCCGCATAAGCAGTTGACCACGCAATCTGTAAATTAAAGCCTCCCGTCACGGCATCTACGTCAATAACCTCACCTGCAAAGAACACATTTTTAACCAGCTTCGATTCCATTGTAGACGGATTGATTTCTTTGACGCTCACACCGCCATGAGTAATTATGGCTTCATTAAATCCTCTAAGCCCCGTCAGGGTAAGTTCAAGATTTTTAAGAAGCTTTACAAGTCTATGACGTTCCTCTCTTGTAATAGCGTTTACCTGTTTGCCTGCGTCTATACCAGATAAATTTATGATTACAGGAATCAGCTTCTTCGGAAGCAGCTTATCAAGCGAATTTTTGAATGCTTTGTTTTTCACTTCTTCAAAATCTCTTAATATTCTCTCGTCAAGCTGTTCAAAGGTCAATGCAGGTTTTAAATCTATAACAAGGCTTAATTCCCTTATTTTTATCACCCCTGCTGCAAAACTGCTGGCACTTAAGACTGTCGGCCCACTCACGCCAAAATGTGTGAACAGCATTTCACCAAATTCAGAATACACTTCCCTTTTTCCATCGTATATCGCGACATGTACATTTTTAAGACTAAGCCCCTGAAGCTCCTTTTCCCATTCTTCCTTTACCACAAACGGAACAAGCGCCGGAAGAATCTGAGTTACTGTATGCCCAAGACTTTTTGCAAATCTGTAGCCATCACCTGTCGAGCCCGTAGAACTGTAAGAATTACCGCCCGTTGCAACAATTAAGCTGTCAGCCTCAATAACCTTCTTTTTATCATCGGAAAGCATATGCACCTTTACCCCGGTAAATACACCTTTTTCATGAAGTACTTCTTCTACCTGTGCATTTAGTTCAACATTTACATCAAGCCGCCTCATTTCCCTGCTCAATGTGCCAATCACGTCTGACGAATGGTCTGACAAAGGAAATACCCTGTTTCCGCGTTCTATCTTGAATTTAAGTCCCAGCTCATCAAAAAATCCCATAACATCATAATTTGAAAAGCTATTAAATGCACTGTAAAGAAACTTCTTATTTGTAACCACACTGTTAAATATATCCTCTGAATCCCCTGCATTGGTAAAGTTACATCTTCCCTTTCCAGTAATAAAAAGCTTCTTACCCAATTTATCATTTTTTTCCAGTAATGTGACCTTATGTCCATTTCTTGCGGCAATTATTGAGGCCATCATTCCTGCCGCGCCGCCTCCTATTATTATTACACTGCTCATATTTATCCTAACTGCAGTTGCCTGCATAAATCAAACTGGTTTTCAAGCCTAAGCTAACACTCCTACTGTATAAAAAGTTCTTTGAAATATGGAAGTTCTAATACCCAGTCACAGAAGGTATGCCATTCTGCAAGCTTGTGGTCTTTTCTTGAACAATACATTGAAAGAACATTTTCATAATTCATTGTACAAGTTCTCATCTGGTTATAGCTTTCTGGAAGAAGCTGAATCATACTATACCAGTATGACTTATCCTTAGTTTCAAGATACTTATTTCGGATTTCTTCCAGAAAATCAATATTTCTCTGCATCATTGCAAGAGTTTCTGCATTCATATGGTCTGTACTGAAATCCTCCAATGAAAATGACTTACTGTGAATCTTATGCATTGTGCTTGTTGAGTTTGCCACAGTTCCTACCTTATAAGTGTCATATTCCTTCCACCAGTACAGCGGCGCTGTTATATCTACTGTAATAAAAATCTGACGTATGAATTTTCTATGGTCAGAACCTGCCTTTGCAAGCCTTTTTGCCAAATCCAAATCATTTTCACCAAATGTAAATTTTCCATCAACTGTCTGGCTGTCCATTCTAGCCCAGCTGTTAAGCGGATTTCTCGCTCCTCTCACAGCATTTTCAAAATTCATAACATCTGTACGTTCTAATTTAATCATAATTAATTCCTTATCTTATTTATTTTTTCTACATTACTTTATCTGTCATATCCGCATATTCTTTCTCAAGCTCAGCTTTTTTATTATACTTTAGTGTGCACGCAATAGCACTACATTCTTTTCCCAACACCATAACCTCCCAACACCACACCACTCACATTTTCCCTTGACAGTCGTTGATTTTGCGAATAAACTTTAGTCTGCTGTAAATATCTTTATGGCTTTGGCTTATGAAACCTACGAATAATTTGATTGGAGATTTTTATGACTAAAGATTTGACCCAGGGAAAAATTACCCCGCAGCTTATCCATTTTACAATCCCGCTGATTCTTGGAAATTTGTTCCAGCTGACATATAATGCGGTGGATAGTATCATTGTCGGACAGTTTGTCGGAAAAGACGCACTTGCCGCAGTAGGTACCAGCAATCCGATTACAACCTTGATTATTCTTTTTCTGAATGGTCTTTGTATGGGAGCCAGCATTCTTATGGGAACTCAGTATGGAGCAAAAGACAATTCAACTTTGCAGCGCCAGATTAGCACAACATTTTTATCAGGTTTAGCATTCTCAACATTTGTCATGCTTCTATGCATTATTCTTGCAAAACCTATACTTATGCTTATTCAGGTTGATGACTCAATACTTTCAATGTCCACAGAGTATCTTAGGATTATCTTCTGCGGTCTTGTATTTACATTTTTATATAATTTCTACGCAAGCACCCTGCGTGCTCTGGGAGATAGTTCAACCCCGCTGTACTTTCTGATTATAAGCTCGGTTCTCAACATTTTGGGAGATCTGTTCTTTGTTATTGTTCTCAAATGGGGCAGCAGCGGATGCGCTATATCAACTGTTATCAGTGAATGCTTATGCTGCCTATTCTGCGGCATGTACATAAAGAAAAAAATTCCTATTCTATGTCTGAAAAAGAAATGGCTGGTGTTCGATTCTGCACTTCTTAAGCAGACCATTTCCTATAGCTGGGCAAGTGCTATGCAGCAGGCAACTGTGCAGCTTGGTAAAATCGGAATTCAGGCAATTGTAAACACTATGGGAGTATCTATTATGGCAGCATTTACTGTCGTTAACAGAATTGATGATTTCGCATATACCCCTGAGCAGAACATTGGTCATGCAATGACTGCTTTTATGGCCCAGAACCGTGGTGCTGGAAAAAAAGACCGCATGAAGAAAGGCTTTCTTAGCGGTCTTACGCTTGAATTCATATATGGAATATTCATTTTCTTAGTCTGCTTCTTCTTTGCCAGACCTTTGATGAAAATGTTTGTTAATAATGAAGATGTCATAAGACACGGCGTTGCTTATCTTCGACTCATCTCAATTATGTATATTCTCCCTGCGTTTACTAATGGTATTCAGGGATATTTCAGAGGAATTGGTGACCTTAAAATCACCCTCCTTAGCAGCTTCGTCAACATGGGTGTCCGTGTCGCCGCTACAATCCCTCTGGTGTTTGTACTAAGTATGCAGATTGAAGCACTACCTCTCTCCTATCTGGCAGGCTGGATTGGAATGCTCGTCGTTGAAATCCCCCTGCTTATTAAAAGCTATCGCTCAATGCAGGCCTAAATATAAATCTCACATAATATTCTTGCCTATAAGAAAAAATCCCTATTTTTCCTAAGCACCTCAGTTGTTATGTCAGCAACCTTTCTTGCTGACATACAGCTGCAGAGTGCCTCACCAATCTTACCTTCTACAAGCGCCCCCTTTTCTATAAATTCCTGTCTCATTCTTTCATAATTCTCTGATATGCTTATATTATTAGGTTTGAAATGTTTATGCATCTTCACTGGCAACAGTTTTTCTTTACCAGCTTCACTCTGAATTTTTATATACAGAGACAAAGTTTCTTCAGTAAGTCTTTCCTTTATTCCAAACCACTCCTCAACACCATGCATATATGTGTTTCTGTTAAGCCCTACACCTAACAGAAGTATCTTGGCGTCCAGATCATAAAGCTTGCCATAACAGCCCTGCCTGTTACATGGCGTATCAAACCTTTCCTCTCCTGCAGCAAACTTTCCTGCTTTTTTCTCATCAAGCGAATATGCCGCCAGCGAATGAGTTGGATGCAGTGAACGCACCACACCCTCCCTTTTCATAAACAGATTTGGAAGGATTCCCACGCATGCAGGCTCTTTCTCAGGGTCAAACACTGAATGTTCGTCGGTCATGGAAGCCCATGTGTGAGTTGGAAGCACAAGCATACCTGCGTTATTTACATCATTACTTCCATTATCACTTTTCTCAACATTTTCATCACTACTTTTTTCAACGGTTCCGCAAACCACCTCAATCAGTGCATCAAGCACTGTGTCTGCCCCACCATCAACGTCTCCTATTGCCTTCATGGACGAATGAACAAGAAGGGTATCCCCCTCCTTAATTCCCATGTTCTTTAACTGTTCTATTAGTTCTTGTTTTTTAATCATTCCTACTCCTG
>JAUNPT010000034.1 GCA_030536565.1 Eubacteriales bacterium | reverse complement strand
TTCCGTTTCTCTGTTGAGAAACTCCACAATGAACAACAGGCTTAAAGCCTAACAATCAAAACATATCCCCACAAAATCACGAAAATATGGGCAATATTTATGTAGCACTAATACTGCCCATGTAACCCTTTTCCCACAAAGTATTAGACATTCTTTAATATAATCCACCTACATTTTATATTTTCTTTTTATTAACCGTCTAATTTCTTATATACTTTATTACATCTTTCTAAAATAGTTGAAACAAGAAATTGATTCTCGGTATTTAACAGCTGATACTTTTTACCTAATCTTGAAGTAAATATTGCTTTTTTATTTCCATTTTGGTCTATCTTGATTTGCCCTTTCAAATTTGTTATGTTGTCGCCCTGTGTATAAAATTTGATTTCCACTCCTTCTTTGGAAATCTTTTTATACAAGTCCAATAATTTTTCATCTTTTGTTAATTCACACAATAATTTACAATTATTTTTTAAGTGCAGAATTCTATTAGTCTGTTTTTCAAATTTGGTTCTATATAAAAAATCTAAATCCTTACCAATAATATATAATTCCACTGCATCATTGCCAAAATTATCATATACCCTTTTTATTTCTTTATAAGTATATTCTACTTTATTTGTAAATTTAGATTGTAAAAATAATATAATGCCTAATAGTATGTTTGCACCTATTATATATAAGATATCCAACTCGGCGTATAACTTAAAAGGCAACATGAAAAAATTATTAGTTTCTTCTAAACGGGACACATTAATAAAACATGGAATATTTACCCATAACGTAATTATAAAACAAACCGTAAAAAATAAACTTTTTATCAATTCATTTTTCCAAATTATGCTAAAAACAACAAATAATATAACAGCCAATATCAAAATATGTATATCCATTTAAACACTTCCTTATCCTTAAATCCTTTTTTAAATCATATTTTTAATCTTCTTAAGTATTATAATAATTGATTAATAACATTTTCTATGCTATCAATATAATTTTGTATCTTTTTCCTTTTATACACATATATATAGGAAGGATGATGTATAGGAACATAGTAAATCCCATCAATTCTTTTATAATGATAATTAAAATCATTCCATTTCTTAAATTTAATTTGCATTTTTCTTTCTACGGTAGAATATACCTTCTCTCCTAATAAAAACACAATTTGTGGAGACATTGTTTGTATTTCATATAACAAATGCTCAAAGCAACAATCAATTTCATTTTTATTTGGATAGCGAATCTTTTCCTGCTCTGTTAGTGGCAAGCATTTAACCAAATTAGTCTTATAGGCAATAACATTATGACATGCTTCTTCTATTTTATGAATTATCATTCCGGTATTCGTTTCAGGTGATAATGGTAATTCAACATCAGTCAACACTTTCTTGGCTGATAAGCCAACCCAAAAAATTTGACATTCTTTTTCTGTATCTAATAGTGGTTTTTGGTTAAAGCACAAATTACATTTTTGACATTTTCGTATTTGTTCAATCATTATTTTCTCCTGTCAGTTCTTGTGTTTTTATTATATATTCATTTAATAATTCCTTAGATTCCATACTATAATTTCCAAAATCAAAGTTAAACTGAGATCTTCCCCCAAATTGGCTTATTGAATCATTAAACTGGCAGTCTTGGATTATGCCTGTATCTTTCACAATTTCATTATATAACTGTGTGCCATCGTAAGGTCTGAATTGAAATACACTTGGTCTAAATATTCCATCTGTTCTCAATGAGATTTCCTTTAATCTTTTAGCCAATTCAAATGTCTTTTGAAAATCCGCCTTCGTTTCTTTAGGAAAGCCATATATAAAATAACCCTTTAAGTCAATTCCATTTTGCAAAATTGCCTGTGAAACTTTTATTATATCATCTAGACTTCCCATTTTATTTATTCTTTTCCTTATTGATTCAGAACCAGATTCAATTCCAATAAACAGTTCTTTACACCCTCCAACCCGAAGTTCTTTTATTTTTTCAATTACATGTACCAGTGATAATACATGTACCATTCCTCTCCAACTCAACTGTGAAAATTGAGAAAAAATATTATTTGCCATATCTATACTATTACCATTACGCAAAAACAAATCATCCAAAATACGAATGCTTTGTATATCTGGATATGTAGATAATATTTCATTAAGCTCTTTTACAACACTTTCTTCTGTGCGAATTCTTATTGGTACATCCTTATTTAAGCTCTTTGCCCCACCACAAAATGCACAATTAAACATACACCCTCTTGATGTTATAATTGCGATTTCTTTTTCCCCGTAATGGTTAATGACTATTTCATTACCTATATATTTTCTATTCAAAAAAATATTTGAAATATCCTTTGGAAAATATATTGAATCTTTATTTACTCTATAAACGAAGTTGGAGTCCTTCTGTTTTTCTGGTTTCTGTCTGCATTTTCCCAAAACAATCTGCGGAATAATAAACTCACCTTCACCAATAATAATATTTAACGTATTAGAAACTTTCCAATCTAAAATTTTATGATATATACTTTTAACAGCCTGCCCTCCTATAAAACACCCGTATTTTACGCTAATAGTTTCAACAATCTTTTTGACTATCTCATAATTCTGAGTAAAAATATTAATGCCTATATAATCAGGCTGTGTCTTATTTATAAAAGAAATTATATCAGAAACAGATATTCTTTCTTTTACACAATCTACAATTTCAACAGAAATATTGTTAATCTTTTCCAAATATGTTGCTATATACCCTAGCCCTAATGGAGATAAATATTGTTCTTTTTCCTTTACAGAATCCCAAAAAATTGGAGAATTAATTAATATAAATTTTCTCATTTAAGCAGTCTCCCTTCCGCTAAATAGCACCAAAATGTGTCAAAGCATCCTTTATTGCTTCTACTTTTTCCGCTGTTGGATGCTTCCTCTGCCACTTTAATTCCTCCACCGCATTGGGAGCATCATACATCGGCAAACCTAAATCTCTCTTAACCTCTGCGATATATGCGGTATGTACTTTGAAGCCATACTTCGCTTCTATGTACTCCTTTATCATTTTATAGGTAACTCGCTCTTTCGGCTTATAGGCTTCTGCCCTTTCGGAGATTGCTTTTAAAGGAACTTTACCCTCACCCTCGCCAAACTCCACTTTTATGTTGATATGACTGTCGGGCTTTTTGTGGGAAAGCAGTACTACCGTCTCAACGTGCACCGTATGTCCAAACTGATCAACTGGCTGTACCCTTTCTGTCTTATATCCATTGGCCTCTAGATACTTCAAATCTCTAGCCAGCGTTGCCGAGTCACAGCTTACGTACACAATACGCTCTGGTGACATTGCGATGATAGTTTCAAGGAGGCTCTCCTCACAGCCCTTTCTTGGTGGATCAACAACGATTACATCTGGATTTATGCTTCTTGAAGCTTCCATATCGCCTGCTGCCGCTGCCGCCTTCATTTTATCGTAAAACGCAGGAACCACCTCCTCAGCCTTTCCAACAAAAAATTCAGCATTGTTAATCCCGTTTAATTTCGCATTATTTCTGGCGTCCTCAATCGCCTGGGGAACAATCTCAACACCATAAACCTTTTTTGCCATGCCTGCTAAAAACAAAGAAATAGTGCCAATTCCGCAGTAAAGATCCCACACAGTTTCGCCGCCTTTAACAGATGCGTACTCCAAAACCTTATTGTAAAGTTTTTCTGTCTGCTGCGGATTAACCTGAAAAAATGATAAAGGAGAAATCTGATATTTAATATTCCCAATATAATCCTCAATATAAGCCCTGCCCCACAATGTATCGCAGGTATCCCCAAGAATTACATTAGTCTTCTTCGTATTATAATTAATCATAATCGAAGACATTCCCGAAATAAGCGAAAGCTTATCGACAAGCTTACCCATTACTGTCCGGTTAAGCTCTCCTTTAGCTGGAAGCTCCTGCCATGAAGCATACCGATAATCGCCCTCATTAGCATTTACAATAAGACATACCATAATCTCGTCAGTATGGCAGGCAGTTCTGATAAGAATATGTCTAATAATCCCGCTTGTCGTCTCCTCATTATAAGCATAAATGTTTTCTTCCTTCATCCATGCCTTAATAATTTCAAGAATTTCTGCATTTTCCTCTGCTCCCAAAACGCAGTCGCCACAATCCACAATATAATGTGTCCTTCCTGCGTAAAATCCGCAAACAAGTTCATTTTCCCTGTTGTAGCCAACAGGATACTGCGCCTTGTTCCGATAACGAAAAGGGCTGTCCATGCCAATTATAGGTTCTAATACATAGCTGCCCTCTCTAAGTCCGCCGATTCTTTCCACATTATTCTTAACAAGCTTTTCCTTAAACCTAAGCTGTGCCTCATAGGACATATGCTGCAGCTGACAGCCGCCGCATTGTTTTGCAACAGGACATACAGCTTCAACACGCACATCAGAAGGCTTAACCACTCTTATCAGCCTTGCATAACCATAGTTTTTCTTTGCCTTAATAATCTTAGCCTCAACAACATCACCTATTACCGTATCCTTTACAAACACTGTATAGCCATCTGCTTTTCCAATTCCCTCTCCGCCTGCTCCTATATCCTCAATTGTAAGAGTAACTAAATCATCCTTCTTATACGCCATAGTAATCTCCATTTCTTCCACACACTCCGGTGCATCTTAATCCAAACAGCCATGTATTCCTACAAGACATTCCGCATATTTAATGAACAAAAAATGGGTACTGGGATTAATCCAATGCACCAGCACCCATTTTAAATTTTATATCTGTGTCTTTCTCACATTAGACTCCAGCCAGCGGTTATATCCCAACCAGTCATTAGTATCCTTTGTATCCAGTACCTCCCGCATCGTCTCCATCTTAGCATCCATGTTATCTGCCAAGGATAGCGCCAAAGCCTCTGCGATAGATGGTTTCTTTGGAGAACCATACTCTAACTCGCCATGGTGGGCAAGAATACAATGTCCAATCTCTGATGCAAGGATTTCAGGAAATCCTTCAATCCTCCGTATCTTTTCCATAACCATCTCATATCCCATAACAATATGGCCTATAAAATTACCCTCATCTGTATAATCGTTTTTTGGAAATGCAGACAGCTCTTTTACCTTTCCGGCATCATGAAGCATAGCGCATGCCACAAGTAAATCTCTGTTTAAATAATCATAATTTTCTGCCATCTTAACACATATTCTCGTAACACTTAAGCTGTGTTCTAAAAGGCCCCCTGAAAACCCATGATGTACGGTTTTGGCTGCTGATACATTTTTAAAGCTGGAAATAAATGCTGTGTCTTCCACAAAAAAATCTGTGAGCAGCTTTTTAATAAAAGGATTTTTTATACTTTTAACATATTCCATGAGTTCTCCGTACATATCCTCAATACCATATCTTGAACATGGGATATAGTCTGCCGCTATATATTCATTCTCCTCAGCACGTCTGATTCTTTCAATCTTAAACTGAAGTGCACCATTGTAGCTTGTTACCTGACCTGCTGCATATACAAAATCAAGGGCATCAAAATCTCCAATCCCGCCTGATGAAAGATCCCATATCTTAGAATCAATCTGTCCTGTCTTATCCTGAAGAATTACATTATCATACTCCTTGCCTGCTTTAGTTAAAGCTGTTGCTCTTGATCTGCAAAGATAAACATCTGATATTCTGTCACCATCATGAAAACTTTCTATAAAATGCATAAATTAAGCCTCTTTCCTATCTTTTTATTATATGTGAAACACCTTCACAATACTTATGCAGCATATATTACCATATTTTCAGAATAATGTGTATATGTCTATCCAATAGTTACTGTAACATTAAATTTCACGTCATAATAACCATCTTTTCCCATTCTCATGGCTTTCACAAATACATTCTGACCGTCGCTGCACTGATATAGTTTCTCACTAAACAGCTGAATTGTCAAAACGCTGCTGCCATTAATTCCACAAATCACATCTCCAGCCTGCAGTCCGGCATTATATGCAGGAGAATCCACCTCAACCTCGGATATAAAAATGCCCATTGGTAAATCGTAAAGCTCCACCATATCTGCTGTAACATTGCGGCCCATGATTCCAAAATATGCATAGCCCCCTTTATTAGCCATAGCTTCAATCAGGGCCTTAAGGTCTGAAATACCTATAATTGACAATGTACTGCCTGATGTAACCGTACTTATGCCAATCACATTTCCGCTGCTGTTAAAAATAAAGCTGCTGTCTCCTTCATAATATGCCAGATTAGAATTAAATATTTCAAATGTATTATCCGTTGTTACCTTTGAGGTTTTTTCTGAAACAGTTCCATAATCCACTGCTTTGTTTTGTCCATACAGCCTGCCATAAGCAAGGAACAAATCTCCCTGATGTACATTGTACGAATTATCCAATGCTGCAACCTTAACTGATTTAAGCATTGTATAAGACATATCTACAGCCCTGATTGTAATTACCGCAAGATCTGTATCTTTGTCTCTGCACTTTACATTTCCCTCAAGCTCCTCACCTGTTGAGAACCTAACTATAATATCATCTGCCTCCCCAATAGCAGAAGCTTTAGATATAAGCACATATTCCGAATTTACATAGCCGATAATCAGAGCACAGGTTTCCGTAGGGCTTACATCTTCCTGCACAAATCTGTTCAAACTGCTTGGGTATCTGTCTATAGCAACAATTGATTTCTTTATTTCTGCAACCCTTAAACGCAGCGCATTCATAATTTCCTGATAGCTGTCAAGTCCGGTAATCTCACCAGCGTTATCCCTTGGCCCCAAATTCAGACTATCGTCACCTTCCAGAACAGCCAGCCCCTCGCCATCATATTCATCTTTTTCAATAGTCAGTTCGTCTCTGTCCACCTGTTTTTGTGGAAAATTTTCACCATACCATGGTATTACATACCTGATAAACAATGATAATGCCAGTATTAACGCCCCGGCTATTAAGACGGTTCTTACTCCGTTGATATATTTCTTATATTTTGCCTTAGGGCTCTGCACAATTCTCTCTGTGTATAATGCATACTCCTTCTCATCACTATCCTGCTTCTTGTTTATTTCTTTATCGCTCATACAACCACTTTCCCAGTAAAACATTCTATGATTTATATTCGTATATTCACGGATTTCATATTAAAATGAAATTAATTCTAAAGTATCATTTCAATATAAAGATATCAAAAATACACACATTTGCAAATAGTATACTTGATACTTATGAATATTTTATTAATGCACTGTTAATATTTTTCTTTCATATGGTTTTTTACAGGAAAATGCGGTAATATATATTCATATGTTTTAACTGATTTTATTTGTTTGCGGAACACATTTCTGTGGCAGATATATATGATTTTTACAGGAAAGGGAAACAGAATATGAACACTAAGTCTTTACAGACTCTAGAATATAATAAAATAATTGACCAGCTGACAGCCTATGCTTCATCAGAAGCTGCCAGAACACAGCTAAAAAAGCTTATGCCAATGACTGATATAGCTGAAATAAATAAAGCTCTTGATGAAACCAATGATGCTCTTTCAAGAATATACGCCAAAGGCTGTGTATCATTTTCAGGGATAAAGGAAATACGTTCGAGCTTAAAAAGACTTGAGGTTGGAAGCTCTTTAAGCATTTCGGAGCTGCTGCAGATAAGCTCTGTATTAAGCTGTGCCCGGCACGTAAAGAACTATTATGAGCAGGTAGAAGATTCCCTGTCTGATATGTTTTCTGCACTGGAGGAAGCTTCCCCTCTCAACAGCCAGATTAAACGCTGCATTATTTCTGAAGATGAAATAAGCGACGATGCCAGCCCTTCCCTGCGGGACATCAGAAGGCAGAAGGCGGCTGCTAATGACCGCATTCACACAGAATTGAACCGTATGCTTAATTCTGCCGGTACAAGAACCTGCCTTCAGGATTTCGTTATAACTACCCGCTCCGGCAGATACTGCCTGCCTGTAAAAGCCGAGTACAAATCCCAGGTTCCGGGTATGGTTCATGACCAGTCTTCCACTGGCGCTACCCTGTTTATTGAACCTGCTGCCATTGTAAAGCTCAACAATGATATAAGGGAATTAGAGTTAAAGGAACAAGCTGAGATTGAAGTAATTCTCGCAACACTCAGCGCTGCAGCTGCAGAATACACAGATGTACTGCTTACCGACTTTACAGTGTTAACAGAACTTGATTTCATATTTGCAAAAGGCCAGCTGTCAAGACAGCTCCACTGCAGCCGCCCTGTTATGAACAATGAACACCGCATCAATATTAAAAAGGGGCGCCACCCGCTTATTGACCAGAGCAAGGTTGTACCAATTGACATATATTTAGGTGCTGCATTTAATCTCCTTATCATTACCGGCCCGAATACTGGTGGTAAAACCGTTTCTTTAAAAACCGTTGGCCTTCTTACACTTATGGCTCAGTCCGGGCTTAATATTCCTGCAATGGACCACTCCGACATAGCTGTATTTAATAATATTTTTGCCGATATCGGTGATGAACAGAGCATTGAGCAGAGTTTAAGCACATTCTCCTCGCACATGACAAAAACTGTTAATATATTATCTGAAGCAGACAAAGACAGTCTTATTCTTTTTGATGAAATAGGCGCTGGTACAGACCCTACCGAGGGTGCAGCTCTCGCAATAGCTATTTTAAACGACCTGCACAAACGCGGCGTCACAACCATGGCAACCACTCATTACAGTGAAATTAAAATCTATGCGCTTACTACCGAGGGCGTAGAGAATGCCTGCTGTGAGTTTGACATTATATCACTGCGTCCAACTTACCGCCTGCTTATCGGCGTACCCGGAAAAAGCAATGCGTTTGCAATTTCAAAGAAGCTTGGACTGCCCTCATATATTATTGACGATGCCAAAACCCGAATGGATTCAGAGGATATTCAGTTTGAAGACCTGCTGACCGATTTAGAGCGCAGCCGTGTGACAATTGAGAAGGAACGTGAGGAACTTAACGCTTACAAAAAAGAAGTTTCCGACCTTAAAGCTGCTCTTACAAAAAAATCTGAACATCTTAATGAGCGGACTGATAAGATTATAAGGAAAGCAAATGAAGAAGCCGCAGCAATTTTACGAGATGCTAAGGAATATGCAGACGAAACAATTAAAACCATGAATAAGCATGGAATGACTGTAAAAGAGCTTGAACACCAGCGCAGCGCAATACGTGATAAAATGAATAAAAAACAGGAGAAGCTTCGTATTGAGACAAATAAGCCTAAAGCTCATAAGGCACACAGTATCAGTGAATTTAAAACAGGAATGAATGTACGTATAATTTCCATGAATGTCATAGGAAGCGTAGTTTCTGTCCATCCCGCTAAAAATGAAGTTTCTGTTCAGATGGGTGCACTTACTACCAAAACAAAAAGCAGTAACCTTGAAATTCTTGAAGGCTATAAAGAGCCAGCTGCACCTTCATCTGCTTCAAAGACTGCCGGCAGCACAGGAAAAATAAAAATGTCCAAAGCCTCCTACGTTTCACCTGAAATTAATCTTTTAGGAAAAACTGTAGATGAAGCTATTGCCATTCTTGACAAATATCTTGACGACGCATATATTTCCAAGCTTCCTCAGGTCAGAGTTGTCCATGGTAAAGGAACTGGTGCCCTAAGAAACGGAGTAACCTCTTACCTTCGAGGTGTTCCATATGTCAAGGCATTCCGGTTAGGACAGATTGGTGAGGGAGATGCAGGTGTTACCATTGTAGATTTTAAATAGTTACACAATTAACTATTAAACTTTAAATAAAAGAGAGGGTAAATTATGGTTACAAAGCAAAGAATATTAGTTGTAGATGACGACGAAAACATTGCAGAGCTTATTTCATTATACCTTGTTAAGGAATGCTATGAAACTAAGATAGTATATGACGGAGAATCAGCATTAGAGCAGAATATGATTTTTAAACCTAACCTTATACTATTGGATTTGATGCTCCCTGGAATCGACGGTTATCAGGTATGCCGTGAAATCAGAAAATCCAGCAACGTACCAATCATTATGCTTTCTGCAAAAGGCGAAACATTTGACAAGGTTCTGGGCCTTGAGCTTGGTGCTGACGACTACATGATCAAACCGTTTGAGACTAAAGAGCTTATTGCACGTGTAAAAGCTGTTCTGAGGCGCTATCATATGCCACAGACCATAGGTGCTGTATCTGACAACAGTCAGTTTGTTGAATACGAAGACTTAACCATCAATCTGGATAATTACTCTGTCCTGTATGAAGGTAAGAACGTAGAAATGCCGCCTAAGGAATTGGAGCTCTTGTATTTTCTGGCATCTTCTCCTAATCAGGTCTTTACGCGCGAGCAGCTATTAGACCATATCTGGGGCTATGAGTATATTGGCGACACACGTACTGTTGATGTCCACATTAAACGAATCCGGGAAAAAATCAAAGACCACCCGCACTGGTCAATTGAAACTGTCTGGGGAATAGGTTATAAATTTGTAACAAAATAACTTTTTTATGGGGTAAAATATGAAGTTTCATCTTATTAAGCTAAATCTTCTGTCAAAATACATTTTAATATATATAGGAATAACAATTATAGGCTTTATAAGCATTTCAACAATTATCTACAACATTGATTATCAAAAAATATACCAGACATGGTCTTCTTTGATGTACCATCAGGCAAATTCTATTGCTTCAGAATTTGCGCCTGATTACTTCAGCAATGGCCATGTCAAGATTATCCAGACTGAATTAAAGACGGTCGCACAGCTTAACCAGTCAAGAATCATGTTCATTGACTCCAATGGCAATGTTTTTTTAGACACTGGTTCAGAAAAATCTCTTGAAAACAATCAGGAAGAAACATTTTTATATAATATTCCAGACTTTGATTATTCAGTCCTTGGAAATTCCCACTCATCTGTCGGTAATTTCTATGGAATATTTGATGAATCTACATTAAGCGTATACGCCCCTATCACTAATTCATTCACAACAAAAGGATATGTGGTAGTCCATGTTCCTGAATCTGTGATTATAGATCGTGTATATACTACTCATGACACCAATTATATTACACTGATGATTATTATGATTCTCAGTCTTGCATTTATTATATTATTTATGCTTCAGATTCATAATCCGCTAAAAGATATTATTAAAGCCATCAAGGAATATGGTAAGGGAAACTTTTCCTACCATATTGAACCACGCAACAACGATGAAATCGGACATCTGGCACACTCCCTGAATTATATGGCTTCTGAATTAAATGAAACTGACAAATTCCAGCAGAAGTTTTTATCAAACATATCCCATGACTTCCGTTCTCCTCTTACCTCTATAAAGGGGTATCTTGAAGCAATTGAAGACGGGACAATTCCTCTGGAGATGGTAAACAAATATATTAATATAGTATTATTTGAAACCGACAGGCTCACGAAGCTTACCAGCAACATACTAACCTTAAATGAAATGGATCCTAAAACGGTACGTCTGGACATTACTATTTTTGATATCAATTCAATCATACGCCACATTATAGAAACCTTTGAAGGTAACTGCAAAGCACGCAACATTAAATTTTCACTGATTTTTGCCAATGAAAAAGAATATGTCAAAGCCGACGCTGGCAAAATACAGCAGGTTATATATAATCTGGTGGATAATGCAATTAAATTCAGCCTGGACAACTCCAATATAGATATTACCCTGCGCGAAAAGGGTGAAAAAGTTTATGTTTCTATAAAAGATTACGGCGTTGGAATCCCAAAGGAAAACATAGGAAAGATATTTGACAGATTTTATAAATCAGATTCCTCAAGAGGACGTGATAAGAAAGGCTCTGGATTAGGCCTTTCCATCACAAAAGAAATTATTCAGGCTCACAATGAGACTATTGACGTTGTAAGCACCCCTGATGTAGGCACAGAATTTATATTCACTCTTACCCATGCCCACACATCATTCACCTAAAAAGCAACAGCTGCGATTACTGCTTCCAGCTAAGACGGTGCAGATGCCCTTCGCAGTTCATACTGGCGAAATTTTCCTGTCTTAATGCTTCATACAAAACTATAGCAACTGAATTAGAAAGATTAAGACTTCTGATTTCCCCAATCATGGGAATCCTTATGCAGGAAGCTTCATTATCAATTAGAATTTCCTCTGGAATTCCTGCGCTCTCTTTTCCAAACATAATATAACAGTCTTTTTCATACTGCACATCAGCATAAGTCTGATGTGCTTTTGTTGTTGCCATATATATCTTAGCACCCGAGTTTTTATCAAGAAAGTCATTATAATCATCATACACCGTGACATCTAACTTATCCCAGTAATCCAGTCCGGCCCGCTTTAGCATCTTCTCATTCAGGCTAAATCCCAAAGGCTCGATTAAATGGAGCCTTGCACCAGCTGCCACACAGGTTCTTCCAATATTCCCAGTATTAGCCGGCATCTCCGGCTCATGTAAAACAATATTTAACATAACTGTTTCCTTTTTTACAACATATCTGTCATTTACTTATCATTCTTTACCGCAATATCAATCTCCATAGTAATATCATTTTCATTACTCAATGGAATACAGATATTTTTTGTATAGCTCTGGGCAAACTTAACCGTCCCCCGGCAGATTGTCGGAGGAGTGATATCTATTCCGATGCCTTTCGTAGAAAGAAGCGTTGCTGCATTTCCCATAATCATGTTCCCCAGTTCACTTATAGCACTTGTTGACATCTCGTCCAGCTCTGTAACAGGCATTCCCATCATCATTCTTGACGCAATATCAAGTGCCTTCTCATATGAAAACGCAATCATAACCTGACCACGCATTTCTCCCGTCACACCAATCATAATTATAACTGATTCCTGCTCAAATTCTGTGCTTTTTACATATGGCTTACCAATTTTCATCTCAACCTGACATATATCACGCATGATAGATGTTGCCGCCATCAAAAATGGGTTAATATATTCTACACTTATGTCACCCATACCGTACCTCCCAAAAGTTAATTGTCTTATTATTATAACACCTGTCAGTCTATTAGGAAATGAAATTTTTTTCTTTTCCTTGCTTTTTACTGATTTTTTCACTTAAATTTTACAAGTTCATCTGTCTTAGGACTATCAAGGTATCTAATCTCGTCCTGATTCCGTATGATTTTTTGATTTCCCTGCGTCACTCTGCCAATAACTGCTGCCGGTATTCCATTATTAAGCAGCTGTTCAACAACCGCACTGCCATAACTGCTCGTCATCAGTACACCTCCCACTGATTCCAGCTGATATGGATTAATATCAAATATTTCACAGATTTCAATAATTTCCTGCCTTACCGGAATTGTTTTAAAGTCTACCTGAAAACCAACATTGCAGTATTCCGCCATATCCCATAAGGCTGCCCATATTCCACCAAAAGACATATCATGCATATAACTGGCTCCTGCCCTAAAGCCAATTTCAGCCTTATCCTTTGCTGTCAGCTCTGCCTCGCTGCCAGCAGCTTTATCAAGTACATCAGCCGAATAGAGTTTAAGAATCTCCTGCTCCTTCAATTTTGAAATAGTGCGTATTCCACTTACTCCTATATATCCTGCCGCAATAATGTCCTGACCTGCCTTGGCCTTTTGTATATATTCATTTGCAAATCCGACACCTGTAATATGCACTACAGGCTTGTCCACATAATATGCAGCCTCAGTATGCCCGCCTGATATCGGCACTCCCACATATTCACACTGCCTTTCAAGCTCTGACACTATATCTTTAAGCTCTGTCTCCTCAGAATGCTCCGGCAAAGTAATGCTGCATTGGACAGCAGCCAGATTTCCACCCTTAACAGAGATATTATTAAGAGCCTCATACACCGCCCATCGGCCAGACGTAGTTGTAAGCAAGACCCTGCTTTCCTGTGGCAGACTTAAAACTGCACAGTCTGAACCCACACTTGGTTTAGCCTTGAGATACTCACCCCTGTTCCTAATCCGTTTTAACACAGAACGCTTTAAAACCGTGTTAGATATTTTTCCTGTTTTCATATTATATAGCCTCACTTGTATAAATGTGTTAAATCGTTTATAATATTTTTCATAGGATACCTACATAAGTGCTGCGACAACTACTGGAACAACCATCGCAAGCACAAGAATGATAATTAATACAGTAGAAAACATTTTCTTGGTTTTTTTGTTATTAAAATTAATCATTTACTCCTCCATAAAACTACTACAAAATAACACGAGGTTATTTATGCGCTATTTATTTCCATTTGTTTTAATTCTGCTTTTCATATTCCGAAGTGCAATGAAAAAAAGTGGCCGAAAACAGCAGGAAGCCGACCGGCTGTTCTGGGAACGTGAAAGCAAAGCCAATTCCGTACGTAAACAGGATATTGAACATCTACATTATATAACAATTCCTGAAATTCTTCCAGCCATTGCAACTGATAACTGCCAAATAAAAAAATATTTAGAACAGCTTGAAAACATGCGTGACAAAAAAATCCTTAATCTCACTGGCTTGAGCAACACAGACATTAAAATGGCATATGGAGCTGCCAATCTTCCCTTCCTTAGTGAATATGATGATAATTTCACCGAGCTTGCCAAAACTTTAGCAGCTCTTGGTCATCTTCTTATAGAAGACGGACTGACATATGAAGCAGTCTATTTTCTTGAACTTGGAATCCAATGGGGTTCTGATATAAGCTCCAACTATATTGATTTGGCAGCGCTCTATATTAAAAATGGCTGTCCTGACAAAATAAACGGACTTCTGGACAAAGCAGAAAAGCTTAATTCTCTTTCAAAAAATATTATTATCCAAAAACTGCAGGCAATGATGTAGCCTGCAGTTTTTATGTATTTTTTCCATATTGTGATATAATAAGGTCTATCTGCCTTGAGGCTTCACTTTTAGTCATCATATCTATTTCCTGTTCCAGCTGAAGCGAATTATGCTCCAGCAGCGCTGTCAGCAAACGTCTCTGTGCCGCAGTAATTGGACTGTCCTTTTTCACGGCGTATATAAGCTGTGTTGTCAGCTGGAAGCCTGAATCCTCTGGCTTGATTTCATGCATTTTCTCAAAAAGCATGGCCGCACTCAAAGCATCATCCAATGCCCTGTGGGAATGTCCCGGATTTATATCAAAATACTGGCACAGATACTCAAGACTTTTATGCTCTGCTTCCGGAAGCACACGTCTTGCAATTTTTAAGGTATCAATCCCTCTTAAGGAAATCTTTCTGCCCGAATTGACCGCCGCCTTCTTTAAAAAGCTGTAATCAAATATAACATTATGTCCAAGAATTGGGTTTTCCCCAATAAATGCAATTATATCGCCAATCACATCTCCAATTAATGGTTTGTCTTTAAGCATATTGTCATTTATTCCTGTCAGCTGTGTAATATGTTCCGGCAAAGACATGCCAGGATGAATCAGCTGTTCATAATCAGCGGTTAGCGTGCCATTTTCAAAACGTGCCATTCCTATTTCTATTATTCTGTCTCTTGATGGATTCAGCCCTGTCGTCTCTAAATCCAATGCTACATAATTGTCTATCATATATTTTTCCTGCCCTGTAATCTCTAAAAGGATACAAAAAAAGCGGGTGATGGGAATCGAACCCACGTATCTAGCTTGGAAGGCTAGTGTT
>JAUNPT010000213.1 GCA_030536565.1 Eubacteriales bacterium | reverse complement strand
AATTAAGATAAATAATCGTTTAAAGGCATTGGGAAATAAAATAAAACACAGAAGCCATAAAAAAATACATATTGGCAGCACAGTAAAGACAATTATAATTGGATATATCAATATGATTTGCTTTATAGTTATTCTGGGAATTATATCTTTTCAGAAGTCGTCAGCTGAATTGATATCAAGCAGTGAAAATTCTTCACTTTTAAACGTAGAGACGACTGCAAATTATATAAATCTTGCAATGGAACAGGCAAAACTGGAGCTGGATAATTATGCACAGGATATGGATTTAATCAATTATACGTCAGGGGACATGCTGGATATGTCTAAAACAGTGAGCTTTTTGTCAGATATTCAGAAATCTGTTTCTGCGTCAGTGTCTAAAAATAAATATGTCTCCAATATTTATATTATTCCTAAAAAAAGCTATAATACAATATCAAGTGCGGCGAATGCCAACAAGGGTTTTTTTGAAGATATATCGAAAAGTGATGAGTTTAAGTCAGTAAATGGAGGAAAGCCAGGCTGGATTGGACAGCATACGTCGATTGATAAAGAATTGGGTATAAAGCAGGATAGTTATATTGCATCATATGTAAAAATGATTGGAAAATATACAGATAAAACAGCTTTGGCCGCAGTTGATTTAAGCTCTAAGGAAATCGCAAATATTTTAAAGGATATAAGTGGTAAAAACACAAAAACAGGATTTATAACAGCTGACGGACGTGAGATAACAATAGATGGAAATGATACTGATAAGATTAATAGGGAGTATTTTAAGGGGCTCGTAAATGTGCAGGAGCAGGCAGAAGCAGGGCATAAATATATAAGCATTGACAATGAAGAATATTTATATGTTTCCAGCCCGGTTGGAAATACGGGATGTTATGTCAGCCATTTAATTCCTAAAAACCAGATATTGGGAACAACCAATGATATTAAATTTATCATTGCTGCATGTGTAGCTGCGGCAGTAGTTATTTCTGTAATAATGGCTTATAAAATAGCTGGAGATATTGGCAAATGTATTGATAACACATGCATGGTTTCAGAAAAAGTCTCTAAGGGCGATTTGACAGGCAGCATAGAAACAGCTGGTAAGGGTGATTTCGCGAAAATAGCAGAAAGTATTAATGAAATCATTGGAAGGACAAGGGAGCTGGCGTTGAATATTAATTCTAACAGTAAATCATTGTCTGATTCATTTAATATACTAAATTCTATGTATGAGGATTTGTCAGAGTCCAATGGGAATATTGATAAGGCAATTGAAGAAATAGCTTTGGGAAATGGGCAGCAGGCTGAAGAGATGCAGGATTGTCTTAAGCGGGTTGAGGAGATGTCAACGTCTATAATAGATATAAATGCACAGCTTAATTCAATTATGGAGCTGGCAGAGCAGACACAGGAGCAGATGAAAAATACATCTGAGAGTGTTTCTAATCTCTATGAAAAAAATGACGAGGTAAAAAATGTCATAAAGAACGTCGCAGATGAGATGTCTGTATTAAACTCTGATTCAGCTGAAATTAAGAAGATGATTGTTGGAATCGTAGAAATATCAGAAAAGACGAATTTATTATCACTTAATGCCAGAATAGAGGCTGCAAGGGCAGGTGCAAATGGCGCTGGTTTTGGGGTTATATCAGAGGAGATAAACAAGCTTGCCAATTCAACAAGTAATTTTGCAGGGCAGATAAATAATATGGTAGATAGAATAGGAGAACATACCTGTAATATTGGGGAGACCATGAATGTAACTTATAACACGCAGATGGAGCAGAATACAATAGTACATGAGGTTGCAGAGGTCTTTAAATCTATGCAGAATAATATGAATACATTGTTCACATCTATAGAAGATGTGGGCAGCAGCATGGGCTGTATAGAAAATACAAGACAGTGTACAGTTGAAACAGTAGAGACGGCTGCGGCATTTTCAGAAGAAATAACAGCCAATTCGGACACTGTTTTAGAGACAATGAAAAAACAGAATTATTATGTGTCAAATATGAAGGAGGCTGCAAATCAGATTAATAGAAACTCAGAGGAAATGTCAGAATACATAAAAAAATACATTATATAAGGAGGTCCCACAGGACAAAGAGTGGAATTTATGATAATATAACAATGTCCAATAAAAATACAAGGGAACATTATGATTCCTGAGCATATATAAGGGTATCACTGTATATGTTTGTTTATTAGGAGGTACAGCAACGTGAGAGTTAACAGGAAAATAAAGACAGTATGTTTGATTTTGATTTGTGTTGCAGCTATTGGTGTAATTAGTGCAGGCAGATTAGGAAGAAGCAAAAAAAACAGT
>JAUNPT010000212.1 GCA_030536565.1 Eubacteriales bacterium | reverse complement strand
TTCGTCTGGCGACAGCCAGACAGCGAGGATGCCCGCAGGGCATTCGAGCGGAGCCCTTGCGGGGTGGCGGGAGGCAGTGGGCGTAAGCGCCTATATGCTGCATTGGTCTTTTTGCATGGAGGCATGAGGAAAAGGAGAAGATGGCATGGACGTTCTGGATTTATGGGGGGATGGGGAAATAAAACTAGAATAAAAGTGATGTAAAATCTAATCAAATAGATTGCTAAACGATTAAAAAAGAGTATAATAAAATACATACAAGAGTAAATAAGTACAAGCAAGAATGAAAGGGGTGAATTGTCATGTTTATGGAAGAAAGGCAGAAGGATATTGTCAAGAGAGTTAATGAAAATGGGAGAATAATGGTATCCGAAATTCAGGAAATATACAAAATATCAGCAGACTGTGCCAGAAGAGATTTAAGATTATTAGAAAGTAAAGGATTGCTGCAGAGAACTCATGGGGGAGCTATTGCAACAATGAAGAAATATGTATATCCTGATAAAACATATAATCCCAAAGACTTACAGGAAATAAAAAAGGACTCACTTGCTGTTGCAAAACGAGCAATAGAATATATTAAAGATCAAGATGTAATTTACATAACAACATCATCTGTAGGATATTATATGGCGATAAATTTACCAGATGAGTTGAGATGTACTATTTTAACAAATTCAGTTACGATAGCAGATGCACTTAGAAAAAAGGAAAATATATCTGTTATTCTTTTGGGGGGTGAAATGTCACATCGAGGACACTGCCATGATTTTTATACAATACAAATGGTAAAAAATATTCGAATTGATAAAGCATTCTTATCACATGCAGCTTTGTCAATAGATTTTGGCGCTTCCATACATGATAGTTCTGGTGTTGAATTTGGAAAAGCGGTTATGGAAAATAGCACTATGAATATTGGTTTATATCCAGCTGACAAAATTGGTAAAAGTTCAATTCATTCTGTATGTAAGATATATGATTATGATTTGATAATAACTGATGAGCAGGTTTCAGAAGATTTTGTGTCACAATTGGATGAATTGGGAATTAATTATGAGATAGCTGAATTGCAGGAGGATTGAAAATGTATTGTATATTGATTACTGGTATTCCAGCGGCTGGGAAAAGCACGTTGGCCAAAACTTTATCAGAATATTTTAAGATTCCTGTTATCTCAAAAGACAGTATAAAGGAATTAATGTATGATGACATTGGTTTTCATTCAAGAGAAGAAAAAGTTAAACTGGGGATTGCCAGCATGAATATTATGTACTATTTTGCTGAACAGCTAATGAAATATAATCATGCATTTATACTTGAAAACAATTTTGAAGATGTATCAAAAGAGACTTTACTTTCAATGCTTGAGAAATACTCATATAAAGCGATTACAATTACTTTGACTGGAGAGTATGAAAAGATATATCAACGTTTTTTGGAACGAAATACCAGTCCAGACAGACATAGGGGGCATGTTGTAAACAATAGTTATCCAGAAAGAGAAGGGAGCAATAAGGAAAAATCTATTTCATACGCTGATTATGTATCAGGGATAAAAAATAGGGGAATGGATCGTTTTGTGGCAAATGGACAGCACATAGTAGTGGATACAACTACTTTTGATTATGTAGATACTGAGGGTTTAATAAAGAGAATAATTGAATGTAAAGAGGAAATTTTACATGGTTGATGCGCATGTTCATTTGGAAAAGGGAAGCTATCGTATAGAATGGATAAAAGAATTTATACAGTACGCTTTACCTCCTGTATGTGTTAAACCAAGATAGATAGATGGGATGGATTTGCTGTCAAGATAAAGGTCAAAAATCAAAGCTTTTTTGCGATGTAAGCCGCAGAAAAGGCTTGGCCTATACCTGATACTCCCTGCTCTGTTTTGTCGGCAAAGGAGATATTTACAGCCCCTGGCTCTTGAACATCTCTGCCATCTCCTGCGGCGTTTCCTGCATCCCTCTGGCGAACCATACCTCGATCCAGCCGTACAGGGTATAGGCAACAAACGCGGAGGTATAGGCCTCCACCTTGGAGTGCTCCAGCTTGGGGCCGTAGAGGGTCATCAGGCTGTCCTTCAGCAGATAGATCAGCCCGCGCCGGTTGAGCAGGCCGTAAAACGCCTGATTTTCCGTAAAGTGGCAAAACAGCGATTCAATCATTTCGCTGAGAGACAGTCCCTTGGGGGCACCCTCCGCCCATCCGTGAAACAGCCGGTCAATCTGCGCGCGCAGAATGTCCTCTTTTGTGTTGTAGTTGCGATAGAGTGCGAGCTGCGAAATCAGCATAGCTGATTTCCCCTAGCGAGCGGAAAAAA
>JAUNPT010000033.1:245-15935 GCA_030536565.1 Eubacteriales bacterium | reverse complement strand
AATATGAAGACAGAAGCTTTAAATGCATTAGTTAAGGGCTTGGAAAGGTATAATGTATATTATAATGAGGCAAAAGACTTAGGTGTAGGAAATCAGATGGACTCAATTAAAAAAATAATTTTAGAATCGCTTCAAAGTACATTTAAAATTTCAGAATCGGAGAGCAGTACCTTGGTTAATATGATGGAAAATGATTTTACAAAATACTACACAACGATAGAGACATATGGAGAGGCGGCAGCGAAATGATAGCGATTATTGATTATGATGCAGGTAATTTGAAAAGTGTGGAAAAGGCATTGGTTTCATTGAACGAAGATGTTATTGTCTCAAGGGATTCAAGTGAAATTATGCAGGCGGATAAGGTTATTCTGCCAGGCGTTGGCTCATTTGGTGATGCAATGAATAATCTTGATCATTTTGGGCTTGTAGATACAATAAGAAATGTAGCAGCAAAAGGAACTCCATTTTTGGGAATATGTTTAGGACTTCAGCTTTTATTTAAAAGCAGTGATGAAACTCCGGGAGCAGAAGGACTAAATATACTTTCAGGAAAAATATTAAGGATACCTCCGTGTGAAGGCTTGAAAATTCCTCATATGGGCTGGAATTCACTGGATATTAAACCAGGAGCAAAGCTTTTTCAAGGCTTAGATAAAAATCCTTACGTATATTTTGTACATTCTTACTATCTTAAGGCAGAAGATGAGTCTATTGTAGCTGCATCAACAGAGTATTCAACGCATATCCATGCGTCAGTAGAGAAGGGAAATGTATTTGCATGTCAGTTTCACCCTGAAAAAAGCAGTAATGTTGGACTGGGCATTTTAAAAAATTTTGCAAAATTAAATTAGAAGGGAGATTGATATGTTTACAAAGAGAATTATTCCTTGCTTGGACTGTAAGAATGGACGTGTTGTAAAGGGCACTAATTTTGTTGATTTAAGAGATGCGGGAGACCCTGTTGAGGTTGCAGCAATGTATGACAAATCTGGTGCTGATGAGCTTGTATTTCTTGATATTACAGCTTCCAGTGACGGACGCAGCACAACTGTTGACTTGGTTAGAAAAGTCGCCGAAAAGGTGTTTATTCCATTTACTGTAGGCGGCGGTATACGTTCAATAGAGGACTTCAAAATCCTTTTAAGAGAGGGCGCTGATAAAATTTCTATTAATTCAGCAGCTATTATGAATCCTGATCTGATAAGTGAAGCCGCAGATAAATTTGGTAGTCAGTGTGTTGTTGTAGCTATTGATGCCAAATATCAGGAGGACGGCAGATGGAGTATCTATAAGAATGGCGGACGTGTAGACATGCATATGGATGCAGTTGAGTGGGCAATGAAGGCTGAAAGATTAGGGGCTGGAGAGATTTTGCTTACAAGTATGGATTGTGATGGGACTAAAGCAGGATATGATATTGCTTTAACACATTCTATTGCTGAAAATGTTTCAATTCCTGTTATTGCTTCTGGTGGTGCTGGAAATATGGAACATTTTTATGATGTGTTTACACGTGGAAATGCAGATGCAGCGCTTGCAGCTTCATTATTTCATTATAAAGAGATGGAAATTATGGATTTGAAGAAATATCTTGAGCAGCGTAAGCTTCCGATGAGAATGATTTAAAAATATTAGATATTTATATAAGAGGTTAATATAATGGCAATGATAGAAAATGACTGGCTTCCTGCAATTAAAGGTGAATTTAAGAAGCCATATTATAAAGAGTTATTTCAGTTTGTTAAGGCAGAATACAGCAGGGCAGTTATATATCCGCCAGCAGATGATATATTTAATGCATTTCATTTTACGCCATTAAGTAAGGTGAAGGTTTTGATTTTGGGGCAGGATCCATATCATAATGTTAATCAGGCTCATGGATTATCATTTTCTGTACTGCCTCAGCAGAAGGAAATTCCGCCATCGCTCCAGAATATATATAAAGAACTGCAAAGTGACTGTGGCTGTTATATTCCTGATAATGGTTATTTGAAAAAATGGGCTGAGCAGGGTGTGTTGATGTTAAATACTGTACTGACAGTGCGTGCACATGAAGCCAATTCCCATAAGGGACATGGCTGGGAGCAATTTACAGATGCTGTGATTGAGGCTGTAAATAAACAGGACAGACCTATTGTGTATATGCTTTGGGGGAGCCCGGCACAGAAAAAAATACCGATGCTTACTAATCCGAAGCATTTAATATTGAAAGCGCCTCATCCAAGTCCGTTGTCAGCTTACAGAGGATTTTTTGGCTGCAGGCATTTCAGTCAGGCAAATGAATTTTTAAAAAATAACGGAGTAGAACCGATTGACTGGCAGATTGAAAATATTCTTGAATAATCGGGGAATAAGGCATATACTATTTGTAGTTTTATTTTTACAGAAATCATGGAAAGTTGGTGCATATATATGAATTTTCTTTTATTTTTAGGGCCTATTATAGGTGTGGCTGTTTCTATTTTTGCAGTAGTAGTTATTATATCAGTTATTGGAGCTGTTGCAGGCTCTGAAGAAGACCAGGAAGATTAAATCTGGATTAGAATAACATGGCTTACCACGCAGGATAGGGGAAACCGGCAGTGCCGGTTTCCCCTATCTTTGTCTCATTATATATTCTGATTTTGTGTTTTTTATATGTATGCTATAGATTAACGAAATTTAGATTACTTCTGAATATTTTTATTAGCAGTTGCCAGCATAAGCTTGATTCTGTTAAGCTGATTAACTTCAGATGCACCAGGGTCATAATCTATGGCAATGATATTGGCATCAGGAAACTCTGTACGCAGTTCTTTTATGACGCCTTTACCTACGATATGGTTAGGCAGACATGCGAATGGCTGACAGCAGACGATATTGCCAGCACCATTATGTATGAGTTCAATCATTTCACCTGTAAGAAGCCAGCCTTCACCAGTCTGGTTGCCTAAAGATACTAAATCCTTAGCAAGTGCGGCAGTCTCTTTGATTGTTGAAGGCGGAGTGAAACGCCTGCTGTCTGCAAGAGCCTTTTTTGCATCTTTTCTGAACCATTCTAAAAGTTTAATGACGCAGTTATTTACAAATGCTGACTTCTTGGAAGTACCAAGATTGTCTCTTTTGAAGTTGGCATTTTCAGCACAGTAGAGTAAAAAGCCCATTAAATCAGGCATAACAGCCTCAGCTCCCTCGGATTCAAGCAAATCAACTAAGTAATTGTTAGCTGATGGAAGGAATTTAACAAGAATTTCTCCTACAATACCAACTCTTGGTTTTTTGATGTTTAAAAGTTCAATATTATCAAAATCATTTACAATGTCATAAATATTTTTCTTCATGGTGCTCATTTTAACATGCTTTTGTGTAAGCTGTGGAATAATAATATTTTTCCATTTTTCATGAAGGGCATTTACAGAGCCGGGAACTTTTTCATATGGTCTGGTTCTATAGACGACATTCATGAATACATCACCATAAACAATTGCCTGCATAGCTTTTTTAAGCATAGTTAAATCATATTTAAAACCCGAGTTAGTTTCCAGTCCTTGTGCACTGAGAGAAATAACAGGAATATATTCCAGACCAGCTTTTGTTAATGCTCGTCTTATAAAGCCAATATAGTTAGATGCACGGCAGCCGCCGCCTGTCTGTGTGATAATGATAGCTGTTTTATGTAAATCGTATTTGCCAGAAAGGACTGCTGCCATAATCTGGCCGACAACCATCAGGGAAGGGTAGCAGGCATCATTATTAACGTATTTTAATCCAACGTCAACAGAAGATTTATTGTCGTTATCAAGAACTTCAAAATTGTAGCCGCATGATGACAGTGCCGGACCTAGGAGGTCGAAATGTATTGGCGACATCTGTGGACACAGAATCGTATAATTTTTTCGCATTTCCGGGGTAAATTCCACTCTCTGGAATGCATATGGCTTGATTTCCCGGTGAAAATGCTTCTGGTCGCGTACTTTAAGGGCAGCAATCAGTGAACGTACACGTATTCTTGCAGCACCAAGGTTATTTACTTCATCAATTTTTAAAACAGTATAGATTTTTCCGGATTTAACAAGAATATCGTTAACAGCATCGGTTGTTACAGCATCAAGACCGCATCCAAAAGAATTAAGCTGTATTAAATCAAGATTATCCATTGTCTTTACATAGCTTGCAGCAGCATAAAGTCTTGAATGATACATCCACTGATCCATTACAATAAGTGGTCTTTCAACATTTCCAAGATGTGAAATTGAATCTTCTGTTAAAACGGCAATTCCGTATGAATTAATAAGCTCAGGAATACCATGGTTGATTTCAGGGTCGACATGATAAGGACGTCCTGCAAGTACAATACCACGTTTACCAGTTTCTTTAAGGTAAGAGATGACCTCCTCTCCCTTAGCCTGAATATCTTTTTTTGACTGCATCATCTCATTCCAGGCAGCAGTAACAGCTGACTTAATCTGTGCTGCTGGAATCTCAGAAAATTCCTCTGTCAGACGTTTGATAAGAATTTCAGCACTCTCAAATGAAAGAAATGGGTTTCTGAAATCAATGTCATTGTCCTTTAAGGATTCAACATTATTTTTAATATTTTCAGCATATGAGGTTACAATCGGGCAATTATAGTGGTTGTTGGTATTATCAATTTCCTTGTGCTCATAAGGGATACAAGGATAGAAGATAAATTTGATATTTTGCCTGATGAGCCACTCAATATGTCCATGAGCCAGCTTGGCTGGATAACACTCAGATTCAGATGGTATGGATTCGATTCCAAGCTCATAAATCCTGCGGTTAGAAAGTGGCGATAATACAACCTGATAGCCCAGCTTTGTAAAAAATGTGTACCAAAAAGGATAGTTTTCGTACATGTTGAGGACTCTTGGAATACCTACAACTCCTCGTGGTGCATTTTGAGCAGTCAAAGGTTCATAGTCAAAAAGTCTGTGAAGCTTGTATTCAAAAAGATTAGGAATCTTTTCTTTATTTTTTTCTTTGCCAAGTCCACGTTCGCAACGGTTACCAGTAATAAACTGGCGTCCGCCGGAAAATTTATTAATGGTTAAATGACAGTTGTTTGTGCAGCCCTTGCATCTTGTCATAGTTGTACTGAAAGTTAATTCGTTAATTTTATCAATTGACAGCATAGTAGATTCAGAAATACCGTCATAGCGTTCTCTTGCTATAAGGGCGGCACCAAAAGCACCCATAATGCCTGCAATATCAGGTCTTACAGCATCAACGCCAGTGATTTTTTCAAAGCTTCTAAGAACTGCATCATTGTAGAAGGTTCCACCCTGGACAACAATGTGTCGTCCTAAATCCTTAGGGTCTGAAATTTTGATAACCTTGTATAACGCATTTTTAATAACAGAATAAGCAAGTCCGGCAGAGATGTCTGCAACCTTGGCACCTTCTTTCTGAGCCTGCTTAACTTTAGAGTTCATAAATACAGTACAGCGTGTTCCTAAATCAATAGGGTGTTTTGCAAAGAGAGCCTCCTTTGCAAAGTCCTCAACAGTAAAGTTAAGTGATTTGGCAAATGTTTCAATAAATGAACCACAGCCTGAGGAACATGCTTCATTAAGCTGAACAGAGTCTACGGTCTGGTTTTTTATCTTGATGCATTTCATATCCTGACCGCCGATATCAATGATACAGTCTACATCAGGCTCAAAAAAAGCAGCAGCGTAGAAGTGAGATACAGTTTCAACTTCACCGTCATCTAACATTAGGGCAGACTTAATTAAAGCCTCTCCGTAGCCTGTTGAACAGGATTGTACAATCTTAGCCTTAGGAGGAAGCTTTGAGTATATTTCTTTTATTGAACGGATAGTAGTGGCAAGTGGTGAACCATTATTGCTTGAATAAAATGAGTATAGGAGTTTGCCATCTTCGCCAACTAAAGCGACCTTAGTTGTAGTTGAACCTGCATCAATACCTAAATAGCAGTTCCCTTCATATGCAGATAAATCGCCAGTTTCTACATGATGCTGTGAGTGACGGTCAGTGAATGAATCATAGGCGTTCTGGTTTTCAAAAAGAGGCTCCATACGTTCAACTTCAAATTCTAATTTGATTTTGCCGGAAAGTTTCTCAATAATATGTGTAACAGGATAGACAATATTTTCCTTATAATTCATTGCAGAGCCTACCGCTGCAAAAAGGTGTGAGTGCTCCGGCGCAATAATCTGATTGTCCCCTAAGCTTAATGTTCTGATAAATGCAGCACGAAGTTCCGATAGGAAATGGAGCGGCCCGCCTAGAAACGCCACATTGCCTCTGATTGGTTTTCCGCAGGCAAGTCCGCTGATTGTCTGGTTTACAACTGCCTGAAAAATAGAAGCTGATAAGTCCTGTTTAGTTGCTCCTTCGTTTATAAGCGGCTGTATGTCTGATTTGGCAAAAACACCGCAGCGGGCAGCAATAGGATAAATTGATTTGTAGTTTTTTGCAAACTCATTCAAACCAGTGGCATCAGTCTGTAAAAGAGAAGCCATCTGGTCAATGAAAGAGCCTGTACCACCAGCACAGATACCATTCATTCGCTGGTCAATACCATTAGTAAAATATATAATTTTGGCATCTTCACCGCCAAGCTCAATTGCAACATCACACTGTGGGGCATAGTCCTTAAGTGCAGTTGAAACAGCTACAACCTCCTGCGTGAAAGGTACTTCCAGATGCTTTGCAAGTGTCAGTCCGCCTGAACCTGTAATAACAGGATAAACTTCAAATTCTCCGAGGTTATTTACAGCCTTTTCTAATAGTGTCTGAAGTGTTTCCTGAATATTGGCAAAATGTCTTTCATAATCAGAAAATAAAAGGCTGTTGTCTTCATCAAGTATTGCAATTTTGACTGTTGTAGAACCAATGTCGATTCCTAATCTGTATTTATTCATAATAATACCGGCAGGTATGCCGTCCTCCTTAACCAAATAACATGTATCACTTGTGTAATTATTCCCCTCTGTAGAATAATGTCGAATCTTAAGTGAACTTGAACAATTATATTATAATAATTTCCAAATTTCAATAAATGAAATGTATTTCTTATTATAATAGGTAGATTTAATATAAATTTTAGACTAAATAGCAGGAGTTTATTTGACAATGAATTAGAGGAAAATGTATAATTTTAAAAGCGTATGTATTAATATGTTTGACTGTTAGCAGTTAAAAGCTTAATTATGAAAGGACTAGTTTAAAATATGAGTTGGTTTGATAAGTTAGAACGAAAGATGGGAAAGTATGCAATTAACAATTTGATGTATTATATTATTGCAATTTATGCCATGGGATTTGTGGTTGCAGTTTTTTTCCCAGCAGTTTATTCCACATATTTAGCGCTTGATGCAGAGGCGATACTGCACGGACAGATATGGAGAATATTTACATTTATTTTGCAGCCCCCATCAACAAGCTTTTTATTTCTTTTTTTTGTACTTTATTTCTATTACATGATTGGAACCGTATTAGAAAGATTATGGGGAGCATTCAGATTTAATCTGTATTTCTTTTCTGGAATGCTTCTTCATGTCATTGCGGCTATTGTAATATACCTTATTTTTGGTGTTAATTATCATATGGGTACAGAATATATAAATCTTGCTTTGTTTATGGCATTTGCGTTTGAAAATCCGGATAATGAGGTTTTATTGTTTTTTGTGCTTCCAATTAAGATTAAATGGCTTGCTTATTTAGATGCTGTGATTTTTGGCATTACAATTATTGGAGGTTATTGCGTAAGCCTGCTTCCCCAGAATGTCTGGTTTGGCCTGTATCAATTAGGCTTCCTTGCTGGAAATTATTTTACATGCTATGTAATGGCAACCGCAGCCTTGGTATCAATGGCGAATTTTATTATTTTTATGCTTCTTTTCAATAAGCACAGAAGATATTCAAGCCAGACGCAGAAAAATTTTAGAAAGGCAGTAAGGACAGCAAAAAGAGCCGAAAAAAACAGACAGGAGGGTAGAAAGCCTTCGTTTAATGAAAAATTTTATAATGCGAACAGCAGTAAAAGCAGCTGGGAGAGCGCAAATAAGACTGTGCATAAGACAGGCACGTCTGTAACAAAGCATAAATGTGCAGTATGTGGACGTACAGAGAATGATGGTGACGAATTAGTATTTCGTTACTGCTCTAAATGTAATGGTAATCTGGAATACTGTCAGGAGCATTTGTACACTCATATTCATGTTACTAAATAAGTGCAGATATGCAGGTTAAGTAAAAATTATGTAAAAGTTGATAAACATAATTTTGTTAATCATATAACAAAGAAAAGATTAAGAAAATTAAGAGAAAAATAAAAAATGATTAAAAATATAAATAAAATAAATAAAAATATTTTCCTTTTTCGCAATAATATATGATAGAATGATTTTGGTTGAAATTTATTTTGGAATATGTAATAATTCCAACTTGTGTGATATTTAGAGGATTTGAGTAAAATTTGGAGGTAAGAATGAAAAAGACAAAGATTATTTGTACAATGGGACCTAACACCAACGACAGAGAGTTAATAAAGAACCTTGCTTTAAACGGAATGGATATTGCAAGATTTAATTTTTCACATGGCGACCATGAAGAACAGGCTGGACGCTTTGCCTTAGTTGAAAGTGTTCGTGAAGAACTTAATATCCCAATTGCAACTTTGCTTGACACAAAGGGACCAGAAATCAGAACTGGTGCTATAGAAGGAGATAAGAAGGTTACACTTGTTGCCGGACAGAAGTTTACATTAACAACAAGAGAGGTTGATGGTACTGACAAGATTGGTATGATTACTTATGCCGGACTTCCAAACGATGTTTCTGCAGGTAATACAATTCTTATTGATGATGGCTTAATTGAATTAACAGTTGAGAATATTGTCGATGGTACAGATATTGAGTGTGTTGTTGTTAATGGTGGTGAATTAGGACAGAAGAAGGGTGTTAATGTTCCTAATGTAAGCATTAAACTTCCAGGTATTACTGATAAAGATAAAGATGATATTATTTTTGGCGTTGAGCAGGGATTTGATTTCATTGCTGCGTCTTTTGTAAGAAATGCAGAATGTATTAAGGAGATTAAGCAGCTTCTTTGGGAGCATGATGCAGATATTCCTGTTATTGCCAAGATCGAAAATGCAGAGGGTATTGCTAACCTTGATGAAATTATTAAGGTTGCTGATGGTATCATGGTTGCGCGTGGTGACATGGGTGTAGAAATCCCTGCAGAGCAGGTACCACATATCCAGAAGGAAATTATCAAGAAGTGTAACGCTTCTTATAAACCAGTTATTACAGCTACACAGATGCTGGATTCTATGATTAGAAATCCACGTCCTACAAGAGCTGAGGTTACTGATGTTGCAAATGCTATTTATGATGGTACAGACGTTGTTATGCTTTCAGGCGAAACAGCTAATGGTAAGTATCCATTAGAGGCTCTTAAGATGATGGCAAAGATTGCTGAAACAACAGAGCAGGATTTAAAGTCGGTTTCATCTGAAGCATCAAAGCTTCATTCAAAGAGAAGTGTTTCAAGCGCTGTTTGTAATGCAACAGTACAGACTGCAGATAATCTTGGGGCTAAGGCTATTGTTTGTCCTACAATTTCAGGATTTACAGCGAGACTTACATCAAAGTTAAAGCCAAATGCTGAAGTCATTGGCTGCTCACCTTATGATAATGTCCTTCGTAAGATGCAGATTTACTGGGGTGTTAGACCTTTAAAGACAGCAACAGAGACAAATACGGATAAGATTATTGAGCATGCTTTGGTTGTCAGTGAAAATGCTGGTTATATCAGTGAAGGAGATACAGTAATTGTATCTGCAGGTATAGCAACAACATCTGATCCTTCATCAAAACGAGGCTTAACAAATACAATGAGAGTTGTAACATACTAATGAAAACATTTATTAAGTTTGCCATCTGGATTCCAGTAATCCTGATGGCAGCTGTTATATTTGGATTTTCAACTCAAAGCGGTTTAAAATCCTCAGGATTAAGCAGAAGGGTAGCTGCTCTTGTTATTGACTGCAGTGAAAGTATGGGAATTGCTGCTGTAGATGAGTTACAGAGAGAGCAGTATATAGAATGCTTACAGGTGCCAATACGTAAAGGTGCTCATATGACAGAATATGCGGTGCTTTTTACATTGGTATTTATTGCATTGACAGTGGATAGAGTCGTTATTAAGCTTAGATATTGCATGTCATTTGCAATGACCTTCTTTTTTGCATGCACTGATGAGATTCATCAGCTGTATGTGCCGGGGAGAAGCGGAAGTATTGCAGATGTGTTTATTGATTCATGTGGCTGTTTTATTGCAATGGCTTTGATTTTTATTGTGTTAAAGCATATACGAAAAAACAGCTTGCATAAAACAGATTAGTATAATATAATCGACGTAGAATTAAATAATTAAATGCATTGAAGAAAACAAGTAGAATCAGTGGAATACTACAGAAAGCAGCCGGTTGATGAGAGGCGCAGAAGGAATCTGGTTTGAATACATTTCGGAGCAGCTGGCTGAACAGGGAGCAAGACAGGGCTAAGTAAGCTAAGACGTATTAGTACACGTTATAGTACTTGAGTATTTATGAATTGTATGTACTTAGTGAGGTAGGCAGTGTGAACTGTTTATAAATAAAGGTGGTAACACGAAGTTGAGAGCTCTCGTCCTTTTATGGATAGAGCTCTTTTTTTGCGCTTTGGAGCTGCGTAGTATTATTCTGTAAAGCTTCTGATAATTTGATAAAGGAGTATTGAGAAAATGACTATTTATGATGAATTAGTTGCAAGAGGTTTGATTGCACAGGTTACTGATGAGGAATTGATTAAGAATTTAATCAATGAAGGTAAGGCTACTTTTTATATTGGATTTGACCCAACTGCAGACAGTCTTCATGTAGGACACTTTATGGCACTCTGCCTTATGAAAAGGCTTCAGATGGCAGGTAATAAGCCAATTGCATTAGTTGGCGGAGGAACAGGCATGATTGGTGATCCATCAGGCAAAACCGATATGAGAAAAATGATGACAGTGGAAACCATTAACCATAATGTCGAGTGTTTTAAGAAGCAGATGAGCAGATTTATTGATTTTTCTGAAGGTAAGGCCTTGCTTGTAAATAATGCTGACTGGCTGATGAAGTTAAATTATGTTGAGCTTCTTCGTGAAGTTGGTGCATGTTTTTCTGTAAACAACATGCTTAGGGCCGAGTGCTACAAGCAGAGAATGGAAAAAGGACTTAGCTTTTTGGAATTTAACTATATGATTATGCAGTCATATGATTTCTATATGTTATATCAGAAGTATGGCTGTAATCTTCAGTTTGGTGGTGATGACCAGTGGAGCAATATGCTTGGCGGCACAGAGCTTATCCGTAAAAAGCTTGGCAAGGATGCTTCCGCAATGACAATTACACTTCTTCTTAATTCAGAGGGAAAGAAGATGGGCAAGACGGTTGGTGGAGCTGTATGGCTTGATCCTGAAAAGACATCTCCTTACGAATTTTACCAGTACTGGAGAAATGTTGGTGATGCAGATGTTCTTAAATGCATCAGAATGCTTACATTTATTCCGTTGGAAGAAATTGATAAGATGGATTCATGGGAAGGCTCACAGCTTAATAAGGCTAAGGAAATTCTTGCATTTGAACTTACAAAGCTTGTCCATGGTGAGGAGGAAGCTAAGAAGGCAGAGGAAACTGCTAAACAGATATTCTCAGGCAAAGATGCTAAGAATATGCCATCAGCAGAGTTAACACAGGAGGATTTTAAAGATGGAGTTATTGATGTGATTTCTCTTGTGTTTGCATCAGGTCTTGCAGTGTCTAAATCAGAAGCAAGACGGGCTGTACAGCAGGGAGGAATTACTGTTGACCAGGAAAAGATTACTTCCATTGATACAGTATTTTCTATTGACAAGTTTACAGGCGATGGAGTTGTCGTAAAGAAGGGAAAGAAAAATTTCAGAAAGGTAACAGTTAAGTAAAGCCATGAAGAAAAACGAAATTATTCTGGCTAGGATTTTTAGTACAGCCAGTGCATCTGCACTGGCTTTGCTGATTTTAATAGCGGGAGTTAGGATTGATTATTTTTCCAGAATTGCGGCAGGAATTGATAATAGTACCTTGTCGGGGTCTGGAGCCAACATTTATAATTATTACTACTATAGTGGGCTTGATGCTGTTTACAGGCTCCTTTTTATTGCAGCAGCAACAGCTCTTGTGATTTCTGTTATTGCAGTTTTATTTAAATTAAAGGGCTGCGGCATTATATGCAGGATAGCTGGATTTAGTACGCTTGCTACAGGTGTTTATCTTCTGCTGGCAGGAATTTTTGAAAAATCACAGGTTATACATAGCTTTATAATTGGATTTTATATGGAGGGCGTACAAAAAAATACTATTGAGGCTGGACATTTTCTGCCTAAAGTACCTGTGTGTGCGGTTCTGTTAGTTACAGTGTCAATAATTCTGCTGCTTTTGGTGAGGGTTACTAAATTCGAAAAAATCAAACTTTATATTAATAGTACAGAAGGTGACGCCATGAAAATTTTTATTGCAGTTTTTTATGGAAGCATATTCATGGATTTAATAAGAGGTTATATAGTACAAGTATTTGCTTTGAATTTGGATCAAAGCGGTGTCATGGCTTATACTTACCTTAAAGAATATTTTGTGGCTGAAAGATGGCTGCTTTGTATTCCACTTGCAGTCTATGGTACTGTCACAATGGTTTTAGCTGTGGTATTAAGAAACAGGTTAAATAAAATGCTTTATAAAATTTTGTGCATGGGTGTTCCGGTATCCTGTGCGGCTGTAATTGGAATTTATTACATGCTCAATCCGGCCAGAATATTTGGAAGGCTGACGCTTGATGAGCATGTATGTGATTTGACTGAAGCCGCCATGATATTCTATGTTTTACAGATTATAGCAGCAGTTGTGTTTATGGTGTTTTTCATATATTCCACATATATGAAAAACAGGACTGTTAAAATGCTTTTTGTAATTATGGCAGTGAATGCTGTTTCATGTCTGTTGTTTATGGCAGCTGGAAAGGCCATTATGGGGCTTGCGGGTATATATGCAGGCTGTTTTTTTGCGGACTTAATGTGCAGCGCATTTGTTTATAGCAGCTTAGCGGATAAACTGGCTGCTAAAGCTACTCATTTATAAGCTTTAAATCTGATATATCAGCGGAAGCCATAAGTGAGTAGTTGGTATAGTAAACAACGAAACCTGGCTTTGAGCCAGCAGGTTTTTTGACTTCTTTTTTTATTACATAGTCTACTTCTACTTTGTCCAGTTTTCTGCCCTTTGAGTAGTAGGCTGCAAGGCTTGCAGCCTCCTCATAGGTTCTGTCAGGAAGTTCTTTTCCATTGGTACGCACAAGTACATGTGAGCCTGGCATATTTTTAGCATGAAACCACCAGTCATTTCCGTTTGCAAATTTAAATGTAAGTTCATCATTCTGGTAATTGTTTTTTCCGACATATATATCAAAGCCATCAGACGATATATAGTGGAATGGCTTGCTTGTAACTTTTTGCTTTTTACTGCCGCTGCTTTTGCTTTTATGAATGTAGCCGGATTCTATAAGTTCAAGCTTTAACTGGATTAAATCTTCTTCGGCAGTGGCAATGTCAAGTGAAGTAGCAATTGATTCAAGATGATTTATTTCTTCACGTGTTTCTTCAATAAGCTTGGAGCCTGCTTCAAAGGTCCTCTTAAGCTTGTTGTAGCGGTTGAAATATTTTGCAGCATTATCAGCTGGTGACAGCGTATCGTCAAGCGGAATTGTAATGGTTTCATTAGTATAATAATTCAGTGCTTCAAAAGATTTGGAGCCTTCTGGAATGTTATAGCCGTAGGTATGGATAAGTTCGCCATATATGCGGAACCTGTCTCTTTTTTGTGTATCCTTTAGCTGCTTTTCCTGAATATCAAGCTTTTTATATGAGCGTTCCAGGGCATTTGTTATGATTCTTCTTAAATCCGATGATTTCTGCCGGATTCTTGTTATGATTTCTTTTTTTGAGTAGTAGCCGCGGATAAGTTCACTGACACTTTCGTAATCCTTCTTATCAGAATACATGTGGAGAGAGATGCTTGAAAAATCTTTTGGCATTCCCTGTTCTATAATCATGTTAGGCGTAAATTCTTCTCTGCGTACAGTTTCCATAATATTTTCAAAAATATGACAGGTATGGATTGCCTCATTTTCGGTTAGGCAGTTGGCAGGTTTATTACTGTCCATTGATGCATCAAAACAGATTTCTTCTGCAATAAGAGGACTAATACCAGTATATGAGGTATAAATTGCCTTTGACAGCGGCATGGGCTTAGTAAGAACTGCTGCCATAAATTCATCATAATTAGTATTTAATGGATTTAATTTGTCTGTTGTTTTAGGAATAAAGTATAAACGTCCGGGTAAGACCTCGCGGACAGAGCTTATCTGTGCCGACACATGCTTAATGCTGTCAAGGATTACCTGTTTACTGTCAGTAAATATAATGTTGCTGTGTTTTCCCATAAATTCAGCGATAATATGTTTTCTGCACAGGTCGCCCAATTCATTTAAATGCTCAATTTCAATGTCTATGATTCGTTCTAAACCCGGCTGGGTAATAGACATGATCCGTCCGTTTTGTATGTGCTTTCTTAGAAGCATGCAGAAATTAGGTGCAGTTAGAGGGCTTGGTTTATTGTCTTTTGTAAGATACAGCAGTGGAAGGCTGGCATTTGCAGATATAACCAGTCTGTATTGTCCATTGGACGTTTTTACCGTAAGAAGAAGCTCGTCAGCTTCCGGCTGCGCTATTTTATATAATCGTCCGCCAACTAATGCAGCAGATAGTTCAGTTTTAAGGTTTGCTATTGTTATTCCGTCAAATGCCATTGTGTTACCTCATTTTCTTTCTTAGTTCTAATGGCTTATTTTATCATAAATTAAAATGAATGTAAAAGGTCTGCTAACGGATAAAGCCAGCAGATATAGAAAATGTAAAAAGCCTGATGCCTTGTGCTATCTAAGAAAAATTGGTATACTTATTTAGGTTTTGACTGGAGGGAAATAAACGTCAGCAAAACAATTTTTGCGACAAACTGGAGGAATATGCATGATTAAGAGTATGACTGGATTTGGCAGAAGTGAATGTACACAGGGACAGCAAAAAATTTCCGTGGAAATAAAGTCTGTTAATCATAGATTTTTAGAAGCGGGAATAAAGATGCCTAAGAAGCTTAACGTTTTTGAATCAAGAATAAGGGATTTATTAAAGAAATATGCTTCAAGGGGGAAAATAGATATATTCATTAATTACGAAGATTTATCTGAGAACAAGGTGAATTTAAAGTATAATAGTGATATTGCAGCTGAATATATGGATATATTAAGGCAAATGGCAGGGCAGTTTTCAATGAACAATGATGTGTCTATTGGAGCACTTTCAAAGTATCCAGAGGTTATTACGATGGAGGAGAGCCAGCCTGATGAGGAAGAAGTGTGGAATTTTATTGAAAAGGCTATTTTGGAGGCTTGTGAGAGCTTTGTAAGGACACGTATTGCTGAAGGTGAAAATCTGAAAAACGATTTATTGAAGAAATTAAGCTATATGGAGGAGCTTGTTGCATTTATTGAAACGAGAAGTCCTGAGATTATGAAAGAGTACAGGGCAAAGCTTGAGAATAAA
>JAUNPT010000033.1:0-235 GCA_030536565.1 Eubacteriales bacterium | reverse complement strand
AGAATTGCAACAGAGGTTATAATATATGCTGATAAGATATGCGTTGATGAGGAAACAGTCCGTTTAAGAAGCCATATTGACCATGCAAGGAAGTGTCTGGGCGAGGAGGGTGGAATTGGACGTAAGATGGATTTCATTGCTCAGGAGATGAACAGAGAAGCCAACACAATTCTTTCAAAGGCAAATGACATAGACATTTCTAACCATGCCATTGATCTTAAGACGGAAATTGAAA
>JAUNPT010000032.1 GCA_030536565.1 Eubacteriales bacterium | reverse complement strand
AATTTCAAAAAAAGTTTGACTTTTAAGAGGGATTTTGCTATATTTGCAAATAATATATACAAGACCAGACAGACAAAGAAGTCTGTCAACCTGCAAAAATATCCGGATAATTTTGTTCGGATATTTTTGTATTCACTAATCAGACAATGTCTGACAACAAACAATTTGATGAAAAAGAAAGCGAGGACAAAGAAAATGGGTAAGATTATTGGAGATGGAATTACTTTTGATGATGTGCTTTTGGTTCCACAGTACTCAGAAGTAACACCTAACATGATTGACTTATCAACACATCTGACAAAAAAGATTAAGCTTAATATTCCATTGATGAGTGCAGGAATGGATACTGTTACAGAGCACAGAATGGCAATTGCAATGGCAAGACAGGGTGGTATCGGTATTATTCATAAGAATATGTCAATTGAAGAACAGGCTGAAGAAGTTGATAAGGTTAAGCGTTCTGAGAATGGTGTAATCACAGATCCATTTTTCTTACATCCAGATAATACATTACAGGATGCTAATGAACTGATGGGTAAGTTCAGAATCTCAGGTGTGCCTATTACAGACGAAACAGGCAGGCTGGTTGGTATTATTACTAATCGTGACCTCAAGTTTGAGGAGGATTATACAAAGCTTATCAGCGAATGTATGACAAGCGAGAATTTAATCACGGCGCCAGTGGGCATAACATTAGATGAAGCTAAGAAGATATTGGGCAAAGCAAGAAAAGAAAAGCTTCCTATTGTCGATGATGATTTTAAGTTAAGAGGACTTATTACAATTAAAGATATTGAAAAGCAGATTAAGTATCCTTTATCGGCACATGACGAGCAGGGAAGACTTCTTTGTGGTGCGGCTGTTGGTATTACTGCCAATGTTATGGACAGAGTTGACGCTCTTGTTAAGGCTAAGGTTGACTGTATTGTTATTGATTCAGCTCATGGTCACTCTAAGAATATTATTGAGACATTAAAGAAAATTAAAGCAGCATATCCTGACCTTCAGGTTATTGCTGGTAATATTGCAACAGGTGCAGCTGCAAAGGCTCTTTGCGAGGCTGGTGTCGATGCAGTTAAGGTTGGTATTGGACCTGGTTCTATCTGTACTACAAGAGTAGTTGCCGGTATTGGTGTGCCACAGGTAACAGCGGTTATGGGTGCATATGAAGAAGCTAAGAAGTATGGCATTCCAGTAATTGCTGATGGAGGTATTAAGTATTCAGGCGATATCGTTAAGGCAATCGCAGCAGGTGGAAGCGTATGTATGCTTGGAAGCCTTCTTGCAGGCTGTGATGAGGCTCCTGGTACATTTGAATTATTCCAGGGAAGAAAATATAAGGTATACAGAGGTATGGGTTCAATTGCAGCTATGGAAAATGGCAGCAAAGACAGATACTTCCAGACAAATGCCAAGAAGCTTGTTCCAGAAGGCGTAGAGGGACGTGTGGCTTACAAGGGACTTGTTGAAGATACGATTTTCCAGTTAATGGGTGGTTTAAGATCCGGAATGGGTTACTGCGGAGCACCTGATGTTACAACACTTCAGGAAACAGGGCAGTTTATTAAGATGTCATCTGCAGCACTTAGAGAGAGTCATCCACATGACATTCATATTACTAAAGAGGCTCCTAATTATAGCGTAGAAGATAAGTAATTATTAATTTAGAAGTTAATGCATAGAAGCTCTAATGTTGATTTTTAAATCTGCATCAGGGCTTCTATTTGCATTTTCTATTTTTCACTGGATTAGAAACTAAAAGCTAAATTCATTATATCCAAACGCTTGAAAACATATATGCAGGTGGTGTATAATTATTTAAATATAACTATCAATAGGAGAAGGGTATGAAAGATAAAATGTTTAATAGTTATATTGCAAAACAACACATTGGTTCTACATTTACAGATAGAGAGCTTAAGGCAATCCAGACGGGGGACGTGGATTCTATAGTGAAGGAATTTTGCAATATGAAAAATGAGCGGTATGTTCTGCAGCTGCAGAGCATGATAAAATGCATGAGTTCATGTATGGGTGATAATGTTGAACTTCATAACATTTCATTACTGAATGAGTATAAAGGACGTTTCATAGGCTGTCAGGTTATGGACGGTGATGCAGATATATTTTTAGGTATTGCAGGGGAGGACGATGCAATGCTTAAGGTGGCGTCACAATTTGCAATGGAAGAACTGGGGCAGTTTGATGTCGATGCATATGATGCTCTATGCGAGCTGATTAATGTTATGAATGGTGCATATGCCACAAGGCTTGGCGAAGATAATATTGTTGTGAATCTCCATCCTCCTGTATTTTATACAGATACCATGATTGCTGTGGACAAGGGGTTATATGTTGTTACATTTGCAATGGGGGATAAAGAGTTTCAGATGCTTATGGCAGTAGATGAGAAGGTAAAGATGACAGCGTAAGAAATATGCTGGAATACATATATTGATATATAGTTATGGAGGAAAATATGGCAAAGGTATTAATCGTTGATGACTCAAAGACATCAAGGAAGTTTTTAAGAAATATGCTGGAAGGGGCTGGACACGAAATTGTGGCTGAAGCTGTTGATGGAGCGGAAGGAGTCGAAAAATATTTGGAATTAAAGCCAGATGTTGTAACTATGGATATTACAATGCCAATTATGGATGGAATTGAAGCCGTTACTAAGATTATGACTCTTGACAGAGAGGCTAAAGTTATTATGGTAACAGCTGCAGGACAGAAGAATAATATGGTAGAAGCACTGAAAAAAGGTGCTGCAGATTTTATCCAGAAACCGTTTGAAAGTGGTATTATTTTGAATACAATAGACAAAGTTTTAGAGGAGTAATATGTACAATTACAAAGCAGTATTACAGTATGATGGCAGCAGATATGATGGCTGGCAGAGAATGGGAGGAGATTCTTCCTCCAACACAATAGAGGTAAAGATATCAGAAATCATTAAAAAGATGACAGGAGAGCAGCCGGACATATATGTTGGCTGTCGTACTGAAAAGGGGGTACATGCCCTGGGGCAGGTAATCAATTTTAAATTAAATTCTGAACATAAGGATTATGATATCAGAAATTATTTAAACAGGTATCTGCCTAGAGATATTGCTGTAATTGGTGTAGAAGCAGTTGATGAAAGATTCCATAGTCAGTTGAATGCGAAAGCAAAAACATATGAGTATCGTCTGGATACAGGGAATGTTGCTGATGTGTTTAAAAGAAAGTACTGTTATCACACATTTGAAAAACCAGATGTTGAAGCTATGAGGAAAGCAGCAAAATCTTTTGAGGGAAAGCATGATTTTAAACTGTTTACAACAGCTAAAAGAAGTAAGTCCACGATAAAAAATATTGAGGCAGTTTCGATAGAGGAAAGAGATAATCAGGTGGTGATTTCGGTTACTGCCAGCGATTTTCTGCATAATATGGCAAGATATATGATTGGAATGCTTCTTGATGTAGGGAATGGCTTAAGAAGTCCGGAGACAGTACAGGCCGCATTGGACTGTAAGGATATTACCATGTCAATACCTGCAGAAAGCTACGGATTATTCCTTAAGGAGATTCGTTATTAGCACAAAATGTGTACAGGTTATATGAATTAGAATGGAGAATTAAAATGAATACAGTTATGGAATTAATCGCAGCTGAATTAAAGAAAGCATTTACAGATTGCGGATATGATGAAAGCTATGCTAAGGTCACGGTTTCAAACAGGCCTGACCTTTGTGAATATCAGTGTAATGGTGCAATGGCGGCAGCAAAAAGCTACAGGAAGGCTCCTTTTGTAATTGCTGATGAGGTGGCAGGCAGGCTTGCAGATAATACTATGTTTGAGACAATTGAAAGTGTTAAGCCGGGGTTTATCAATATCACAATAGGAAGGGAATTCCTTGCAGAGTATCTGGATAAAATGGCAGCGGCTGATAAATTTGGATATTCTTTAAATGAAGAACCTAAGACTGTTATAGTGGATTTTGGCGGAGCAAATGCAGCAAAGCCTCTCCATGTAGGACATCTCCGTTCAGCGGTAATTGGTGAGAGTGTTAAAAGAATCAATAAATATGTTGGAAACAATGTGATTGGCGATGTGCATCTTGGCGACTGGGGACTTCAGATGGGGCTGATTATTGAGGAGCTTAGGGACAGAAAACCAGAGCTTCCATATTTTGATGACAGCTTTGAAGGAGAGTATCCTAAAGAAGCACCATTTACAATCTCAGAGCTGGAGGAGATTTATCCGGCGGCCAGTGCAAAGTCTAAAGAGGATGAAGCATTTGCAAAAAGAGCTCATACAGCGACTCTAAAGCTTCAGAGCAAAGACCCGGCCTGCACTGCTGTCTGGAAGCACATTATGGCTGTTTCAAAGCAGGATTTAAAGAAAAATTATGATAATCTCAATGTGTCCTTTGATTTGTGGAAGGGTGAGAGTGATGCACAGGTCTATATTCCTGATATGGTGCAGAAAATGATAGATGATGGGATTGCCTATGAAAGCCAGGGGGCAATGGTAGTTGATATTCAGGAGGAGACAGATTCTAAGGAGCTGCCTCCATGTATAGTAAGAAAGTCAGATGGTGCGGCTTTATATGCCACATCAGACCTTGCAACATTAGTTGAGAGGGAGAAGGATTTTCATCCGGATTCATATATCTATCTTGCTGATAAAAGACAGGAGCTTCATTTTACGCAGGTTTTCAGAGTAGCTAAAAAGGCAGGAATTGTAAAACCTGATGCAGATATGACATTTTTGGGCTTTGGCACTATGAACGGAAAAGATGGAAAACCATTTAAAACGCGTTCAGGCGGGGTTATGAGACTTGAAAGCCTTATCTTAGAAATAGAGGAGGCTGTATATAACAAAATCACACAAAACCGTTCTATGACTGAGGAGGAGGCAAAAGCTACAGCTAAGATAGTTGGACTTGCTGCATTAAAGTATGGTGATCTTTCTAATCAGGCATCTAAGGACTATGTTTTTGATATTGAAAGATTTTCTTCTTTTGAGGGTAATACAGGCCCATATATTCTTTACACAATAGTCAGAATCAAGTCGATTCTTAATAAGTACAAGGAAAATGGCGGAACAATGGATAATCTGTCTGTTAATGCTGCAGGAAGCGCAGGGGAAAAGAATTTAAGTCTTGCACTGACAAAATTTGCAGATATGATTGAAAGTGCTTACGCTGAAAAAGCACCACATAAAGTATGCCAGTATATTTATGAGGTTTCTAATGCATTTAATGGCTTCTATCATGATACTAAGATTTTATCTGAGAGCAGTGAAAGCTTAAAGAAGGGATATATTGCCCTTATAAACCTTACAAAGGCCATATTAGAGCAGTGTATTGAGCTTTTGGCAATTGAATGTCCGGAACGTATGTAAGCCATATGAATGGGTATTATTCTTAAAGATTTTTAATCTGATTTTAATCTTAGAAACATTTTAGATTAATAATTTAGTATTATTATCTAACCATAGTAATTGATACGAGCGATTACGGGAAAGGAAAAATTATTATGGAAGAAATGGAAAAAATCGAAAAGGTTCAGAAGTTATGTGAAAAAACAGGAGCCAGTGCAGTTATGGCAAGGGCAGCGCTGGAGGAGTGCCAGTGGGATATGTTTGAGGCTTTTCTAAAGCTGGATGGGCAGAAAACAACATATAATAATGGCAGTAATTATACCAGCGTATCTGGAGGAATGGGATTTACAGAATATAATACAGCGGGAAGTACTGATTATAACCAGGGGCAGACGCAGTATAAGAATCCGCAAAGTGCAAGCTTTGGTGAGACAGTTGGTAAATGCGTCAAATGGTTTGGAAAGCTTATTCAGAGAGGCATGGACGATTTTCTGGATATTGAGAGAGATGGAAGCAGTGAGATACATGTTCCTATTACGATATTGGTGATTTTGTTTATTCCATTTAATGTATTTATAATTGCATTGCTTATAATTGGATTATTCTGCGGATACAGATATTCGTTCTCGGGACCTGATTTTGATGGGAAATCAGATTATACTGAAGGAGCAGATTATGGAGACAAAAATTCTAATCGTTGAAGATGAGCTGCAGATTGCAAGATTTGTTGAATTAGAGCTGACCCATGAGGGATATCAGGTGGATAAAGCGATAGATGGGAGAGAAGGGCTTGCAATGGCACAGACAGGTAATTACAGTCTTATGCTTTTGGACGTCTGTCTTCCGGAATTGAATGGAATGGAGGTTTTGCGCAGACTGCGCAGAACCTCCAATTTGCCAGTTATAATGCTTACTGCCAGAGATTCGGTTATGGATAAGGTGACAGGGCTTGACAGCGGCGCAGATGACTATGTTACTAAACCATTTGCTATAGAGGAGCTTTTAGCAAGAATAAGGCTGGCATTAAAGAAGGCACAGCAGGCCGGATTACAGCAGAATACGGAGAGCGGGGCCGGTGAGAATGAGGATTTTCTGCATAATACTGGAAATCTTCTTAAGTGTGGAGAAGTAATTCTTAATAAATCCTCCCATATTGTAACTGTTTGTGGCAGGGAAGTAGAATTGACAAACCGCGAGTTTAAGATGCTTCAGGTTTTAATGGAAAACCAGAATATAGTTTTATCCAGAGACACTCTGCTGGAGCATGTGTGCGGTTATGATTATGTGGGCGAAACTAATGTTACAGATGTGTATATAAGATATCTGAGAACTAAAATCGATGATGCATTTGGAATTAAGCTTATTCATACGGTCAGGGGAGTAGGTTATGTTATTAAATAACTTAAAGGATAAGGATACGCAGACATCTACGGCTGTAAAGCTGCAGCTTATGTGGCTTAAAAGGCTTATATTTATATTCATAATAATTGATATTGCTGTTGCGGCCTGTGTGTTTGCCGGCTCTGTATATTACAGTGAGATTATGGAATATGGCTTTTTTAGCTGGAGCAATACGCCTACAATCAGATATAGTCAGGAACAGCTGAATATTATAAGGATATGCACATATGTTGTTCTGGGGCTTGAGGGTTTCCTGCTTCTGACTAATGGCGTGTTTGGAATATATTCTGTCAGAAGGAAGTTAAAGCCCTTGGACGATATGGCAGCTATGGCAGGGAAGCTGGCAGAGCAGGCAAAAAATACTACTTTTTTTGATGAAAATAAGGTACATTCTCTTGAGAATGCAATCGCTAATATGACTACAGAAGGCCCGGACGCCAGACTCCATACCAGAGACAGTGAGTTGAAAGGGATTGAGGCTGCTATTAATGAGCTGCTGGACAGAATGAGGGAGACTTACAGGCAGCAGAGCAGATTTGTATCTGATGCCTCCCATGAGCTTAGAACGCCTATTGCAGTAATTCAGGGCTATGTGAATATGTTAGACCGATGGGGAAAGACGGACGAGCAGATTCTGGAGGAGTCTATAGAGGCAATAAAGTCCGAATCGGAGCGTATGAAAAAGCTTGTAGAGCAGCTTTTGTTCCTGGCAAGGGGTGATAGTGGAAGAAATCAGTTTAAGCTGGAAAAAATTAACCTTAAAGATATTGCAAGAGAGATTTACGAAGAGTCACTTATGATAGATGAAGAACACATTTACAGATTCAGGACGGATATGGAGCTTATTCCTGTAACGGCAGATGCGGCACTCCTTAAGCAGGCAGCAAGAGTCCTTGCAGATAATGCGGCAAAATATACTAAAGAAAATGAAATAATCACTGTAGGCTGTGGCTTTAATTATAAGAGCAATGAGGCGTTTCTTTATGTACAGGACAATGGTTCGGGAATGGAAAATGAAGATGTCTGTCATATGTTTGAAAGATTTTACCGCTCAAATGAAGCCAGAGAGTCTAAGAAATCAGGTATGGGCCTGGGCTTATCTATAGCGCAGTGGATAGTTGGAAGGCATTATGGCTCCTTTAATGTTAAGAGCATGAAGGATATTGGGACAAGGATTACCATTGTACTTCCACAGAAGCCGGTAGAGGCGGAGTATGAGGCAAATGCTGCTTACATTGACGGAAACGAAGATTAGCTTTATAATGAAATGAATGTAAAAACGAGGAGGGCGGATAAATCCGTATAATTTTATGAAATTATTATCATTTGCAATTCCATGCTATAATTCGGCAGAGTATATGGAAAAGTGTATTAAGTCAGTTCTTGAAGGCGGAGAAGATGTTGAAGTGATCATCGTGGACGATGGCTCAACAAAGGATAATACTTTAGAAATTGCAAGAAAGTATGAAGCAGAATATCCTGATATAGTTAAAGCTGTACATCAGGAAAATGGAGGACATGGACAGGCGGTCAACACAGGCTTGAAATATGCAACAGGGAAATTTTTTAAGGTTGTAGACAGTGATGACTGGGTAGATGTAAAGAGTTATAAGAAGATTCTTGAAACATTAAGACAATTTCCGGAGGATAACGAACCGGATATGCTTATTGCCAACTATGTATATGAGAAGGTTGGGGAGAAAAGGAAAAAAGTGGTTCATTATGATAATGTGTTTCCGCAGGAGCAGATGTTTAGCTGGGAGGATATTGGGCATTTTAAGATAGACCAGTATATTCTCATGCATACGGTTATTTACAGAACACAGCTTTTAAAAGATTGTGGACTTAAGCTTCCGATGCATACATTTTATGTGGATAATATTTTCGTTTTTGAACCATTACCATTTGTTAAAAAAATGTACTATGTTAATACTAATTTTTACCGTTATTTTATTGGGAGAGATGACCAGTCAGTAAATGAAAAGGTTATGATTTCAAGGATTGACCAGCAGCTTCAGGTTACAAAAAGAATGATTGGCTCATATCTGGCAGCAGATATAGATAACGAAAAATGCAGAAGATATATGAGAAATTACTTAAGGATTATGATGGAGGTATCTTCTATATTCCTGATTATTTCCGGTACTTATGAAAATGCCGGTAAGAAAAAAGACCTCTGGAAGTATTTAAGGGATACAGATAAAAAGCTTTATAATGAATTAAGGTACAGTACTCTTGGCTGGTCGGTCAATCTTCCCGGAGCAGTGGGAAGAACGATATCAAAGACAGGTTATAAGGTTATGAATAAGCTGATAGGTTTCAACTAAAAAGGTTTGGGTGTTAAAAGATGCTCTTATAAAATATAAATGCAAGGCTCTGGTTAAAACAGAACCTTGCATTTATTCATATCTATGTGGTTTTTAATATATTCAGGGATTGTTTTTTTCTGTTCCTCGGACATGTCTTTAATACGAAGCATAACAATCATTTTACTGTGATTGAATAACATATAATAGCCCAGTTTTTTATAAATAACCGTAAACTCTGTCCATTTGTAAGTATGTATTGTCTCAAAGTCTGGAATGTCTGCAATAATACAATCGTTTGTAAAAGAAATTGTACAAGGGGCATCTTCCGATGGTTCACGGTGCCTAAGATGATATGCTACGCTGTTTTTGAACTGGAATGCAAATATATATATTGGGTAGAGCCAGCAGCCAGCATATATTATAGCTGTGAAATATGATATATAGCCTAAGTACATAAAAATAATGGAAATTACAGCTGGCGTCCATGATAAAATTAATTCAGCAGGGTTTCTTAAAAATCTGTTCCAAAATACTATTCTTTCATATTCTTTTCCGCTTGCTTTTAAGGTTGTAGAGTATTTTAACTGATTCATAATGTAAAAGGTTCTCCAATCCACAAAATTACCTAAAATATAATATCATGCCTTGCATGGGATTACAATGAAAAAAGAATAAAATTTCTCCTTTGCTATTTTCAAAAGCATAGTAATAGTCTATAATATTGAATATATAGTATTTAGGGGGATTGTTTTGGACAGTTTGAAATTAAAAGATAAGGTGTTATCAGAAATAGTTCAAATGCTTGAGTTGGAAGGAACATTTACTGAAGTAGTTTACAATATACTAAAAAAATCTGATGAGTATCTAAATACGGGCAATGCTTCACTTATGCAGATTAGTGAAGACGGGAAATCTGTTGGAACAATTATTGATTATAAAAGCAAAATGGACAGTGATAATGTACAGTCAGTATTTTCAGCTGATGAATGTGGAAGTGCGTGTGTTACGATGCCTATATATATTAATGAAACTTTGGCGATGTACTATGCTGTCTCTGGCAGAGGCGCAGAGGAGAATTATTCGAAGGAGCAGCTGCAGTTTATGAAGGATGTGGCAAAGCTGATACAGAGTATAGCCCAGACTAAGGTGACCAGAAATTCGCTGTTGTCCTCTTATGAAGTTTTAAGAGAAATTTTAAGCAGTATTGACGCTGGAATTATTGTTTGTAACAGATATGACGGGACTGTGTTTTTTGAAAATGATATGGCGAGAGATACTCAGGAAATACGCAGAACAATTAAAGAATGCCTGGAAATCTATTTTTCCAGACAGGAGAGCAGGGACGAAGTAAAAAGACCAATAGAACATTATGATGCGGAGTCAGGGCTGTGGTTTGAAACGAAGTTTGCCGATATGACATGGATTGACGGAAGCAAGGTTGTTGTATGTACGACAAATGATATTACACAGAAGAAAAAGAACCAGCAAAAGATAGAATATCAGGCACATAATGATTTCCTGACAGGTCTTTATAACAGAATGAAGTGCGAAAGTGATTTGAGAATGATAATTAAAAGTGCCATGACAGATGGCCTGAAGGGATTGCTTTTGTTTATTGATTTAGATGATTTTAAGCAGATTAATGATGGGCTTGGACATGAGTATGGTGATGTTCTGCTTCAACAGATAGCGGCAGGACTGCAGGGAGTTCCCGGAATACGGAATCATTGTTACAGAATGGGCGGCGATGAATTTGTCATTATAATGACACCAGAAATATATAATGACCGTGAGCGTATTATTAAGAATATTATTGCTATGTTTAATAAGCCATGGAATCTTATGGAGACGGAATATTACTGTACTATGAGCATGGGAGCGGCAATATTTCCTACAGACAGTGCAGATGTTCATGGCATTATCCGTCTTGCTGATATTGCCATGTATGAATCTAAGAAGACAGGAAAAAACAGATTCAGCTATTATGATAATTCCCAGAACCGCAACACAATTAAACGGCTGGACATTGAGAGTAATATGAGACAGGCGATTGCAAATGAAATTAATGAATTTGTTGTTTTTTATCAGCCGGTGGTTGATGTGAAAACACAGAGAACGGCATCGTGTGAGGCACTGGTAAGATGGAACAGCAAGGCATTAGGGTTTATGGGACCGGGAGATTTTATTCCACTGGCAGAATACCTTGGACTTATAACGTCAATTGGTGACTATGTACTCGAAACAGCATGCAGACAGTGCAGATATTGGAATGATAATGGATATCCGGATTTTAGAATCAATGTAAATCTGTCTGTAGTGCAGCTGCTCCAGAAGGACGTGGTTGATAATGTCAGCAGGATAATGGAGAAAACAGGTGTTAATCCTGCCAATATTGTCCTTGAGATAACGGAATCCTTTGCAATAAATGATATGGAGAGGGTTTTGGGTATAATTAAAGGTTTGAAACGCCTGGGGCCTAAGATTGCACTTGATGATTTCGGTACGGGGTATTCATCTTTGAACTATATCAAGCAGCTTCCGCTTGATATAATAAAGGTTGATAAAACATTTATTGACGGAATTACAGAAGATGAATATGCACAGGCCTTTATCAGACTGATAGTGGAATTATCCAATACAATTGATACAAAGATTGTTGTTGAGGGAGTTGAGACACAAGAGCAGTTCGAGCTGCTAAAGAGTCTCGGAGTCAATTATATTCAGGGCTATTACTTTGGAAAGCCGGTTATGGCATCTGAATTTGAAATAAAGAATCTGAAAGGAAGGATGAAGAAAAATGACTACTTTAATTAAAAACGGAAGAGTAATTGATCCTGCAAGTAAAACTGATGAAGTAAGGGATATCCTTGTTGAGAATGGAATAATAAAAAGCGTTGAAAAAAATATAGATGCGGCAGCAGACCATGTTATTGATGCAGAGGGTTATATGGTTATGCCGGGACTTATTGATTTACACGTACATTTCAGAGAGCCGGGCTTTGAACATAAGGAAACAATCCGTACAGGTGCCAGGGCAGCTGCGAGGGGAGGATTCACAACTGTATGCTGTATGCCTAATACGAAGCCTGTTATTGACAGTGTTGATATGATTAAAATGGTTATTGATAAGGCAAAGGAGGTTACAGATATAAACGTACTTCCAATTGCGGCCATAACAGCAGGACAGGACGGAGAATATATTACTGATTTTGAAAAATTAAAAGAAAATGGAGCTATTGCTGTCAGTGAGGACGGTAAATCAGTTATGAATGCCAGAGTTGCAAGACAGGCTATGAGACTTGCCGCTCAGGTTGGTATCCCGGTATTTGCACACTGTGAGGATAAGAATCTTGTTGCAAGGGGTGTTATGAATGCAGGGGAAAAAGCTAAGGAGCTGGGATTTTACGGTATTATGAATGCAGTTGAGGACGTTATTGTTGCAAGAGATATTCTTCTTGCCAAGAATACGGGAGCACAGCTGCATCTGTGTCATTGTTCAACACAGGACAGCGTAAGAATGGTTAAGCTTGCAAAGGAAGAAGGCCTCAATGTCACTGCAGAGGTTGCGCCACACCATTTTACACTGACAGAAGATGATATACATTCAGATGATGCTAATTTTAAGATGAATCCACCGCTTAGAAGCAGGGCCGATGTTGAAACTTTAAAGGGCGGGTTAAAAGATGATGTTATGGATGTGATTGCAACAGACCACGCACCACATCATAAGACAGAAAAGGAACGTTCATTTACTGAGGCACCATTTGGAATTACAGGACTTGAAACATCAGTGAGCCTTACAATGACGGAGCTTGTAAAGACAGGAATCCTTACGCCAATGCAGATGGCAGAAAAAATGAGTTATAATCCTGCGAAGATAATTGGCATAGACAAGGGTACTCTTCTTCCGGGAAAGACGGCTGATATTACTATTATTGACCCGGAGGCTGAATATGTAATCAATAGCGATAGATTTGCATCTATGGGCAAGAATACACCGTTTAATGGCAGAAAGGTATACGGTCAGGTCAGGTATACGATTGTTAATGGCAGAGTTGTTTACTCTAATAAGAATGGCAGTGAGTGTATTATAGATAAGGACGTGCCAAAAGTGTAATTTTATATAATTACTTAAATAACGTAATATATGTGACAGGAAATGTATTAACTTAATGGATTAAAGATAGTATGATAAATGTTTTAGAATGGAGAATAGTATGATTAACAAATTAGTAGATAAGATAAAAAAGCAGAACGCACCTATCGTGGTTGGACTGGATCCAATGATGAAATATATTCCACAGCAGGTCTGCAAAGCTGCATTTTCGGAATTTGGAGAAACTTTAGAAGGTGCTGCAGAAGCAATCTGGCAGTATAATAAGGAGATTATCGACAATATCTATGATATTGTTCCGGCAGTCAAACCACAGATTGCTATGTATGAGCAGTTCGGTATTGAAGGTATTAAAGCATTTAAGAAAACTATAGATTACTGTCATGAGAAGGATATGGTAGTTATTGGTGATGTTAAAAGAGGAGACATTGGCTCGACATCTGAGGCGTATGCAGTGGCGCATCTTGGAAGGGTAGCGGTTGGAAACAGCAGAATTTCAGCATTTGATGAAGATTTTGCAACAGTAAATCCGTATCTTGGTTCAGATGGTATCAATCCATTTATTAAGGTATGTGAAGAAGAAAAGAAGGGTATCTTTATCTTAGTAAAGACTTCAAATCCATCAAGTGGGGAGTTCCAGGATCAGCTTATTGATGGAAGACCATTATATGAGAAGGTTGGTGAAAAGGTTGCAGAGTGGGGGGCTCAGTGTATGGGCAATGATTACAGCTATGTAGGAGCTGTTGTAGGAGCCACTTATCCAGAGATGGGAAAGGTATTAAGAAGGGTTATGCCTAAGGCATATATACTTGTTCCAGGTTATGGCGCACAGGGCGGAACAGGAAAAGATCTGGTTCCATTCTTTAATGAGGATGGGCTTGGTGCAATTGTTAACAGCTCACGTGGGATTATTGCAGCATATGCTAAGGAAGAATATGCCAGATTTGGGGCAGAGCATTTTGGAGAAGCAGCAAGACAGGCTGCACTTGATATGATTGCAGATATCAACGGAGCAATTGGACATTAATTATCTTAAAAGCCAGGTTACACAGGAAAATTATTATTTAGAATGGAGTTTTATACATGTCTGTTAGAGAAAATGTTGAAATTACAAAAGCTGCCAGATTAGCTGATGGCGTATTTGAAATGTGGTTAAAAACAGAAATAATAGCGAGGGAATCAAAGCCGGGACAGTTTATATCAGTATATTCTAATGATGGCTCAAGACTTCTTCCAAGACCAATCAGCATATGCCGTATTGATGAAGATTTACTTAGAATTGTATACAGGGTTGCAGGTAAGGGAACTTTAGAATTTTCACAGATGAAAGAGGGAGAAAGACTTAATATTCAGGGGCCATTAGGCAATGGATATGACCTTCCCGCAATATTTGAACAGGTTGAGAATGTGACAGGAAAGAAACCGGAAAAAGCAATTCTTTTTGGCGGTGGAATCGGGGTTCCTCCTATGCTGGAGCTTGCTAAAGCAATCAGTGAAAAGACTGACTGTAAGGCACAGGCTGTTATGGGATATAGAGACAGCCAGATGTTTTTAAAGGAAGAATTTGAAAGCTATGCAGATGTAACTGTGGCAACAGAAGATGGAAGCGCAGGAGTTAAGGGAAATGTATTGGACGCCGTTAAGGAATGTAACATTACAGGAGATGTAATATTTGCCTGCGGGCCAGCACCAATGCTTAGAGCAGTTAAAGCGTATGCAGCCGGACAGGGTATAGAAGCATATGTTTCTCTTGAGGAGAAGATGGCATGTGGAATAGGCGCCTGTCTTGCATGTGTTTGTAAATCGACTGAGAAGGACGGGCATTCACAGGTACATAATAAGAGAGTATGCAAGGAAGGCCCAGTATTTAATGCTAAGGAGGTTGAAATCTAATGGATACAGACAAGTTTACAAAAAAAGACCTTAATTTAGCAGTTAATATAGCAGGAGTACAGCTTTCTAACCCGGTTATGGAGGCATCTGGAACCTTTGGCTCTGGTATGGAGTATGGGGAGTATGTTGACCTTAACAGACTTGGAGCTGTAGTTACTAAGGGGGTGGCTAATGTGCCGTGGCCAGGTAATCCAACACCAAGAATTGCAGAAACTTATGGCGGAATGCTTAACGCTATCGGATTACAGAATCCGGGACTTGATACATTTGTTAAAAGAGATATTCCATTTTTGAAGCAGTTTGATACTAAGATTATTGTAAATGTGTGTGGAAAAACAGAGGAAGATTATATAGATGCTGTAGAAAAGCTTGGTGAACAGCCGGTTGATATGCTTGAAATCAACATATCCTGCCCTAATGTAAAAGAAGGCGGAATTGCTTTCGGACAGGTTCCGGCCATGGCTGAGAAAATTACTGCAGCGGTAAAGAAGGTGGCAAAACAGCCTGTTATTATGAAGCTGAGCCCTAATGTAACCGATATTGCAGAAATGGCAAAAGCAGTTGAGGCAGGGGGCGCAGATGCTGTTTCACTTATTAACACAATTACAGGTATGAAGATTGATGTCAACAGAAGAACATTTGCATTGGCTAATAAGACAGGCGGTCTTTCAGGCCCGGCAATAAAGCCTGTTGCGGTAAGAATGGTATATCAGGCAGCCAATGCTGTCAAGCTGCCAATTATTGGCATGGGCGGAATTACCAATGCAGAGGATGCTCTGGAATTTATAATGGCTGGAGCAACTGGAGTTTCTGTGGGAACAGCTAATTTCAATGACCCGATGACAACTATTAAGGTTATTGATGGCATTAAGGATTATATGATTAGAAATGGCGTTAAGGATATAAATGAACTTGTTGGCTGTGTGAGATAATAAATACATGTATTTGTTGGAGGGAAAGATGTCAGGTAATAAACAAAAGCTTGTAAAAGAGATATTTTCATATTTGAAAATATTCAGTGTTGCGATGGTTATAACATTTGTGGTGACGCATGGAATAATAGTAAATGCACAGACGCCGACGTCATCTATGGAGAATACAATTAAGGTTGGAGACAGATATTTTGGAAACAGACTGGCATATGTGTTTGATGAGCCACAGCGTCAGGATATAATTATATTCAGGTTTCCTGATGATGAGAAAAAAATATATGT
>JAUNPT010000031.1:9364-16314 GCA_030536565.1 Eubacteriales bacterium | reverse complement strand
GAGGTTTATAAACTATGGATAAAAATAGGTTGAAATATTATTTCAGAGTTTTATTAAGTATAACAGTTATTTTTGTGATTGCTGCTTTGATTTCTAAGGTATACCTGCATTCTGACCATGATTTGGAATCTGACAGATGGAAAATAGATTACAATCAGGGTTGGTCAGTCTATTATGAAGGCAAAGAATATAATGATGTAGATATAAGTAAATTTAAGCTGCCAAGAGCATTAAATAAGGGAGAATATGTAACAATTACAAACAGGCTTCCGCATAACCTTAGTGCAGTAATAGATGAACCCGTAATAAGATTATATACCCATAATGCAGTGGTTCAGGTAAGCATTAATGGCAGAACAAGATATTCATATGGACAGGAGCTTTATGAGGCCAATAAAATGGTTGGCAGTGGAAGGCATTCAGTTAATATTGAACCATCAGACAATGGGAAAATAGTGGCAGTAACTTTTATGGCAACAGAAAGCAGTTCTTTCTCGGCATTTGATGATATGTATATTTTTAATGGGAATTATATGTATCAATATGAACTTGTCAGCGGTAAAATACCATTTACTGTGAGTGTTTTTATTATTATGCTTGGTTCATGCGTCATGATAATTACGATAATTGCGAGTATCAGGGAATTAAAATTTCTGGAGCTGTTTTTTGCAGGCTGCAGTTCAACCTTAATTGGAGTATGGAGTCTGTGCTATTATGGCTATGTGTGTATGTTTGATGTTTCAATTTACATGAGCTCAATATATGAGTATATTGCGTTATATTTTTTTGCTGTTCCAATGTTTTTATATTTTAAAAATTACATGGAGAATACTGGAAGCAGGAGAATGAAACGGTTTTATTATGGTATATTAATAATCCAGCTTCTGGCAGATGTAGTGGTGTGCGGCCTGCAGATTTCAGGCAGGGTTCATTTCCCAACGACACTTCCATATATGCATGTGCTGATTGCGGTTGAGATTATATATGTTCTTGCGCTTTTAATCAAAAATGCGAAAAAGGGAGATACTTCGAGTAAAGCAATTCTTACTGGCACAATTATAATGGTATTATGTATTTTTACAGAGTACATAATTTACGCATTGATGAAATATCTTGGTATTAATATAACAAGATTTAAAGGATTTGCGGCGGTAGGGGCATTGATATATATATTTACATTAATTATGGCGTTTGCGATGCAGATTGCCCAGAGAACAAAAATAGAAACAGAAAAAGCAGTGCTGTATAGAATGGCATATACTGATGAGCTTACACAGATTTATAATAGAAGATTCTGTGAACAGTTTTTAAAAAGTCTTACATCTAAGCATATGGATTATGGCATTATTAATCTTGATTTAAATGGTTTAAAAGGTATTAATGACACACAGGGACATCAGACTGGAGACAGTCTGATTGAAGGCTTTGCAAAGCTTTTAAAGGAGACCTTTGATGGAGTTGGAATCGTAGGACGAATGGGCGGAGATGAATTTACTGTTATAGTTGAGGGACTGGCTGGTTTTGATTACAGAAGGTATATTGAGGAGCTGTTTGAAAAAATGGCTGATGCTAATAAGAAAGAAGGAAGATTTATATACAGCACATCGTATGGATATGCACAAAGTACAGAGATTACAGGGGAAAAAAAGGGGACTGACAAAGAGTCGGCGATGGTTTACGGCCTTGCTGACCAGAGAATGTATGAATATAAAAGAACATTTAAAAGTAATCAATAAGCAGAAGCTTTTTATACAACAAGGAGGATATAAGGATGGGGTATTTGTTAAATGAGGATTTTTTAAGCTTTGAAATTGGGGAGTTTCCATATGACAGAAGTCATACTGCAATGGGGGAGTACCATTATGTTGTCAATGAAGGAAAGCATGGTGTCTGGTGCGACCAGGTCTGTAATTATACATATAATGGTTCAGGTGCTTCGTGGATAATTACAGAGGACGATGGAAAGCATTATATGGAACAGATGAGAGTTATTAATAATAAGCCTCATAAGACGCACCCTATGTTAATTACCGGTGATGACTGCTGGCATGACTATATAATGTCTGCACGTATCCGCATACTGAAAAAAAGCGGTAATTCCGGAATAGGTTTCTTTTGTAAAAACAGCCTGAATCTGTGGGTATTTTCACTTGATAATGGGAAGGCAAGACTTGAGTATAGACATAAGCAGGTGGATAAGATATGTGTTGAGAAGAATTATAGCTATGATTCAGATACATTTTATAATATGAAGGTTATCTGCAGCGGGAGTAATGCAGAGTGTTATATAGATGATGAACTGATATTTAAATATGATTGTGGCGATATTGGAGGTAAGGGAAAGGTTGCTGTTACTGCAAATGTTCCAGCACAGTTTCAGTGGGTTAAGGTTGAAGCGGATAATGATACAGTCAGGCAGATAGAAAAAGAACAGGAAGCTTTAGAACGAAAGAATAAGGAAGTTCAGAGAACACATCCTAATATGAAGCTGCTTAAAAAAATAGATTTAAAGAATTTTGGAACAGGAAGACAGGTAAGGTTCGGACATCTGACAGGAACCAAGGATTGGTTTATAGTTCTTGCACAGGGACAGAAAAGAGTTCATAGAGATGCGTATGGACATATCAGCTGCCTTACCGCAATTGATTTGGAGGGGAATATACTTTGGCAGAAGGGAGAACCTTCTACAAAGTACGAGCATGGGCAGATTTCAGCGGATATGCCGCTGCAGGTTTATGACATTGATGGTGATGGAATTGATGAGGTTATTACTGCAAGAAATTTTGAAGTGATGATTTTAGATGGAAGAACCGGGGAGGTAAAGAAAAAAGCTAAGATGCCGGTTTCATCAGAGGATGACAATGAGAAGATAATTGGTGTTAATGAAGGCATCTATGCATTTGACAGAATTAATCCAGATGGAATAAGAATTGCTAATTTCTCTGGAAAGGACAGACCGTGCGATATTCTTGTAAAAGACCGTTACTGCCGGGTTTACGCTTTAAACAGTGAGCTTGAGGTAATGTGGAAGTTTAAGAGTGATAAGAATACGGGACATTTTCCGTATGCAATTGATATTAATGGCGATGGGTATGATGAACTTTTGTGTGGATATAATTTGTTAGACCATACCGGAAAGCTTATCTGGTCAGTGCCTATTGACGAAGACCATACCGATGAAATTATTTCAGGAAGGTTTATGTATGGGGAGAAGCAAGGGCATTTTGCCTGTGTGTCAGGCACTCAGGGATTTAACATTATCGACTATAAGGGAAATATTGTAAAGCATGATGACATTGGACATGCACAGCGTATAAGTACTGGAAATTACTGCCCTGAAAGGAAAGGCTTTGAGCTTGCGGTAACTAATTTCTGGGGACATCAGGGAGTAGTATATTTATACGACTGTTATGGGAATCCGATATGGGAATATGAGAATGAACTGAATGGAAATATGGTAACGCCTGTAAACTGGGACGGTGACGGAACAGATTTGATTCTTTTGAATGCGGATTCTAAACGCGGTGGATTATTAGACGGAGAGGCAAACCGGGCTGTTACATTTCCAGATGACGGGCATCCTGTCATGTGCGTTGAAGCCATAGACCTGTATGGGGATTCAAGAGATGAGCTTGTTGTCTGGGATTACCACTGGATGTATATTTATACCCAGAGTGATGGGATTAAGGAAAATACATATGCACCTGTAAAATACCCGCATTATGCAGCATCTAATTATAGAGGCGAGTATTCATATCCAGACGAAAGTTATCTTGTTTAATGGTGTTATGATTTATATATTAGGAGGAGAGGAAGTTTCAAGGGGAATGAACTGCAAAAGAATAAATATAAGCATATGTGATGTCAGCCGTGAAAACTGTGCATATATTTCTGAAGTTATTAAAAGATGTGCCGGTTATGGCGGTCAGGAATATAATGAACTGTGGATAGATTGTTTTTATTCGGGGAAAGCATTTATTAAGGCTATGGAAACGGTCAGATACGACATTGCATTTGTAGAAACTAATCTGGGAGATATGAGCGGCTTGCAGATTGGAGGGTATATTCGGAAAACTAAGAATATGAACCAGCTGCAGCTTGTATATATGTCTATGTCTGGGGTTTATACAATGGAACTATTTGAATCGAAGCCTCTGCATTTTCTTATAAAGCCTATTAATGAGAAAAGACTGGTAAATACAGTATGCAGAGCTATGGATTTAGTTGAGAATGACAATGCATTTTTCCTCTATGTAAAGGATAGGATTACAAGGCGGGAGGAAACAGGTAACATTATTTATTTTGAGAGCATGAACAGGCAGCTGGTGATGCATACTATTAATGAAAATGTTATGTTTTATGGTAAACTAAAGGAAGTATATGAAAGATTAAAGGATTGTGAGTTTTTTTATATACATCAGTCATTTTTGGTAAATTATAAATATGTTGAAGGCCTGGACAAGGGAAATCAGATTGTACTTAAAAATGGTGAAAGGCTTAATGTAAGTAACAGCAGAAAAAAAGAGGTTTGTCTGCGGTTTAAGCATGAAGGGGAAATATAAAACTTTTTCTTTATTTTAGTTCGTGTTATAATAGAGCTCGTTTATAAGAGGAAGCATTTGGAGGATTGAATCAGCATGAAGGCAGATATTGGTATGTATACATTAACGCAATGGCTTATGATTTTCTTTACTTATTGTTTTATTGGGTGGATATGGGAGTGCTGTTATGTATCTGTCAGGAAAGGACATTGGATTAACAGGGGTTTTTTACATGGGCCACTGCTGCCTATTTATGGTTCAGGAGCTATTATTATTTTATTTTCTACTATTCCTGTACGTTTCAGTATCTCACTGACGTTTGTTTTTGGCATGGTTTTTGCATCTGCTTTAGAGTTTTGTACAGGATACTGCATGGAAAAAATGTTTGGTGTAAGATATTGGGATTACAGCCACAAAAAATTTAATCTCAAGGGGCATATTTGTCTGGGAGTTTCTCTTGGCTGGGGAATCGGTTCAGTTCTTCTGGTTAATTTTATAAATGTACCTGTGGAGTATCTTATTCGTCTTGTTCCGGCAAAGATTACAGAAGCAGCTGCATTTGTAATAACTGTATTGTTTGTAGTTGACTTTACGCAGTCATTTAATGAGGCCATGGATTTAAAGGATACTTTGGAAAAATGGAGCCGCAAAAACGAGCAGCTTAGGGTTATTTCAGAAAAAATCGGTATGTTTGCTGCTCTTGCAGAGGATGATTTAAAGAAGTTTAAGAGAGTTATGAGAATCTTAAAACGAAATCCGGAGGCTGTTGATATGAAGCATACAGATGAATTTTCAGAATTGAAAGAGATTATTAAGAATAAGATAAGAAGAGGAAATGCTGATTGAATATAGAAATTAATAATTTAATTGAAAACATAGAGAATAAAGAACAGGTAAGACAAGCTCTAAGCCAGCTTAGGGCACTTATTAAAGAAGATGGCCCAAGACAGTATTTTATGAATGCGTTTACTGGAAGACTTGGATTAGTTGTGGGATTTCTTGAAAGCACTGACCCTAAAACAAGGAAAAATGCTGCATTACTGCTCGGAGATATATCGGATATGGCCGATGCTGATAAACTGTCAGACTGCAGTGGTGCAGCGGTTATGGCGGCACTTTACAGAGCATACATACAGGAGCAGCAGCTTTTTGTAAAAAGCGCATATCTGAATGCGTTAGGAAATTATGATTACAGGCCATATATTAATAGACTTATTAAAAGAAAAGAGGAGCTGTCATCTGCGGATATAAGTGATACTGATATTAAGCACATAAGGGAAGAATTGCATGTGCTTGATTCATTGATTATTTCTATGCAGGGGCTGAAGAAGCACGAATTTACCGGAGAGGCTGTTATGTCAGATGTGGTACTGCTAACAAACAGGCGTCATGTGGCAGCTATTGCCAGCCAGGCTGCAGAGCTGTTAAATACAACCGTTGAGGACGGGAATATTAAACTATTTTCAGCAGGGGTATTGATACATACAGATAAAATCAGACAGCTGATGGCATTAAGGACTTTTCATGAAATGCTGTATCAGGTAAAGGGAATGACAGGGCTGCCAATGAATGCATCTTTGGCCGCAAAAAGAGTTGCTGAATCTTCCATAATTGAGTTTTTAAGAGCCAGACACAGCTGCACAAAGGACATGCCATTTTATTTTAGGCTTGAATTAAAATCTAATATGGATTTAGGGGCAAAAAGTACATTTGTTAAAAAAATGTCTTATGAAATTGAGAAATTAACAAATAATAAATTAATTAATAATAAGTCAAATTACGAAATAGAAATCAGGCTGATTGAGACAAAGTCAGGAAAATTTAACTGTATGGTTAAGCTGTATACCTGTAAGGATAATAGGTTTGATTACAGAAAGAAAAGTGTTGCAGCAAGCATTAAACCGGAAAATGCCGCATTGCTGGTGGAATTGTCTAAGGAATATATGAAAGAGGATGCAAGAGTTCTGGATCCGTTCTGTGGAACAGGTACAATGCTTATTGAAAGGCAGAAGGCAGTAAAAGCGAATACTTCATATGGTATAGATATATATGGCGAAGCAATTGAAGGAGCCAGAGTTAACACTGAGGCGGCTGGCCAGATTATCCATTATATAAACAAGGATTATTTTGAGTTTGAGCACAGCTATCTTTTTGATGAAATATTTACATATATGCCATATGAAACAGGGAATAAGGATAAAACGGAAATATCACAGCTTTATCAGAAATTTTTTACTAAAGCATTATCTAACCTGACCGCTGATGGGAGAATAATATTATATACACATAACAGGGAAATGGCGGAGCAGTATGCTAAAAAAGCAGGGTTTAAGATACTGGCACATGAGATTATTCTTGAAAAGGCAGGTACAGATTTGTATGTATTTGAGGCGTAGTACCCCTATAAGT
>JAUNPT010000031.1:0-9354 GCA_030536565.1 Eubacteriales bacterium | reverse complement strand
AGTTGAAAATAGAGACAAAGTACTATTTACTTATTGGAAGATTATGTTATACTTAAACCATAAGAGATAGAAATTGAATACGTTGGCAAAACAATCGAAAGGTTGTGACGCAAAGCCAAGGGTCTTCTCCGAAAGGAATGACAGCCGGTTGCAGTTTATCTATTATCCATTAACGCAAATAGTGGATATGATAGTTAGATTTTAGAGCATCCGGTAACGGATGCTTTTTTTATCCCTTAAATAAAAATACGGGAGAATAAAATTATGAAGGATTCAAGAAAGTCAATTAAGGTAGTAACAATTGCAGCAGCAGTTTCAATTTTTGGCATCGGTACAGCTTTTGCTGTGCAGGCGGCAGGAAGCTCTAATTCAGCAGATGTTAAGGTTGTTAATTCACAGGCTGCCGCAAAGACAGTTGAGGTGGAAAAGAATACACATAAAGAGGCTGCCACACAGGCAGAGAAGCCAACATCAGCTATTCAAGAATCAGAAACACAGACAGAAAGTGATGCACAGCCAGCAGAGGCTGGTACAGAGACAGCATCATCTAATACACAGGATAATACACAGAATCAGCCAGCAGAACAGCCAGCGCAGACAGATAATTCTGGCGATTCTCAGCCAGCGGCATCAAATGAACCACAGGATACACCACAGGCACCAGTTTTGGAGATGTCAGAAGATGACATCAATAATGCACAGGCGCAGGGGAATGCATCAGCTTATGCATCATATATAAATCAGGTATACGAATTAATCAATCAGGAAAGAGCGGCAGCAGGTACAGGAGCAGTAGGTTATGATTCAACATTAACAGTAATGGCGTGTCATAGAGCCCTGGAGAATGCTAATGCGAATTCAATGAAGGTTGAAGGGGGACGCCATATCAGACCTAATGGACAGAAAGCTTCAACAATCTGCAGTTATTATGGTCAGTATGGAAGTTTTGGTGAGAATCTTGGAAGATATCAGAATACACCAGACGAAATTATTACAGGCTGGCATAATTCATCAGCACATTACAGCTGTATGACTAATGCAAAATACACAAGAGTAGGCGTTGGAGTAGCGCAGGATTCTAATGGTAATTATTATTGGGCAGCAATTTTTATGAACTAATATATATTAAGATTTAGCCTGATAATTTATATAAACATTTAATTTCATATTGGTAAAGACAATGTATTTGCGGCATTGTTTTTATATAAACCCTATCACATTTCTCTCCCGTTGTGTGATGGGGCTTTTTTTATTGGCGTCATATATTGAATGTATATTTTATAAACAACTTTTTGCATAAAATAACAACATGGTTTTTAATACTACATCATCTTGACATGAGTGCTGTTATGGTATATACTTACAAATATAGTTTGAAAATCAAAATATATTTTGCGTATGTTATTCTGCGCTTAGAGAGATTGGAGATTATTATGAAATTATTGAAGCTTGGAAACAAAGTTGTGGAAATTCCGATTATTCAGGGTGGTATGGGAGTAGGTATAAGCAGTTCATCTTTGGCAGGAGCGGTTGCTGCACAGGGAGCTGTTGGAATTATATCAACTGCACAGTTAGGATATGATGAAGACAATTTTGACAAGAACCAGAATAAGTGCAACCTTCATGCAATTGGAAAGCATATAAAGAAGGCTAAGGAGATTGCAGGAGGAAATGGGCTGGTTGGTGTTAATGTAATGGTCGCCCTAAAACATTTTAAAGAACATGTCAGGACAGCAGCAGAAGCTGGTGCAGATGTGATTATCTGCGGTGCGGGTCTTCCAATGGAACTTCCGCAGATTATAGATGACATGGACGCAGAAAGCAGACCTGCAATTGCGCCAATTGTATCGTCGGCAAAAGCAGCTAATCTGGTTTTAAAAATGTGGGACAGACATTACAGCAGAACAGCGGATTTTCTTGTAATCGAGGGGCCAAAAGCAGGAGGGCATCTTGGATTTTCTCTGGAACAATTAGACGGGTATAAAGATAAGGCCTTAGATTATGATTCAGAAATTATAGAGATTATTAAAGTCAAAAGCTTTTTTGAAGAAAAGTATGGAAAAGAGATTCCTGTTATTGTGGCGGGCGGAATTTTTGATGAAGAAGATATAAGACATGTGATTGGACTTGGGGCAGACGGAGTTCAGATTGCCAGCCGGTTTGTTGCGACACAGGAATGCGATGCTTCAGATGCGTATAAAAAGGCATATGTTCAGGCGGGAGATGAAGATATAACTATTGTCAAAAGTCCTGTTGGAATGCCGGGAAGGGCGTTAAATAATAAATTTATCAAAGATAATCAATTGTGCCGTAAAAAGATAACGAAATGTTATAACTGCCTTGAAAAATGCAATCCAGCAAAAGTTCCATATTGTATTACAGAAGCGTTAATTAATGCAGTAAAAGGAAATATTGACGAGGGACTGATTTTCTGTGGTTCTAATGTGGGCAGAATTAAAGAAATAACAACTGTAAAAGAACTTGTAGACCAGTTGAAATGCGCTTTTGACGATAAGTACCCCACGCATTGACAAATTTGACAGTAATCATGTATAGTCTAAATAGAAAAACACAAAAAGAAACGGTAAAATACAAGGAGTGCTATGAAAAAATTCTCAATTAAAGATAAAATCCAGCAGGGAGTATATAGTACGGCTAGATATCTGGAAATGCTTCTTTCTGTTATGCTTGCTGTTGTTATTGTGATTATGGCGGTTAAACTCGCCGCACAGATGTTTAATGTTAATTATTTTTGGAATGAAGCAGAGGCATTTACACATTTTCTGGAGATGGTGATGAGCCTTGCAGTTGGTGTAGAGCTTATAAAGATGTTATGCATTCATACGCCGGAAACTGTTGTGGAGGTTTTATTGTTTGCAATTGCGAGGCAGATAGTAGTATCTCATTCGTCAATTATTGATACAATGATTGGCGTTGTATGCATTGCTGTTCTTTTTGCTACAAGAAGATTTTTATTTATGGCAACTGATGATAAAGAGACAGATTAGGATTTGCAGATATACATATAGCAGAAGTTCTCTTTATAGGAAGTAATATGAAATTGTCAGAATATTTTCTGAATAAGACACAATTATCAACATAAAGATGTATGCATAATGCAATAAACAGAATAATGATTGAAAAATTAAAATTTTTTTGAAAAAAGTATTGACAATTATAAAGGTGAATGATATTATAATGACATAAACAAGAGACAGTAATAAAAAAAGAAAGGACAGGTGAGACCCTTGGAAATATGACGTTAGTTAATCAATATGAAAGTGATAATACATAAGGACTGAATAAAACAACTTAGCATCTATCATAATAGAATAGTCACAAGAGGTGACAAATAATGCTAAAGACCACCAGAAACCTGGTATTCATATTGAACATTTATCACAAAAAGTAATACGAAGATTTTTCATCTGTGTAAAGAAACAGAATGAAAAAGATTACAGATATATATATTATATGAAAATTGATGACTTAGTGAGCCTCAATTGATTAGAAGTATATATAGTTTGAAATCTGAGAATAGATGGCATGTCAGGTCCAGAAATTTGAAACTTGGTATTATTCATATATTATCAGTAATCTTTAAGCAGATATCGAAAAGGTATTTGATGAGTTGAAGATAATATATTTTATATAAAGAAAACAAAGATTCTTATAAAATGTTCTAAAAATATTGTTATATAGTAGAAGATGAAGTAATATAAGAAAAAGTTTTCAAAAATATATCGACGAAAGTAATAAGTAATTCTAGTGAATTGTGAACGATGGATTAATATTATTGAAGTATCGAAGAAGGGTCAATAATAAAGTGAATATATCATATAAATAGACGACCGTTGTATCAGAAGTAAAGTTGATATAGCGGTCGTTTTTTTGTACGATAATTTTTTGATTATTTAATGATTGTATTTTATTTAAAAAAAAAATAAATAGTAATTATTTTATTTTTATATAATTTTATCATAATGATTTTAAATAATTTTAATATTTTTTCAATCGTAAAATGTACGAATGAATTTTTATAAATGTTATCGTTCATTTTATCAGACAAATTTTTTTATAACATACTATGTATACAATGTACAAATAAAAGTACAAGGCAAATTAAAAGGCATAAGCAAAATAAGGAGGATTACAATGTTACAGAAGGAACAGTGGAACGGTTTCGAAGGTAGACTTTGGAAAGAAGAAATCAATGTAAGAGATTTCATTCAGAAGAACTACAAGCCATATGATGGCGATGAAAGTTTCCTTGAAGGACCTACAGAAGCTACAAATAAGCTTTGGGGAAGACTTCAGGAATTACAGAAGGAAGAGAGAGCAAAGGGCGGAGTTTTAGAGTGTGAGACAGAAGTTGTTGCTGGTCTTACAGCTTATGGCCCTGGATATATAGATGAATCAATGAAAGACCTTGAAAGAATTGTAGGTCTTCAGACAGACAAGCCATTAAAGAGAGCATTTATGCCTTTCGGTGGAATTAAGATGGCAGAGGAAGCTGCTAAGAACTATGGTTATGAGCCAAATCCAGCTTTCCATAAAATCTTTACAGAATATCACAAGACACATAATCAGGGTGTATTTGATGCTTACACACCAGAGATGAGAGCAGCTCGTCACTGCCATATCATCACAGGTCTTCCAGATACTTACGGACGTGGACGTATCGTAGGTGATTACAGAAGAGTAGCTCTTTATGGTATTGATTACTTAATGGAGCAGAAGGCTAAGGATCATGCCAATTGTGGTTGTGGAACAATGACAGATGATATTATTCGTCAGAGAGAAGAAATTTCAGACCAGTATAAGGCATTAGCTGGTATGAAGAAGATGGCTGAAAGCTATGGTTATGATATTTCACAGCCAGCTAAGGACGCAAGAGAAGCTTGCCAGTGGTTATACTTTGGTTACCTTGCAGCTATTAAGACACAGAATGGTGCTGCTATGTCAGTTGGACGTGTTTCTACATTCCTTGATATCTATATCCAGAGAGATTTAGAGGCTGGAAAGCTTACAGAGAAGGAAGCTCAGGAGCTTATTGACCATATGGTAATGAAGTTCAGAATGGTTAAGTTTGCAAGAATCCAGTCATACAATGAATTATTCTCAGGAGATCCTACATGGGCTACACTTGAAGTTGGTGGTACAGGTATCGATGGACGTTCAATGGTTACAAAGACTGACTACAGATTCCTTCATACACTTGAGAACATGGGACCATCACCAGAACCAAACCTTACTGTACTTTACTCAGCTAAGTTACCAGAGAACTTCAAGAAGTATGCTGCTAAGATTTCTGTTGATACATCTTCAATCCAGTATGAGAACGATGATGTTATGAAGGTTACATGGGGAGATGATTACTCAATCTGCTGTTGTGTATCTGCTACACAGACAGGTAAGGAGATGCAGTTCTTCGGAGCCAGAGCTAATCTTGCTAAGTGTCTTCTTTTTGCTATCAATGGTGGTGTTGATGAAAAGTCAGGCAAGCAGGTAGGCCCAGATACAAAGCCTATTACTTCAGAAATTCTTGATTATGATGAAGTTATTAAGAAATATGATGCTGAAATGGATTGGTTAGCAGACCTTTATGTTAATATCCTTAACTTAATTCAGTATATGCATGATAAATACTACTACGAAGCAGCTCAGATGGCTCTTATTGATACAGATGTTAAGAGAACATTCGCTACAGGTATTGCTGGTTTCTCACATGTAGTAGATTCTCTTTCAGCTATTAAATATGCTAAGGTTAAGCCAGTTCGTGATGAGAATGGTCTTGTAGTTGATTACGAAATCGAAGGAGATTTCCCAAGATATGGTAACGACGATGACAGAGCTGATGATATTGCTGTATGGCTTCTTGAAACATTCCTTGAGAAGATTAAGAAGAGACATACTTATAGAAATTCAGAGCCTACAACATCAATCCTTACAATTACATCTAATGTAGTTTATGGAAAGTACACAGGTGCTATGCCTGACGGACGTAAGGCATGGACTCCACTTGCTCCAGGTGCTAACCCAAGTTACGGTGCTGAACAGAACGGTCTTTTAGCTTCACTTAACTCATTAACAAAGCTTCCTTATGAGTGGGCATTAGATGGTATTTCTAATACACAGACAATGAACCCAGATGCATTAGGACACAATGAAGATGAGAGAATTGCTAACCTTGTAAATGTTATGGATGGTTACTTTACACAGGGTGCACACCACTTAAATGTAAATGTATTCGGTAAGGATAAGTTACTTGATGCTATGGCTCACCCAGAAAAGCCAGAGTATGCTAACTTTACAATCCGTGTATCAGGATATGCTGTTAAGTTCATTGACCTTACAAAGGAACAGCAGATGGATGTTATTTCAAGAACATTCCATGATCACATGTAATATGTAAATAATAGAGCCGTGCAAAAGCGGACAATAAAAGCGGAACCCATGCTCGCATGAGGTTCCGTTTTTTATTGGACGGTTTTATAGGGCGGAAGCCCACATCGAGAGCGCCGACAGGCGGTCGAGATGGCACGGATTGTTAGGAAGACTATGGAAAGTACTGCAAATACAGTATTTAAGCCATTTGTAGGAATATTCTAGTTATCGTAACTTATCATAAAATGGTGTAGTTTATTATATAATTGGTGTAAAAAATGGTGTAAAAATCAAATAGATTAAGATGTAAAATAGGACAACTGAGAATATCTTAGTTGTTCTATTTTTATGTGCAATAAAACTAAAGTTGTATAAAAAAACTTAAATCCTTTCGTGATAAGATGCAGAATCAGGAGCATCAAAAAGATAGTTTTGTTAAGCCAGTGAAAGATTTGGTTAAAAACCATATCAGTTGTGATATGAATGGGATTGTGGTTAGTAAGATAAGGGGGACAATGAAAATAATTGTTTTCACATAGAAAACAACTTAGAAAACAGCCGCTATTGCTATTGAAATTTGAAAGAAAATGTGATATAATCGGCATATGCCGGAAACAAGGAGGGATAGTAATGCCACGACCACAACGATGCCGTAGAATTTGCAGTGAGCCATCAGTAAAAGTTTTTTCACCCGAGGACGCCGAAAATATGGAGCCTGTGTTTCTTACGATGGATGAATTTGAAGCAATCCGCCTGATTGATTCAGAAAAACAGACGCATGAGCAATGTGCGAAACAGATGGAAATTTCACGCTCTACTGCAACGGAAATTTATGAGAGTGCAAGATGTAAAATTGCAGACAGTCTTGTGAAAGGCAGGCAGCTTGTGATAGAAGGTGGAAACTACAGACTTTGTGACGGCAATCCGAGGTGGTGCTATAAAAAGAATTGTGAAAAACAAAATCAAGAAGAAGTCAAAAACATTATTATACGAGGAGATAATATTATGAGAATTGCAGTTACTTATGAAAATGGAGAGATTTTTCAGCATTTCGGTCATACCGAACAGTTTAAATTTTATGATGTAGAAAACGGTAAGGTTGTTTCTGCCGAGGTTGCTGATACAAACGGAAGCGGTCATGGTGCATTAGCAGGATTCTTAGTTGCGAATAAGGTAGATACACTTATCTGCGGTGGAATCGGCGGAGGAGCGCAAATGGCTCTTGCAGAGGCAGGTCTTAAGCTGTACGGTGGTGTTCAGGGAAATGCAGATGAAGCGGTCAACGCTCTTTTAGCTGATACTCTTTCTTTCAATCCTGATGTTCATTGCAATCATCACGACCACGAACATGGCGAAGGACATACTTGCGGTGAACAAGGCTGTACAAATCATAGTTGCCATTAAGTCATTTATTTGAATAATGCTTTTCCTTCCAAGGGGAAGATGATAGGAAGTGGAGAGAATTGCTTGACAATTATATGTCAAATGGAGCAAATAGATGGACAATTAAATAACTTTTGATTAATAGGTTGACAAATTAAGAAAAGGATTGTATTATAATAAATACAAAGAGACAAGGTAACAGATACAAATCATTACAATATAATCAATAAAGAAAGATGGCGAGAGCTTCATCAATCGAGATTATAAAATCGAAATGTTGCGAGAGCTTAACAGTAGTAGAAATGGAATGAACAGTATCTAAGCAAGTGTAATAAGACGCTGAATGTAAACTCAGTAAAAAGTGGCGAGAGCTTCACAAGTCTAGGTACACAAAAGTAGATGGTTAATGGCGAGAGTTTCAGAAACCAGATAGTAATCGAAAGGATGTCGAGAGATTCATCTAAGTAGAAAAAGGTAACTAAGAAACAGATAAGAGAAATGGTGAGAACTTCATTAAACTTATCAACCATCAATGTGATTTGATTCAAGAACGGCGAAGGCTTCATTCAAGAATTAAAGAACAGAAAACACGGAGGTCAACAACGTGTACAAGAAAAGTTGAGGGACATCGATCAATTAAGTGATGGGTGTCCTTTCTTTTTGTATTTTGAAGAAATATGATGGTTAGGTTTGCAATCTGCGATGATGTTGTTGAAAATTTAAAATGTGAGATTTGAACTGGACGGAGGAATCATATGAAGATAGCAATTATTTACAAAAGTATTACAGGAAATACAAGATTATTAGCAGAGGCAATTAACGAGGCACTGCATGAAAATGTGGTTTATATTGGAGAGCCAAAGGAACGAATTGCTGCAGATTTTTATTTCATTGGTTCATGGACGGATAAAGGAATGTGCTGTACGGAAATTGCAGATTTTATGAAGACCTTGGATAATAAAAGAATAGCATATTTTGGAACAGCCGGATTTGGCGGCTCCAAAGAATATTATCAATCATTATTTGATAGAGTAAAAAAGCTTTGTCAGTTTACCAGCAGCATGGAAGATTATTTCTTCTGCCAGGGGAAAATGCCAATGAATGTAAGGAACAGATATGTATCCATGTTACATGAGCATCCGGAGGATAAAAAGCTTGAAGTAAGTATTAAGAATTTTGATGAAGCTTTGAAACACCCAGATGAGGCTGATATAAGAAATGTCAAAGACTGGGCAATTAAAGTAATTGAGAATAGTTAGAGATGGCTGGAATCATTTGACACATAGAAACCAGTAAAAGGTTGTATTGATTAAGGAAATAAATAAAGATTGGCGGGATTCACGATAAAAAAAGGGATTCACGTTAGATACATTGAAAATGCGGTTATATAATATCGTTATAGATATAAATCAATCGGGAAAATATTTGACATGCGTACGCTGGCAGGTATAGATCGGCGTTATGTAATTATCAGTACAAGCTGTAAATAGAAATTTTCTTTTAATGAGCAAACAAAGAATGATAATTCACATAGAACTTATACAGGTAAGTATGAAGTCCTCAGAAAAGATGCAATTGTATTAT
>JAUNPT010000211.1 GCA_030536565.1 Eubacteriales bacterium | reverse complement strand
AGTCGCTATGAATGCACCTATTCAGGGAACTGCTGCAGATATTATAAAGCTTGCTATGATTCGTGTATATAACAGGCTTAAGGAGGCTGGCTTAAAATCAAGGCTCATACTGCAGGTACATGACGAACTGCTGGTAGAAACCAAGTCGGATGAAATTGAACAGGTCAAAAAAATACTTACAGATGCAATGAAAAATGCGGCTGATTTGAAAGTACCTTTGGAAATAGACCTCCAGCAGGGGAATAATTGGTTTGAAGCACATTAACCAGCTGGAATTTTAAACGTAGGTTTTGTTGGAGGAAAATATGAAGGTTATTGGAATTACCGGAGGCGTAGGTTCGGGTAAAAGTACAGTTTTGTCGCTTTTGAAAAAGCATTTTAATGCATATGTTATTCAGGCTGACGAAGTTGCAAAGGATATAATGAAAAAAGGCGAATGTGGATATCAGCAGGTTATAGAGATGTTTTCGGACAGAATCCTTGATGCTCGTGGAGAAATTGACAGGGTAAAATTAGCAAAAATAGTCTTTGCCAATATTAACAAAAGAATGGTCTTAAACAGCATTATACATCCGCTGGTAAAGAGAGTTATACTTGAAAAGATTAATGAGATGAAGATTAAGGGACAGTATGAATATTTTTTTGTGGAGGCAGCCCTGCTCATTGAAGACCACTATAATGTTATCTGCGACGAGCTTTGGTATATATACGTTCCTGAAGAAGTAAGGCGGATTCGTCTGAAGGAAAACAGGGGATATTCGGATAATAAAATTTCTAAGATTTTTAAAAGCCAGCTTACAGATAATGAATTTAGAAAATATTGTTCGTGTGTGATTGATAACAGTAATAATGTTGAAAATACACTGGGGCAGTTAAAAAAATACTTAGTCCCTTAAAGGGAAAAGAGGAGGATTTTTCATGGATAATATAATTTCATCGCAGGAAAATCTTGTATTTGGATTAGATATTGGTACAAGAACAATTGTGGGTGTCGTTGGTTTTATGGAAAGAAATAAATTTCATGTTGTGGCAATGGCGGAGCAGGAGCATAAAACAAGAGCCATGCTTGATGGACAGATTCACGACATTTACAAAGTTGGTGATACTATACGATTGGTGAAGAACAGGCTTGAAAAGGAGCTTAATAAAGTATTGTCTGAGGTGTGTATTGCCGCGGCTGGACGGGTTCTTCGCACAGTAAGACAGAGCGCCAGTGTTGATTTGGAGGAGGAAACAAGGATAACTGCAGAACAGATATACTCTTTGAATCTGCTGGCGGTTGAGAAGGCTCATGAAAAGATTAATAAGGATAGTGCAGATGTAAGCTTTTATTATGTTGGGAATACACCGGTTTCATATCAGTTGAACGGGTATGAAATTAATAATCTTGAAGGTCATAAAGCAGACAGGATAGGCGTTGAGCTTATTGCTACATTTTTACCCAAAGAGGTTGTAGATGGTCTTTACGAGGCAGTAGAATATGCCGGGCTTCATGTCGCAAGCCTTACGCTGGAGCCTATTGCAGCCATGAATATTGCTATTCCGGAGCAGTACAGGCTTTTGAATATCGGATTGATTGATGTAGGAGCCGGAACATCAGATATCTGTATCACAAAAGATGGAAGTGTAATAGCCTATGGAATGATTCCGCATGCGGGTGATGAAATAACAGAGCTTATTGCAAAAAAATATCTTGTTGATTTTAATACTGCGGAAAAAATCAAGGTGTCAGCTAACAATAAGAAAAAGGGCCTTGTTTCATTCAAAGATATTATGGGACTTACACAAAAGGTTTCTGTTGATGAAATTAAGGCTGTTGCCGCTGATGTTATTGAAAGCATGTCTAAGGAAACCGCAGCAAAAATTACGGAGCTTAATGGAGGTAAGTCTGTAAATGCTGTATTTGTTGTTGGCGGCGGCGGAAAAATGACTGGGTATACAGATAAAATTGCAGATTGTCTTAAAATTCCAAGGGAGCGTGTAGCTGTCAGGGGGAAAGAAGTTCTTACAACAGTTGAGTTTGACATTGAAGATTTTAAGAAGGATTCCTTATATGTCACACCTGTAGGAATATGTACGAATTATTATACACAAAAAAATAATTTTGTGTTTGTTACAGTCAATAACCAGAGGGTTAAAATGTATGACACGAGTACACTAACTGTTGTAGATGCTGTTATGCAGATAGGTTTTCCAAATGAACTGCTGTTCCCAAGAAGAGGAAAGGGCATTACATACACAGTTAATGGGAAAGCAAGGCTTGCAAGAGGGAGTGCTGGTGAAGGTGCGGTTGTGACACTTAATGGAAAAAATGAAAATCTTAATACTTTAATTGGACAAAATGATGAAATTGAAATTGATGAATCTACAGTGGTCGAAGAAGCAAGCATTACAATAGGA
>JAUNPT010000210.1 GCA_030536565.1 Eubacteriales bacterium | reverse complement strand
GATACTGAGTAAAATAACCTATCTGTGTATAAGGGTTGCACATGAGGTTTATGGCTGTGCAGATTCTGTTATGGACTTTGTCTATGGTAATAACAGGCTTGAACATACACTTATTGTGTCACCGCCGGCATATGGGAAAACCACATTGTTAAGGGATTTAGTAAGACAGCTTTCAAATGGCTGTGTGCTTTCTGACGGCACAATAATGGACGGAAAAAATGTGTGTATTATTGATGAACGCTCAGAGCTTGCTGCCTGTTTTAAGGGGGTTCCACAAAATGATGTGGGAGTAAGGACGGATGTCTTAGATAATTGTCCTAAATCAGAGGGAATGCTTATGGCAGTAAGAGCTCTTTCACCACAGGTAATTGCTGTTGATGAAATTGGTGGGATTAAAGATGTGGAGGCTGTAATGTACTGTATTCACTGCGGCTGTACAGTTTTCGGTACAGTTCATGGCTGGAATGAAAAGGAGCTGCTGCGATGTAATGGAATCAGTACGCTGTTAGGCATAGGTGCATTTAGCAGGCTGATATTTTTGACGGATAATGAGAAGCATGGTGTAAGATGTGTGGAATGGAGGGAGGATATATAAAAACTGCAGGAGGTATAATGATAATTTTAGGCTCTTTTTTATGGGGCTGTATACGTGCACAGAGGTTGTTGGAAAGACTTAAAAGACTGAAGGTAATTAATCAATCGCTTTTGGTTTTTGAAACCCAGATTGACTATGCACTTATGAGCATTCCTGAATGCTTTGAAAAAATCGGACATACATATAATGAGCATTATATTAAAAATTTTTATATATATCTGGCAGACAAGCTTAGAATGGACGGAACACATTCGTTTGAAAATGAATGGAAAAAGGCTGTAAATGAGTACATGAAGGAAGAAATATTAACTGAACAGGATTGTGAGGTTATTGAAAGAATTGGACAGATGCCGTTGTACTTAAATAAAAATATTCAGCTGGCAATGGTGAGGGAAGTGCACAGGCAGCTGGAAAATAGAATTGCTGGCATTGAAAAAGAATGTGGGATAAGGTGTAAGGTTTATCGGATTGTAGGACTGGCGGCAGGAACGCTGGTTATGCTTTTATTAATCTGATAATGAAGTGGAGAGAGTATGGAGATAAATATTATTTTTAAAATAGCAGCAGTTGGAATTGTTATTTCAATTTTAAATCAGGTTTTAAAACACAGCGGCAGGGAAGAACAGGCGTTTCTTACAACACTTGCCGGACTGGTTATCGTGTTGTATTGGATTGTCCCCTATATCGTGGATTTATTTGATTCAATAAAAAAGCTGTTACAGATATAAGAGGATTAGAGGAGGGTAATATGACATTTTTTCAAATATGTGTCTTTGCAGTGTGCGGACTGGTATTTGCTATTATTTTAAAAAGCATGAACAGCAGCTTTAGTATATTTATAATTGCTGCTATAACTATAATAACAGCAGGCTTTTTAATTTTAAAGCTCAATGGAATTATTGTACAATTTCAAAAGCTGCTTGCATATGCACAGATAAATCAGAAATATATAAATCTTCTTCTTAAAATTATTGGAATGACTTATGTTACACATTTTACAGCAGGCTTATTTAAGGATAATGGATATATGGCGGCAGCGGATTTGATAGAAGTGCTTTGCAGAGTGTCAGTGGCAGCCTTAAGCCTTCCTGTTGTTTTATCCTTATTTGAAACGGTGGCTGCATGCATATGAAAAAACTATTACTGGTTATACTGGTTTTTACAGCTGTTACATTATATTCAACAGAGTGTTATGCAAAAAATGACACAGAGAGTATTTTAGAAAAATATGATTATTCAGAAATAGATGATACTGTTAAAGACTATACAGACTATCATATAGATTTTAAAGAGATGGTTAAGGATATAATAGGAAACGACGGTGAGTTTTTTTCAGCAAAGAATTATATAAATAAAATCGTATATATGCTTAAGGCAAATAAAAAAGCAGTTATACAGATTATTATTATTGGAGTTATGTCGGCGGTACTGAAAACATTTTCCATGGGAGCTGGATTGAAACAGATTACAGAAACATCACAGATGATTCTTTCCATAACGCTTGTAGCTTTATTGACAGCTGTATTTGCAGGAGCTGTGCTTACAGCTACGGAGGTGCTTACAGCTATGGTACAGTTTTACCAGTCAGTATGTCCAGTCTTTTTTCCAGCGGTTGTAATGGTAGGAGGAAACATTTCGGCGGCAGCATATTATGAGATTGTAATGATGATGATTGGTGTTATAAATGTTGTATTTAAAAGTGTGTTGATTAAGATAAACAGCATTTACATGCTGTTAGGCATAGCAGATTCGATTACGGAGGAGAATCATTATTCTAAAGCATGTGAGCTTATTGAGGGGGTGATTAAATATGTTACAAAAACAGCATTAGTCGTATTTTTAGGT
>JAUNPT010000209.1 GCA_030536565.1 Eubacteriales bacterium | reverse complement strand
ATATATCCTGATAATGCTACTATCAAGAATGTTGTCTGGACATCTTCCAATGAATCTATTGCTACAGTAGATGAGTCAGGAGAGATATTTGCAAATGCAACAGGTAAGTGTAAGATTACAGCGACATCTATGGATGGTAATAATATTCAAGGTGTCTGCTGGGTATATGTAACACCTGTTGTAAATATATCCTCTCTTAGAATTAATTCTAAAGAGATTTATATGCTTTCAGGTAAATCACGCCAGCTGTCAGTAAGAGTAAGACCTGCAGTTAACACAGATGCATATGAATGGTTCTCAACAGATACAGGAATCGTTATTGTAGACCAGGACGGTGTTATTACTACGGTTGGGCCGGGAACAGCGGAGGTTGTAGTTGAAAGTAACAGTAATGGTGTATCATCAGCATGTACTGTTCATTCACTGGCAATAAGCAGCTCGTATATCTCATTGGATCAGTATGATTATTATGATTTAGATGTTATTGGTACCGATGCTGCTGTAAGGTGGAGGAGCAGCAACCCGAGAGTATGTACAATTGATTCATCGGGGCATGTTGTTGCCAGAATGGCAGGAACAACAACTGTAACGGCAGTTGTACATAATAAGACAATGACTTGTACAGTCAGGGTGTCGTCAATTAGATAAGAAGCTAAGCCACGCATTCATAATTCGCCTACGACGAATTATTCATGATGGGCTGGCGCCCTATAAAAATTACTACGAGCACTTCCAGACCTACGGTCTGTCAGTCGCGACTGTCGTCGCTAAAGAAAAAGAATCAAATGTCTGAATTATGCAAGCATAATCATTCATTTGATTCTTTTTCTTTGTCTACTCGTAGTAAACGCAAAAAAGAGAGATGCCTGTAAAAAGCATCTCTCCTTTAAAATATGAGGGGGAGATAGAAAGAATTAACTTTGCTATCTGAAATATAATATACAGTAGAATTGTGAGCAAAATGTGACTAGACTGTGAAAGAAAAATAAAAAATATTAATAAAAACAAAATTTAGCTTATGTTGATTATTTGAAAACTATATGATAAAATGAGAATGTTAATTTTTTGATTATGGGGGTTGCTATATGCAAGCTGATAAAGAAAAAGAAATAATAAGCAGCACAATTGATTTAAGCCGTACAGTTAATGATATAGACTATAAAAAAAATACACAAACCAAAATTCAAGGTGAAAATACATTTGAAGATAAGAATGATATTGATGACCAGGTAGTTAGTTCAATGCAGAAGCTGATGGAAGAAGAAACATCAGTTGCCAGAGCATTTGTCAACCAGAATGAATATCAGCAGGAAAGTCAAGGTAAGAAGGCCCCAGTGGCAGCTTCTATGAAAACTCAGGTTATTCCAGATATATCAAAGGAGCTTGAGAAAGAAAAAATTGATGAAATACAAAAAACAGACGATAAGGATAAAAAGAAATTAAGCAGGAACCAAAAGATTAAAATTGCTGTGGTCGCTGGGATTGCAGCATTGCTGATAATTATAGCTATAGTAACGGTATTGCTTGTAAGTAATAATAACAGGAAAAAATCATATGATTTTAATTATAAGAAGGGTATGGAATTATATGATTCAAGAGATTATTCTTTAGCTGTTCCATACATGGAGAAGGCAGCAAAATCAAAGGAAGGAAGCCAGAATACAGACTTATTATTTGATTTGTATATATGTTACAGAAATACAAATCAGAAGGACAAGGCACTTGAGACATTACAAAGCATTTTGAATGCTGATAAGTATAATAAGAAGGCAATTCAGGCAATGGCAGAATTTTATGCTCAGGAAGAAGACAGTGATTCGTTAAATTCCTTAATTAAAAATTATAGGGGAACCGAAGCTGAACAGTATCTTGCTGATTACATAGTAAAGAATCCTGCACCATCTAAAGAGGCAGGTACTTATAATGAGAATGTTAAGCTTCAGTTTGTTATGGACAGCGGCTGTAAAGTTTATTATACTTTAGATGGTTCAGCACCAACACAAAAGAGTAATTTATATAGTGATATAATAGAAATTAAGTCGGGTATAACAACGATTAAGGCAGTTGCAATCAATTCGTCAGGGATATACAGTGATGTTGTAGAGTTAAGATATGAGATTGATTATAAGAAGCCAACTGCACCTTCAATTAATCCGGCATCAGGAAGCTACGAATCAGGCCAGATGATTTCAGTGGATTATATTCCAGATGGAAGCAGGGTGTATTATACAACAGACGGTTCTGTACCGACGAAAAATTCTAAATTATATACCGAAGGTTTTCCAATGCCAGATGGCAATACCATTGTGTCTGCGATTATAGTTGACCAGAATGGTCAGATAAGTGATGTCACAAGAAGGAACTATGTCGTGAGTAAAGCAAAACAGCTTACTTATGATGAGGCAGAAAAAATTTTAAAAACGCAGCTTCAGAATAAAGGACTGCTTAAA
>JAUNPT010000030.1 GCA_030536565.1 Eubacteriales bacterium | reverse complement strand
TTAAAAAAGTGTTTGACAACTGGCAGACTTACAGTTATAGTATTTTACATATAAAAGGGAGTAACCGGCACTAAAAAGTGTTTGCGGTATCGTCAGTACGGTGTGTATACACCCGGTGTCGTATGAGAATGGTGAGACTTTTATTGCATAGAGATTATGCAATAAGAGTCTCTTTTTTGCGTTGTATGAATTATTTTCAATAACATTTTATGTGTAGAATAGTAAAATTTCCGTTCATACTGTAAACGGAAGTAAAAGGAGGATTATTATGAAAAAGTATTATCAGATGACTGCAAAACAGGTCAGATACAGTATCAATGGTTATGAAGAACCACTTGCTTTTGAAGATGTCAAAAGAAATCAGCAGTTGTATGGACTGAATGAGTTAGAAGAAAGCAGGAAAAAAAGCCCTGTTCAGATTTTTTTAGAACAGTTTAAGGATTTCCTTGTGATTATTCTTATATTATCTGCAATAGTTTCAGGTCTATTAGGCGATATAGAAAGCACAATAGTTATTCTGGCTGTCATAACAATGAATGCCATTCTTGGCACAGTGCAGACATTAAAGGCAGAGCAGTCGCTTAACAGCTTAAAGAAGCTGTCAGGGCCACAGGCTAAGGTGCTTCGTGATGGAGATGTAGCTTTAATAGAGACAAGGGAAATTACGGTTGGTGATATAGTTTTACTGGAAGCTGGGGATGCGGTACCAGCAGACGGAAGAATTACGGAATGTTATAGCCTTAAAATTGATGAAAGTGCACTTACGGGAGAAAGCCTTCCAGCCACGAAAAATAGTGACCCAATTAATGGGGAAGCACCACTTGGAGACAGAGTGAATATGGTGTATTCGGGAAGCTTTGTAACTTATGGACGTGGGACATTCATTGTAACAGATATAGGAATGAGGACAGAGGTTGGTAAAATTGCAGCATTGATGAAGTCAACATCAGAAAAAAAGACACCGCTGCAGATAAGTTTAGACCAGTTTGGAAGAAAGCTTTCTGTCATAATTCTTGTATTTTGTGCATTATTGTTTGGCATCAGTGTTTTTCGTGGTGAGAACATAGGAAATGCAATTCCAGAAGCATTAAGTTCAATTGTTACAATTGTTCTTTCATTTGGAACACAGAAAATGGCAAGAGAACATGCGATTATTCGTAAACTACAGGCTGTTGAAGGTTTAGGAAGTGTTTCGGTGATATGTTCTGATAAAACGGGAACACTTACACAAAATAAAATGACAGTGGAGCAGTATTATGTTGGAGGAAGACAGATAGAAGCAGGAGATATAGATACAAGAGATGCACAGTTAAAGCAGCTGTTGGTATATAGTGTGCTTTGTAATGATTCAACAAGCAGAGATGGAGTTGAGATTGGCGACCCAACAGAAACAGCTCTTGTGAATCTGGCAACAGCTCTTTTGGAAAATGTTGAGAAAATCAGACATGATTATGAAAGAAAATCAGAGATACCATTTGACAGCGACAGAAAACTAATGACAACAGTGCATGACATTGATGGAAAAAATATTATGATTGTCAAGGGTGCAGTTGATGTGCTTATGAACCGTATGAGTCATATTCAAAGAACGGTTGACAGTGCATATGTAAAGGGCAACCCGGCAGATAATACATTTGAAACGGCACCAATAACGCAGGAGGATTTAGCTTTAATCCATAATCAGAACCAGCTTTTTTCAGAAAATGGTCTTCGTGTTCTTGCATTTGCCTATAAAGAAATAGGTGCTGGAATTAAGCCGGGGTTAGAAGATGAAAATAATCTTACATTTCTTGGCCTGATTTCTATGATGGACCCACCTAGAGTTGAGTCAAAGGCAGCGGTTGAAGAGTGTATAAGGGCAGGAATTAAGCCAATAATGATAACAGGTGACCACAAGGTTACAGCGGCAGCTATTGCAAAGAGAATAGGAATCTTAAAGGATATGCCAGAGGCTTGCGAGGGTGCTGATATAGATAACCTAAGCGATGAGGAGTTAAAGACATTTGTTGAGGGGATTTCAGTATATGCCAGAGTTTCACCAGAGCATAAAATCAGAATAGTCCGCGCATGGCAGGAAAAGGGGAATATTGTTTCCATGACAGGCGATGGTGTAAACGATGCGCCTGCGTTAAAGCAGGCGGATATCGGTGTTGCAATGGGAATTACCGGAACAGAAGTATCTAAGGATGCGGCTGATATGATTCTTACAGATGATAACTTTGCAACAATCGTAAAAGCTGTTGAGAACGGAAGAAATGTTTACAAGAATATAAAAAGTGCAATCCAGTTTCTTTTATCAGGAAATCTTGGTGGAATATTAACAGTGCTTTATGCCTCTATTGCTGGGCTTTCAGTACCATTTGCACCAGTGCACCTGCTCTTTATCAATCTATTAACAGACAGCCTGCCAGCGATTGCGTTAGGATTAGAACCGCATTCAGCCAGTGTTATGGCTGAGAAGCCAAGACCAGCAGGAGAAGGTGTTATGACAAAAGAATTTCTTTTAAGGACGGGAGTTGAAGGCCTTGTAATAGCAGTAATGACAATTGTTGGTTTTATGACAGGTTTAAAAGCAGGGGGCGCAGTCCTTGGAAGCACTATGGCGTTTGGAACACTCTGTCTTTCAAGGCTCGTTCATGGTTTTAACTGTAAGTCTGGCAGACCGGTGCTTTTTACGGGAGCTTTCTTTAATAATAAGTATCTGCTGGGTGCATTTGTGGCAGGCTTTGCACTTATAACCTGTGTACTTACAATACCTGTATTACAGCCGGTATTTAAGGTAGTTAGTTTAAGCTTTAATGAGCTTATGACAGTTTATGCTCTGGCATTTGCAAATCTTCCTATAGTTCAGCTGATTAAGCTGGTTATGACAAGAAAAAAGTAGATTAAAAATGTTATTATAAAATAATCCGAAATTCTTTATAAGGAATTTTGGGTTATTTTATTTTGGTAAAAAAATATGGTATACTCATTACTGTATATTTATTAAGAAGAATAGAAATGAGGCTGGAAATTGAAGTTTATTAAAGGAAACAGAAATAAGATTATAGGTGCTGTGGTTGTACTGATTTTACTTGTGTTTACATTCTGGTATGGAAATGGTACTAAAGAGTCAAGGGGTTTTGTAACAGGCAGCACTGATAAAAAAAGCATAGATAGAACTGTATCATCAGGTCAGGACATAGGTAATGATAGAAGTGTGCAGACAAAGGAGGATAAACAGGCGGGGCAGAATATTCAGATAGATGAAGAAAGTATGTCAGGACAAAGCAGTCAGACAGAAACTGCAGAACGCTTAGGAGGAGACCAGACAGAAACATCATCAGGGCAGAAAGCAGAATTAAACGGTCAGGAGAATACAGGCAGCATAAGTGGAGAACATGATATGGACGGGAATAAGGAAACAGACTCTAATCAGGTACAGAAGCCTGACAATGGAGAAGCAGTACAGACATACAGCTGTACAATATCCATTTCCTGTGCAAATATTCTGGATAATATTGATCAGCTGAAGGAAAATAAAAAGGGGCTTGTGCCAGCCAATGGCTGGATTCTTGAGCCTGTAATAGTAGAATTTACAAAGGGAGAGACTGTATTTGAGGTGTTAAGACGTGTGTGCAGACAGAAAAATATACATATGGAGGCATCAAAAACGCCCATGTATGGGACTATGTATATTGAAGGAATCAACAACCTGTATCAGTTTGACTGCGGAAGTATGTCAGGCTGGCTGTACAAGATAAATGCTAATAGTGTGAATGTTGGTTCAGATGCCTATATTTTAAATGATAAAGATGTAATTGAGTGGAAATATACATGCAGAATGGGAGATATATGAAAAATAGATTTATAGAATACCATCCAATAGCCGGTTTTGTATATTTTACAGTGGTGCTTTTAATATCTATGTTTTCCATGCATCCAATAATTATAGCAATTTCACTTGTTATGGGCGTTATTAACTGTATTATATTAAAAGGCGCAAGAGCTGCAGGCAAGACTATAAGGTACATGGCAGTAATGGCGTTTATGATAATTATCATAAATCCTTTGTTTAACCATCAGGGAATTACAGTGCTTTTTTACATGTCAAATGGAAATCCGGTGACAATGGAGGCAATTATATATGGGGGCTTTATGTCGGCAATGCTTGTGTCTGTAATAGTGTGGTTTAACTGTTATAATGAAGTTATGACTACTGATAAGTTCATATATCTGTTTGGTAAAATATCGCCTCATTTCAGTCTGGTTATATCAATGACATTTCGTTTTGTTCCGCGCTTTATAGGCCAGTTTGGGCAAATCCGCGATGCTCAGAAAGCTATAGGAAAAGATGCAGGCGATGGGAAGATTTTTGAAAAAATCAGACATTTTGCAAATGAAGTTTCAATTATGATTTCGTGGGCGATGGAAAATTCTATAGAGACGGCAGATTCTATGAAGGCACGTGGCTATGGACTTGGAAACAGGACAGCATTTTCTGTATATAGATTTAATAAAAGAGATGCGGTAGTTTTAATAATGACGGGATTTGCTGCGTCGGGATATGTTGTGGTTACTTCTTTAGGAGGGTTATATTTCACATATTATCCGGCAGTTTATGGCAGTCTGTTTTCATTAAAAGCAATTGCAGCGTATGCAGTATTTACAGCGTTGTGCTCAATTCCTATTGCCGTAAATATTAAGGAGTGACTATATGCTTATAGAAATAAAAAATTTAACCTTCGCATATCCAAAGCAGGGAGCGTCTGCCCTTGAAGGCATTAATGTCAATGCAGCTGACGGAAGCTTTGTTACATTGTGCGGGCGCTCTGGGAGTGGTAAGAGCACATTGCTTAGAATGTTAAAGCCGGCTTTAAGCCCCAAGGGAAATAAAGAGGGAGAAATTTATTTTTGCGGCAGCAGGCTGGAAAACTGTAATGAACGCCAGCTGGCATCAGATATAGGATTTGTGTCACAGTCGCCGGATAATCAGATTGTTACAGACAAGGTATGGCATGAGATGTCATTTGCAATGGAAAGTCTGGGATATGACAGTAAAATAATAAAACAGAGGGTGTCTGAAATGGCAATGTTTTTTGGGATTCAGGGCTGGTTTCACAAAGATGTAAATGAATTGTCAGGAGGACAGAAGCAGATTTTATGCCTTGCCTCAGCAATGACTCTGCTGCCAAAGGTTATTTTGTTAGATGAACCTACAAGCCAGCTGGACCCAATAGCTGCGTCAGAATTTATTGGTATGCTTAAGAAAATAAATGAGGAGCTTGGCATAACAATTATAATAGCAGAGCATAGACTTGAGGAAATTATTACGTTAAGTGATAAGGTGGTGGTTCTTGATTCTGGAAGGATAATTGCAGAAGGCAGCCCAATAGCTGTGTGCAGCCAGCTGAAATCGCAGAAGCATGTTATGGCAGAGGCAATGCCAGTTCCAGTGAGGGTGTGGAGTGCTGTTAAGGATAATGATAATATGAGGCAGCAGTGTCCGCTTGATGTTAAAACTGGAAGACAGTGGTTAAAGGAATATATACAATATAGCCCGAATATGGAAAAGCTTTATACTGATGAAAATGCGTCTGAAAAAGATATGGGCAGCAAAAGACCTGCTCTTATTGCAAAAGGACTTTATTTTCATTACGAAAGAGATAAATGCGAAATACTAAAAGATACTTCTTTTAAAGTATACGAAGGGGAAATTTACTGTATTCTTGGTGGTAATGGGACTGGAAAAAGTACTCTGATGTCTGTAGCTGCCAGCTTAAGAAAACCGCAGAGAGGGAGTATAGCAACATTTGGAAAAAAGGTTGGAATGCTGCCTCAGAATCCGAAGACTTTGTTTGTAAAGAAAACTGTCAGAGAGAATCTGGAAGATATCGGAAGCAGTGAAAGTGACCTGAAGGGTGTAATAGAGGTATGCGCTCTTGCAGGCCTGTTGCACAGACATCCTTATGATTTATCGGGTGGAGAGCAGCAGAGGCTTGCATTGGCAAAGGTGATTTTGAATAAATCAGACATTCTTCTGCTGGATGAACCAACTAAGGGCTTTGATAAAGAATATAAGCGGCAGTTTGTTAAGCTGTTAAGAAATCTAAAGTCACAGGGCAAAACAATAATTATTGTAAGCCATGATGTGGAATTTTGTGCCGAGGCGGCAGACAGGTGTGCATTATTTTTTGACGGGGATATAGTGTCTGAAAATGAACCTCATAAATTTTTTTCAGGAAACGGGTTTTATACAACAGCAGCTAACAGAATGTCCAGAGGTATTGTTGAAAATATTATAACTGCTGATGAATTGGTGGCTGCATGTTCAGGAAAAATAAAAAAAACGCAGGGTGAATATCTGCAGGAGGCATCTGTTAAGGTCTGTGAGGATATGCCTAATGACAGGAAAAAAAACATGCCGCTGTTAACCAGGCAGCTTGTCATGGTGATTATGATACTTCTGGCAGTTCCTTTTACTATATATGCAGGAATTTATTTTCTGGGAGACCAAAAGTTCCTTTTTATATCACTTCTTGTACTTTTAGAATGTATGCTGCCATTTATGCTGCTCTTTGAGGGCAGGAAACCACAGGCAAGAGAACTTGTTATGATAGCGGTTATCTGTGCCATATGTATAGCGGGCAGAGGCCTGTTCTATATGTTTCCAGAGTTTAAACCGGTAGTTGCGCTTGTGGTAATATCAGGTGCTGCGCTTGGGGCTGAAACAGGCTTTTTAGTGGGAGCGGTGACAATGCTTGTGTCGAATATAATGTTCGGGCAGGGGCCATGGACACCATGGCAGATGTTTGCGCTGGGATTAACCGGTTTTATTTCAGGACTTATATTTTATAATAAGAGATATGGAAATAGTCCAGTCCTTTTGTCTTTGTATGGAATGATGGCAGCGCTGCTGGTTTATGGTGGAATAATGAATTTTGGTTCTGCGGTGATGTCCTATGCGGCATTGAATAAAGAGACGATAATGAGCTTTTATATTGCAGGGCTGCCAATAGATTCTGTAAGGGCAGCGGCAACATTCGTATTTACGCTGTTTCTTGCAAAGCCTGTAATAGAAAAAATTGAGAGAACAAGGATAAAATATGGCTTGTTTTAGAATGAAGAGTGGTATGAAAAAACGTCTGTATGAAATTATCTACCCCTTTTTGCGGCAAGCCGCCAGGAAATGAGGAATAGTATGGCAAGATTACAGATAGAGCAGTTAAGAGCTGCAATGAAGCAGGAAAATATTGATGCATATATAATTTTAACAGATGATTTTCATGGTTCAGAGTATGTGGGAGAATATTTTAAATGCAGGGAATATGTTTCAGGCTTTGATGGTTCGGCGGGAACATTGGTTGTGACAAAGGATAAGGCTGGTCTGTGGACAGATGGCAGATATTTTTTGCAGGCTGACAGACAGCTAAGGGGAAGCGGTATTGAGCTTATGCGCATTGGAGAGGAGGAAACACCAAAAATAGAGGAATTTCTGCATGATAATCTTGGGAATAAGCAGACTATCGGATATGACGGTCGGACAATAACGGCAGAATATGCGGATTTTCTAAAGGAAAGCCTTAAGGATACCGGTGTCTTATGGAAAGAAGACGTTGATCTTGTCTGTCGTATCTGGAGTGGCAGGCCAGCTATGCAGGCACAGCCTGTGTGGATTCTTCCAGATAAATATACAGGGGAAGAAAGAAGACATAAGCTTATGCGGCTTAGGGAAAAACTTCAGGAAAAGAATGCAGATGTTATGCTTATTTCAGCACTGGATGAGGTATGCTGGCTCTATAATATCCGGGGAAATGATGTAGAGTATAATCCAGTGGTATTATCCTATACAATTATAACTAAGACAGAAGCAATATTATATATAAATCAGAAGGCAGTATCTAAAGAAATAAGTATGCTTCTTTACAGAGACGGGATTGCAATAAAGCCATATTTTCAGATATATGAGGATATAAAACAGCTTCATGGACTGAATATAATGTGTGACAGAGGAGCAGTAAACTTCGCTCTGCTTGCAGAAGCTTCCAAAGATAATAATATCATAGACACAATTAGTCCAATAAAGCTTTTTAAAGCTGTAAAGAATCCGGTGGAGATGGAAAATGAGGTTTATGCCCATATACTTGATGGTGCTGCAGTTACCAGACTGATATACTGGCTTAAGAACAGATTTGGAAAAGAGAGGATAACGGAACTGGAGGTATGCAGAAAGCTTGAGGAGCTGCGATGTGGGATAAAAAGCTATCTGGGGCAGAGTTTTGCTGCAATTGCAGGAAGCGGCGCACATGGCGCGATTATCCATTATGAGCCGACTGTGGATTCAGATATTGAGCTTGTGGATAACAGCTTTCTTTTACTTGATACTGGTGGACATTATATGGAAGGAACTACAGATGTCACAAGAACTATTGCCTGTGGAGCTTTAAGTCAGGAGCAGAAAAGAAATTATACAGCTGTGCTTTGCGGCAATTTAAATATTGGTGATGTATATTTCAAATATGGCTGTACAGGAGCTAACTTTGATTACATGGCAAGGAGTGCACTCTGGAGAAGGGGGCTTGATTACAGGCATGGAACTGGGCATGGTGTTGGGTATATATTAAATGTCCATGAAGGACCTAACGCAATCAGACTGAAAAATTCAGATAATTCCGTGGGAACTGTTTTTGAGGAGGGAATGATAACCTCTAACGAACCAGGAGTTTATCTGGAAAATCAGTATGGAATACGTTTGGAAAATCTAATAATGTGTATTAAGGATAAGAAAACGGAGTATGGACAGTTTATGAAGATGCAGACCCTTACCCTTGTACCATTTGACAGAAATGCTATTGACGTTTCAATGCTTGACAGCAGGCAAATAGCACTTTTAAATGAATATCACAGACAAGTTTTTGAAAAAATAGGACATATGCTTAATGATGATGAAAGGGCATGGCTGAGAGAGGAGACGAAAGCGTTATGATAAAGCAAAGAGCAGAGGAATTTCTTGATTTTGTAAAAAATAGTCCAAGCTGTTACCATGTAATAGATAACTTTAGGAATATGCTTAATGCGGCCGGATATGCGGAACTAAGAGAAGAATGCAGCTGGAAGCTGGAAAAGGGCGGAAAATATTACTGTATTCGTGGAGGCTCGTCGATTATTGCATTCGCAGTCCCTAAAGAGGAATATACCAATTTCCAGGTAATTGCAGCCCATAGTGATGCCCCTGTATTTAAAATAAAGGAAAATCCTGAGATTTTAACTGATGGACATTATGTGGAATTAAATGTGGAAAAATATGGGGGAATGATATATTCCACATGGCTTGACCGTCCGCTGTCACTGGCTGGCAGAGTGATTGTGAAAAATAAGGATACATTTGAGAGCAGACTTATTAATATAGACAGGGATTTACTTGTGATTCCGAATGCCGCCATACACATGAACAGAGATATAAATGACGGATATAAATATAATGCACAGAAGGATATGGTGCCGATTTTTGGTGGGGCCGGGGCAGGGAACATGTTTAATAAGCTTGTGGCAAAGGAGGCATGTACTGATGCATGTCAGATATATGGTATGGATTTATATTTGTACAACAGAACAAAGGGAAGCATATGGGGAGCCTGCGAGGAGTTTATATCCAGTCCCAAGATAGATGATTTAGAGTGTGCGTATACAGCCATGAAGGCACTGCTTCAGGCAGCGGACGCTGATAGCGGAATTAATAAAAGCAGTGTACTTATATGTGCGGTATTTGATAATGAGGAAGTGGGAAGCCAGACAAAGCAGGGAGCAGCTTCTACATTTTTATATGATGTCCTTACACGGATTGATGAAAAAAACTACAGGCAAAAGATTGCGAAAGGTTTTATGCTGTCAGCAGATAACGGACATGCAGTGCATCCTCATCATCTGGATAAGGCAGATCCGACTAACAGGCCTTATATGAATGAAGGGGTTGTGATTAAGTATAACGCTAATCAGAAATATACAACTGATGCATTATCTGCCGCAGTTTTTAAGGGAATATGTGAAAATGCAGATATTCCTGTTCAGTCATATGTTAACCGTTCAGATATTGCAGGTGGTTCAACCTTAGGAAATATTTTAAGCAGTCAGGTTTCGTTTGACACCGTAGATATAGGAGCTGCCCAGCTTGCCATGCATTCAGCTTATGAGACTGCGGGAGTGAAAGATTTAACATATATGCTTGAGGCAATGAAGGCATTTTATAATACACACCTGGAAAAGGACGAGCGGGGATTTGTCAGTATAGTTAATTAAGATGCCAACATGCTTAGTGGACAGGCTGGTATATAAGCTATATGGATTTGTGCTTACAAAGCTGGAATGTGACTGTGTGACAGTAAATATACGAGGAGAAAGAATTATGAAGATATATATGGCTCCCATGGAGGGGCTTACAGGATATATATACCGCAATGCTTTTGAAAAATATTTTGCCTGCGGTAAAGTGGATAAGTATTTTATACCATTTATATCGCCAAACCAGTCTCAGAAATTTCTGGCAAAGGAAATAAGAGATGTGGAAAGAGAAAATAATTATGGAATATATGCTGTTCCACAGGTTATGACAAACAGGGCAGAGGATTTTATCTGGACTGCAAGGCTGCTGTTTCATGAGTATGGGTATGATGAGATAAACTTAAATCTTGGCTGTCCGTCTGGAACTGTGGTTTCTAAATTTCGCGGCTCTGGATTTTTAGCTGTTCCAGACCAGCTTGATGCATTTCTTGATGAGGTGATGAATGCACCGTTTATTACAGGAGCAGATAATGGTGGCAAGTCTATAAAGGTGTCTTTAAAGACACGTATTGGGAAGGAATCACCAGAGGAATTTCCGGCATTAATGAAAATTTTTAATAAATATGAGCTTGAGGAGCTGATTGTACATCCGAGAATAAGGACAGACTATTACAGGAATAGTGTGAAGCTTGAAAGCTTCAGGTATGCGGTTGAAAACAGCAAAAACCCATTGTGTTATAATGGAGATATATTTACAAGAACAGATTTGCTGTCGTTTATGGAAATGTTTCCGATGGTGGATAGGATTATGCTGGGCCGCGGACTTATTGCAGATCCTGGTTTTATCCATGTGGCGGCATCAGATTCTCCAAAGGGATATGCAAGGGATTTGGAGGCAGATAAAAAAGCTATGAAACAGCTCCATGATGAGGTTTATGCAAAAAGGTGCGGGATAATGTCAGGAGATAAACATGCCATTCATAGAATGAAGGAAATGTGGAGTTATATGGAGCAGTCTTTTGAAGATTCAAAAAAAGATGTCAAACGTATAAAAAAGGCTCAGAAGATGGCTGAGTATCAGGAAGCGGTAAATATCTTTTTTGGGCAGTCAAAGCTTGCAGAACGTGAGACTATGAATTTCAATGGTAATGCAGGTGGTAAATTTTAGCCAGCCTGTATTGTACTGGTATTCAAAGATATTTATACAGACAAGGAGAATTTTATGAAAACAGTGTGGATTGTTGGTGCTTCTGGACATGTTGGAAGTGCATTGATAAAGCATTTGGATTGTATGGAATACGAATTGATAGAGACAGATAAAGATGAAGTGGATATTACAGACGAGGTGCAGGTTACAAGATATATGAATATTAACAGACCTGATGTTGTTATTAATTGTGCAGGATATACTGATATAAAGCTGTGCAGTGAAAATGTCGATGAAGCCTACAAGGTAAATGCAGTAGGTGTAAGGAACCTGGCACAGGCAGCACAGAGTATTGAAGCGAAGCTTATTCAGGTTTCAACTGATGATGTGTTTGATAAGGCATCAGACAGGCCTTACAACGAGTTTGACGAGATTAATCCGGCGTCAGTTTATGGAAAATCAAAGGCTGCTGGAGAAAAATTTGTCACACAGCTTATGACACGTTATGTGATTATCAGGAGTTCATGGGTGTATGGAATAGGCAGAGATTTTGTTGATGTTGTGTTAGATGCAGCTAATGCTCCACAGCTTAAGACTCTTGACGTGAATGTTAACAGAAGGTCAGTTCCTACAAGTGCAAAGGAACTTGCTAAAATGATAGAGGAATTTATAAATAGTGACCATTATGGTATTTATCACGCAGTATGTTCAGGAGGAAGCTGCAATCAGTATGAATATGCCGCTGAGATTTTAAAGAGGGCGGGCATGGAGGATAAGCTGGTGCTTAATCCTGTAACAGAGTCAGAAGATGAAAGGCCGCAATATTCTGTTTTAGATAATATGATGTTAAGGATTACGGGCTTAGAGGAGCCTATGGACTGGAAGCTGGCGCTTTCAGAGTATATAGAAGAAACCGGAGGAATGGAGTGATGTCTGGCAAAAAGACAAAAAGAAAGACACTTGGGCTGTCGACCAGGATTTTTATTGCACTTCTTGCAGGAGCAGCAGGGGGCGTCTTAATTCATTATTATATGCCAGGAGGATATATAAGAGATAAAGTTATTGTTAATGGATTACTTTATGTGCTGGGAAACGGATTTATAAGACTTATGCAGATGCTTGTTGTTCCGCTGGTGTTTTGTTCTTTAGTGTGTGGCAGCATGGCAATTGGTGATACCAAGACATTAGGCAGGGTTGGCATAAAAACAATAATATTTTATCTATGCACAACTGCCATGGCAATATCTCTGGCATTAGGAGTTGCATCGCTTATAAGTCCGGGTGTGGGAATGTCAATTGCCGCAGCAGAGGAAACACCGGTGGCTGCAGCATCGTCTATTAATTTTGCAGATACATTACTGAATATGATTCCTAAAAATATCTTTGGCTCACTGGCTTCAGGAGATATGCTGCCCATAATCGTTTTTGCAGTGTTTTCAGGTATTATGCTGGCTAAGCTTGGAAATAAGGCATCGACTGTATCAAACTTCTTCAGTCAGTTTAATGATATTATGATGGAAATGACCATGGCTATTATGAAGGCTGCCCCGATTGGTGTATTCTGCCTTATTGCCAAAACATTTGCCGGGATTGGCTTTGATGCATTTGTTCCAATGTTAAAATATATGGCAAGTGTCATAGTGGCACTTGCAGTTCAGTGCTTTGTCGTATATCAGCTTTTATTATTTGGATTTACAAGGCTTAATCCATTTAAGTTTGTGAAGAAATTTTTCCCTGTAATGGCATTTGCATTTTCAACGTCAACATCTAATGCGACAATTCCATTGTCTATTGATACACTTCATAAAAAAATGGGTGTAGCTAAGCAGATTTCATCATTTACTATTCCATTAGGAGCAACAGTAAATATGGACGGAACTTCCATTATGCAGGGGGTAGCAGTAATATTTATCGCTCAGGCCTATGGAATTGCATTGACGCCATCGGCCATTTTGACAGTAATTCTGACAGCTACAATTGCATCTATTGGGACGGCGGGTGTACCAAGTGTAGGTCTTGTCACACTGTCAATGGTGCTTTCATCAGTTGGACTTCCAACAGAGGGCATTGCTCTTATTATGGGAATTGACAGAATTTTAGACATGCTTAGGACATCGGTTAATGTTACAGGTGATGCAGTATGTACAACAGTTGTGGCAAAGCAGCAGGGAATGCTGGACAAGGCTGTGTTTGATGCAGATGATGTAAAGGCTTCGGAATGATAAACATAATATTTATGGTTGATTTTACAGAGGTTTATGGCGGAGTGTCTATAAACCTCTGTTTTTATAATGTAGTTACGCTAAGTTTTTATTGATTATAGGAAGAAAAAAAGTGTATAATCAGTATAAGAAATAGGCAGAAGTATACTTTAAGTGAAGAAATAGAAGTGCGTGGAGTTGAAATAGGAACATTAAAATGATAAAGATTGCAGTATGTGATGACATTGAATTTTATGCAAAACAGATTAAAGAGATATTATTGGCTAATCAGCAGGTTTTGAACGGAGAACAGCAGGACATTCATATATTTACAGATGGGGAAAAGCTTTGTGAATATGCAAAGAAGCATCAGTTAGACCAGATATATCTTGATATTGACATGCCGGATATAAATGGCATGGAAGTTGCGTGTTATATAAGAGAGACATTACATGATAGTAAGGTGGGTATAATTTTTGTGACAGGTACTTCGGAGCATGTAAAAGAGCTGTTTGACTATCAGCCATTTGGATATATAGAGAAGCCCATAGATGAACGAAAGCTGGTAAATATAAGCAGAAGGCTATATGAACTTAAACATGTGAGAGATAGAAAGTTTAGTTTTAAAGCAAATGGTATTTCATATAATATATTTTGCCATCAGCTGATATACTTACAAAAAGAAGGTCATAATATTGTGTTGAATTGGTATAGTGAAGACAAAATGGAATATACAAGTGTAAGGGGAACAGTAAAGGAGATGGAAGATAAACTGCCATGTGATATTTTTGTGAAAATCAGCAGCTCGGTAATTGTGAATATGCAGTACATTGATGTGCTTTCCCAAAATGATGTGATATTAAGAAACGGACAGATACTCAGCATGAGCAGAGGGTGTAAGAAAGATGTCAGAGACAGATGGCTAGATGGTAAGATGTGAAGGATTTGAGAAGGGATTGTTATGGAGCATACAGAAGTTTTATACTGCATTACCAATGGATTAAGGATATATACGATTTATAAGTTTTTTCGAATATTTTTTACAGAGTTTCGGTTTGGCAGATTTGTGGAACTGTTAGCATATTTACTGTTCTTTATTACTAATTCCTTCTTTTATCTGATTGCCAGAGTTCCACTAATTACAATGATTACTAATATTGGTTCGATGGTCATTATCTCCAGTTTATATAAGGAATCAGTGCAGAAACGAATACTGGCACCGGTAATGGGACTTATTATTAATTTTTGTGTGGAATTATTTGTAGCCACGTTGTTAGAGCCACAGTGGCTGCAGTTTATGAAGCAAAATGATTTCACGTCCGGGCTTGTATATATTATGGTTAATCTGATTTTTTATTTTGTCGTTATTATCATGGACAAATCCATACATATCAGGCAGGGGGAAAAGGTACCATATCTTTTCTGGACTCAGATGATTATGCTTATTGTGATGTCGAGCACGCTTTTGATATCACTATATATTGCGCAGATGTCAAGATTGTTGATAATAGGATGTACAGGTGCTATTTTCGGTGTGAATATCATAGCATTTATGCTGTATGACTGGATGCTTGCGTATACGAACAGGCAGGTTGATGCGGCAAGAATTATGGAGCAGAACCGCTCTTATGAGAAGCAGCTTGATGTATTGACTGTGCATATGGAACAGATTAGAACACTGCGTCATGATTTAAAGAATCATATAGGAGCCTTGCATGGAATGTTAAATAGCGGCAATGTGGCTGATGCACTACAATACATGAAGCAATTTACAGATACACTGAATACATCAGATATGTATGTTCAGACAGGAAATTCCAATCTTGATGCAATCATCAATTATAAATGTGCACAGGCAGAGCAGGATGGAATTAAGTTAGAATTAGATATTGATATAAGTACAAAGGTAAAGATAGAGCCGAAGGACTTTATGACGGTATTTGGCAATCTAATGGACAATGCAATGGAGGCATTGAGTAGTACGGAGAATGATAAGTATATTCATGTGACTATGAGGGAGGAAGATAATAAGCTGTTTATTGGAGTGGAGAATCCATACTATCATGAACTGGTGCAGAAAAATAACGTATTACAGACGACAAAGAAGGATAAGATGTGGCATGGTATTGGTATGGGAGCTGTAAGACAAACGGTTGAGCAATATAATGGCTTAATGAGCGTCAAACATGATAAAAACGTTTTCAAAACAAACATAATGATGAAATTAGTATAAATAAAATTATGAAAATTACCAAATACGCCAAAAAACAACCGATTACGCCAAGTATCTAGAAATAGGAATAAGAATGTGATACGATTCAGCTATCAGAAGTCATGACAGTGAATTCCTTACGAAAGGGGGACGAAGATATGCTGAATGATAAAGTAAGAAAAGCAGTAGTTGCTGTTTCAAAGAAAATTACAAAAGCAACTGTGAATTCAACTTGCTGTATTCTCGTATATCAGGATAAAGTTCCGGAGAAAGCAAAAAAACTTCGCAAGTTTTGATGAAAGCAGGTTATCTAAAAAAAATAGACTGGCTTGACAGCTTAGATGAAGATGAAAGAGATATTGTTATATATGGATTAAGGCAATTGCCTTTATATGTTGGCATATATGCAAGTTTAATTCTTATAGCTCTGTTGTCTAATATGCTTTGGCAGAGTGCGTTATATACAGCTGTGTACTTCTCAATTAGGAAGTATGCAGGTGGAATACATGCGCCAACAAGGCTGCGATGTTATTGCTGTTCAGTTGCAATAGTGGTAATGATGTTACTATTTGTTAGTTATGTTACTATCGGTGCGATGAGTTGTAAGGTTTCAATTCTGATGTTAGGAATAGTACTTATTCTGACAGGTCCAGTGGAAAGCATAAATAAGCCGCTTGACGATATTGAGCAGATGGTGTTTGGTAGAAGATTAAATATTACTGTTGTGATATGGGTAGTAACATCTATGTTGATTCATAATGAGATGGCTCTTAAAGCGATATATATTGCTATTCTGCAGCTGGTCTGTTTGTGTGTCATTGGAATTATTGAACTGAAGATAAAAAGGAAAGATAGGAGTAGATTAAGGTTATAATTCCTATGGAATTATAATAAAATTGTGTGCGCACACGATGTAACTAATAATATGCTTTT
>JAUNPT010000029.1:16490-16778 GCA_030536565.1 Eubacteriales bacterium | reverse complement strand
CCCGCCAATTACATTTACAAGCTGCCCTGCCGATTTATCCCATGAATACTCTGAAAGCACCATCTGCGCTGGCATAGTTTCTTCCATTATAAGCTTATCCAGTTTTACAGCAAAATCACAGGGATTGATATAATGAGCAGCCCCCTTATATATCTGTCTAAGCACAGGAATATCACTTATCACAATTGGAGCTCCCATACATAGTGCCTCCATTGGAGGGATTCCAAAACCCTCATAAAAAGAGGGGAATATAAACGCCTTACAATGCTTGTACAATGCCCTTGCCTC
>JAUNPT010000029.1:0-16480 GCA_030536565.1 Eubacteriales bacterium | reverse complement strand
CACATATATCACATTAGGAAGACTTTCTATACCTGAGTCATCTCCCAAAAAGCTTCCCGCCAGAACAAATGTATCCTCAGAATGAATTTTTGCATTCTCAAGAATCCATGAAAGATTCTTGTTTTTAGCAAGAGATGACAGAAAAAAGTAATATCTGCCACGATGAAAAGAAGCACTATTCCTTTCAAATATACTCTCATCAACATCATCTGCATCAAAATGCTGCCAGCCATTTGTTATTACAGAAATATCTGTATTCTTCAATTTATAATTATCAAGTATCTGCCCCTTTGAAAACTCTGAACAGGTTATAATCTTATCTGCTCTGTGAAATGCCTTTAGATAAAGAAGTTTACGATAGGCAATTTCATGCCAGGCACCCTTTTCCGTAAAAAATTCAGGATTAGTTTTAAATACAATATCATGAACACATACTGCTGCGGTTCTTGCAAACAATGGCACTGAATTGCACAGGCTGATTCCTTTTGCATGATTTTTTCTAAGATATCCTGCATATGTTATCTGCTCCCATTTCTTACCTGCAAAGCTTCCAAGATGCTTAACCTTAATATACCGGAATACAGCTGATTTCCTCTGATTTTCCGGCACGTTCTCATCAGGCACAAGGATTTCCAAATCCATGCTTCTTACCTTTTTTACGCAGTCACTATCCTCTACTGATGCCTCACTTTCTCCTGCCAGCATCTTATCAACACGAGTGAGTATTTCATAAGCGTACCTTTGAACCCCCATAATTGATTCGGTTAAAAAGCCTCCGTTAATCACATACTTCATAAATAAACCATTCTCCCTTATATCTAACAATAACACTTTGAGGGAAAGATTCCAAAAACCCTTCCCTCCTTATGTCTAATCTTCCTTTGTATTACAAAGCCTGTCCCTCATGCTCCTGCTGAGCCTCTGTTTTAGGCTTATATGTTGGTGCCACCTGATGAATCAATGCACGGATATCCCCCGTTTCACTGTAAGCAGCCTCCTTTAATTTTTCCAGATGCTCAAAGAAATGCTCTCTGTCAAATTCAATTGGTTTTCCAATATGAATAAGCCTGTTCTTTGTATCCTGCAGTCCCTCCTCCTTCATAAGCAGCTCCTCATACAGCTTCTCGCCGGGACGAAGGCCCGTATACTTAATTTCCATGTTAATACCAAGTGTATAACCTGAAAGGCGGATTAAATTCTTTGCCAGGTCATCAATCTTTACAGGGTCGCCCATATCCAGAATAAATATTTCTCCTCCCTTTGCGTAAGCTCCAGCCTGAAGCACTAAAGATACAGCTTCGGGAATTGTCATAAAATACCTGATAATATCTGGATGTGTAACAGTCACCGGCCCGCCAGCTTCAATCTGTTTCTTAAACAATGGAATAACAGAGCCATTACTTCCCAATACATTACCAAAACGTACCGCAACAAAATTCGTTTTGGAACAAGCAGCAAATGACTGGATAACCATTTCACAGATTCTCTTTGTTGCACCCATTACATTCGTAGGATTGACAGCCTTATCTGTACTTATCATAACAAACCTGGCAGTCCCATATTTGTCTGCCATTTTTGCAACATTCCATGTTCCAACAACATTATTCTTAACTGCTTCGTTAGGACTTATCTCCATAAGCGGCACATGCTTGTGAGCCGCTGCATGGTAAACTATGTCCGGCCTGTATTCTGCAAAAACTGCCTCAAGCCTCGATTCATTACGCACTGAGCCTATAAGTGTCACAACATTTGCGTCAGGATAATTAATCTGCAGCTCCTGCTGAATATCATAGGCATTATTTTCATATATATCAAATATAATCAGGCACTTTGGCTGGTGGCTTACAAGCTGGCGGCAAAGCTCAGAACCAATTGAGCCTCCTCCTCCTGTAACCATTACAGTCTTCCCTTTAACATATCCCATAATTGATTCAATATCTACATCAATAGGGTCCCTTCCAAGAAGATCAAGCACATCAACATTACGAATTGAATTGACATTAATCTCCCCATCTACCATCTGATATACACCTGGAAGAATCTTCAAATCACATTCAGTCTCTTTACAGATATTTAAAACATCTCTTTTTACTTCATTAGAGGCTGATGGGATTGCAAATATTATCTCATCTATCCCATAAAGCTTTGCTGCCTCTTTTATCTTTTCCCTTGTTCCTACTACCTTAACTCCACGGATATATTTACCAACCTTCTTATGATCATCATCAATAATACATGACACCACAGAGTTAATCATATACCTTGAATTTTGGATTTCGCGCATAAGTACATTTGCCGCATCTCCGGCGCCAATAATCATGATTCGTGTCTCATCACCAGTCTGCCTGTAATCATGGAGCGCCGTCCTTATCATTCTATACATAAAGCGGCTTGAACCCATAGCAAATATTAAAAATATGCATGAAGTAAAATAACATGCCCTTGGAAGCATCCACCCCATAATAGCTGTAAAACATATATGCGCCGCCTCAGTTACCACGCAGGCTTCAACAATCTTATACAATTCTGCAATGCTGGCATACTGCCACAGACTATGATACATTTTAAAGCACCAGAATATTATAAGTGCAATCAATGTAAATGGTATAATATTGTCAAAATATACTTTCATATATTCAGCCGGAATTGACGCAATATCAACATCAAAACGCATAATCAGTGATAAAAAAACTGACCCGTTAACCAGCAGAATGTCTGTTATTATCAGAAAAAACCGCCTGACAAGTAACTGCATCTTATCTTTTTTAGTTTCGTTCATTTCTAATTCCTTTCACCCATGAAGGCATTTTTATCATTCCAATTAATGTGCCAGCTCCATAACTAATATGCAGCATAAAAAACAAAAACGGAAGTGCAATACATGTAATATTCCTTTTATTTTTTGCGCCAATAACCGCTATTACCGCCATTATCACCGCCATAAGCCAATAAACGCCCCACATAAGCCCTGTTAAAGTGTATATGATTCCGCCCGCAATTCCATACAACATACCAAAGCCTGCTCCTGCTGCTTTAACAATCCCAAGCACCGCACAGCATATAGATGACAATATAATTGCCACAACAAACGCAAATGGAACAAAATGATAAATTGACAAGCACTTTGGACATACCCCGCTTGTAAGAGCAATCCAATATCCATTGGAATATTTTTGTTTCAGCATCTTAGGCAGGCTGCTTCTAATATGCTGGTATGAAATTATTTCAGGGTCAAAACAGAGTTTAAAGCCTGCTTTTCTCATTCTGTAATGAATTTCATTGTCCTCCGTCCGTGCAAGCTTTTCATTAAAATTCCCAATTGTATCAAACACATTTCTTCTATATGCCGCATGAAACATTGACTTTACATAAGTTCGTCCCGGATTATTCCTGTAAGGTGCAATGCTTGAGCCAAACATGGAGCTTTCCGCCAAAAGAAGCGTTTCCTTCCACGGTGTATCATCATCAATTATGTTAGGCCTCTGGCCTCCACACACATCTTCTCCAAGCTCAAGCACATTCACATTCTTACTTACAAAATCCTTGGGAATTGATGAATGTGCATCAACCTTTAAAACAGCCTCTCCTGTATATGCTCCAAGTGCAACATTCCAGCCACATGGCAGTGTTTTCTTTGGATTATCTAAAACTGCCACACTTTTAAATCCAAATGTACTATCATTCTTTCTGCTGGCATTTGCATCACGAAATTCTTCCATAATCCTTCTGGTACTATCAGTTGATGCACTGTTGACAAGCATCACTTCAATTTTTCCATGTTCGTAGTCCTGTGCCCTTATATCTTCTAATATGGACTTTATTGTTTTTTCTTCATTATATGCAATTACGCATACTGTAATAAACATTATAATCTCCATTCCTGCTATACATTGCAATCCCTAAATTTCACCGTTTCAGCACCGATACAAAGGTATCCCACAAAACGCTCATGTCTGACCAGATACCGAATTTTCTTATACTCTCCAGATTGTACTTCATCTTACATGGAAGCACTTCCTCTACATAAACCTTATCTGCATCGTCCGCATTCTTAAGGAGCTTATCCTCGTCCTTGTAGGCAATGCTTGTTCTTGATGTAAGCCCTGCCGGAAGAAGAAGTGTTGCATACATTTCAGGAGTATACTGATTTACATATTTCGCCACCTCTGGTCTTGTGCCTACAAGAGTCATATCTCCTGCAATAATATTAAACAGCTGTGGAAATTCGTCCAATCTGTACTTTCTTAAAAATGCACCAATCCCTGTGATTCTCATATCGTTATCTACAGTGACAGCAGTTCCTATCTGACTGGCATTAGCAACCATTGTCCTGAACTTGAATATTTTAAATATCCTGCCATACTGTGTTATGCGCTCCTGTCTGAAAAATACCGGCCCCGGTGAATCCAGCTTTATTGCCAGCCCTATAAAAATCATTGGAATGCCTAACACCAGCAGCAGCAAACACGCTGCCGCCACGTCCAGAATGCGTTTCATATGCAGCCAGCCGCTGTGTCTTATTATTATATTGTAATATCTCCTGACTTCTCTGGTTCTCATTCGTTCAGGTATATCACTCCATTTGCGTAATTCCATAAATTTTTGCCTCTATCTTAATTTGTTAAATGTGTCTATTACATACTCAACCTGTTCATCTGTTAAGCAGGTGTGTAATGGCAGTGTAATTTCGTTATGGTACATCTCATAAGAATTTGGAAAATCCTTGATATCAAATCCCAGATTCTTGTATGCTGTCATCATTGGAAGCGGTTTATAATGCACATTTGCTGCCACTCCCTCCTTTGCCATTCCCGTAATAAGAGCATTCCTGTCGTTTACATCTTTTCCAAGAAGACGAACCAGAAACAGATGTCCGCTTGACGTGATATTTTCTGTGAAATGTGTGAGTGTCATTATATCCTCAGCCTTAATTCCTTCATCATATCTGTTTATGATTTCTTTTCTTCTTTGCAGAAGACCTGGATAACGCTTCATCTGCACAAGTCCTACTGCTGCTGCCATATCAGTCATGTTGCACTTATAATATGGCCCGACTATATCATATTCCCATGCTCCAAGCTGTGTTTTAGCCAAAGCGTCCTTCGACTGCCCATGCAGCGTCAGAAGCATTGCCTGTTTATAGATGTATTCATTATCAATTCCGGCAATGTCACGCCAGCAGAGAGCACCGCCCTCACCAGTCGTAAAATTCTTAACGGCGTGAAATGAAAAGCTTGTGAAATCTGCACACTGTCCGCTCATTTTCCCATCTCTTGACGCACCAAAGCCATGGGCTGAATCTGCAAGTACAAGTATTCTTCCAAGAGCTTCCTGCATCATGCCCGAAGGCTTAAACATTCCTTTCCTGCTTTCTGCTATCCTTAGTATCCTGTCATAATCAACCATGACACCACCGATATCTACAGGAATTACTGCCTTGGTTTTTTCTGTAATTGCAGCCTCGAGAGCATCGTAATCAAGCTCCCAGCTGCCCTTTTTCACATCAATAAGCTTAAGCTGCGCTCCCACATGACACACAACGCTTGCTGAAGCCGTATATGTGTATGCCGGGACAATAACCTCATCGCCCGGCCCTATGCCAAATAGTCTAAGTGCAGTCTCAGCACATGCAGTTGCCGAATTAAGGCATACCGCCCTGCTTGTATGTGTAAACTGTGCCACCTGTCTTTCCAATTCCTTAGTCTTAGGCCCTGTGGTCAGCCAGCCTGATCTCATAACCTCTGCTACAGCCTGAATTTCTTCCTCCGTTATATCTGGCGGTGAAAACGGAACATTTAACCTCTTTGTCATACTACATGCCTTTCTTATGCTGATATCTCATTATTATCACTTTTTGCTATATATATTCTTATATGTAAATTCCTTATAACTACGCCATATATTACCATATATATATAAAAACCGCAATCAGCACAATAATCTGTCAAAATGTGATATAATTTATAAAATCAGTAAATATAAGGAAAATACCATGGATAAATCAACCCTTTACACCTCTGGACAGTTTGCAAAAAAAGCACATATTTCTGTCCGGACAATCCGTTACTACGACCAACAGGATATTTTAAAACCAGCTTATATAAGCAATACAGGTGCACGCTTCTATTCAGAAGCCGATTTCACAAGACTCCAGCAAATCCTCTTATTAAAATATCTGGGTTTTTCTTTGGAGGAAATCAAAAAACTTACTATCGGCGACTCTGACTACCACGTCCTTTTAACTTCCCTTAAGCTGCAGCAAAAGCTTATCAAGGACCGTATTGCACAGATGCAGCTGGTTGACCAGGCAATCACAAGCACTACAAAAGCCATACAAAAAAACAAATCAATTGACTGGAACAACATGCTTAATCTTATCCATCTTACAAATATGGAAAACAGCCTTGAAACCCAGTACCAGAATGCCAGTAATATTTCTGCAAGAATCAGTCTGCATACCTTATATTCGACTAACACAGAAGGCTGGTTTCCATGGGTATTCCGCCAGTTATGCACAGCCGCTTCCACTTATCTTAATGCAGCTTTTGATGAACACTGTATGAGCTTTGCTAAGCGCCTTGAAGTACTTGAGCTTGGCTGCGGTGATGGTTCGCTTTGGGTTCAGAATTACAATCTGATACCCGGCAGCCTTAACATCACCTTATCTGATATTTCAGGCGGAATGTTACGGGACGCAAAACGCAGCATAGACAGACAAAAGGTTTTACATAAAAAATCCGCCTATGATAAAGCTATTTCCTCTGATTCTGAATTTAAAATAAAATACAAGGCCTTTGACTGTGCCAGTATTCCATACAAGGACAATTCCTTTGATATTATTATTGCAAACCATGTATTATTTTACTGCGACAGCCTTAACTGTGTACTGCAGCAGATACGCAGAGTGCTAAAGCCTGGAGGCATTTTCGTATGCAGCTCCTACAGCTCTAATCATATGAAAGAAATCAATTTGCTCGTTAAAAAATTCGATGAACGTATTGTTTTATCAAAAAATAAACTTTACGAAAAATTCGGACTGGAAAATGGTGCTTCCATTTTAGAGCCCTATTTTTCTTCAATAGAATTAAAAAACTATGAGGATTCACTTCAGATAAATAAACCAGAACCTCTAATTGATTACATACTCTCCTGCCATGGCAACCAAAACCAGTATCTTTTGAACCGTTATACTGACTTCAAGAATTTTTTATCCTCCCAGCTTAAACAAGAAGGCAGAGCATTAACCATAACAAAGGATGCCGGATTATTTATATGCAGATAATTGTACTAAATTTAATACATTTCATTTTCTACTTGAAGGTTACGTTACGTAACCTTTTATACTATATACATAATGATATCAGCTTAAAAATACAATAATCATATTATAAGGAGCATGACAAATAACCCTGATGGCATACGCCACGCCTCATAAAGTGCTCCGGAATGGAGTTTAAAATGAAAGGAATTATCTTGGCAGGCGGTTCAGGCACACGCCTTTACCCACTTACAAGGGTAACATCTAAGCAGCTGTTACCAGTCTATGACAAACCGATGATTTACTATCCAATGTCAGTACTTATGAATGCTGGAATCAGAGACATTCTTATTATTTCTACACAACATGATACACCTCGTTTTAAAGAATTGTTAGGTGACGGACACCAATTCGGTGTTAATCTTACCTACGCTGTCCAGCCAAGTCCGGACGGACTTGCACAGGCCTTTATTATCGGTGAAGAATTTATTGGCACTGACACTGTCGCCATGGTTCTTGGAGACAATATTTTTGCAGGTCATGGACTTAACAAACGTATTAACACAGCCGTTGCCAATGCTGAAAGCGGTAAGGGTGCAACTGTATTCGGCTATTATGTCGATGACCCGGAGCGTTTCGGTATTGTTGAATTTGATAATGACGGGAAGGCTGTTTCTATTGAAGAAAAGCCTGAAAAGCCAAAGAGCAACTACTGCGTAACAGGCCTTTATTTCTATGACAATAAAGTTGTTGAATATGCAAAAAATCTCAAGCCATCTGCACGTGGAGAGCTTGAAATCACTGACTTAAACCGAATCTATCTCAAGAAGGGCTGTCTGAATGTTGAGCTTCTTGGACAGGGCTTTACCTGGCTTGACACAGGTACACACGAAAGCCTTGTCGAAGCCACTAATTTCGTCAAAACTGTTGAAACCCATCAGCACCGCAAGATTGCATGTCTTGAAGAAATTGCCTACCTGAATGGCTGGATTACAAGAGACGAGGTATTAAAGGTTTATGAGGTATTAAAAAAGAACCAGTACGGACAATATCTTAAAGACGTCCTAGATGGCAAGTTTATTGACAAACTTCACTAATTAACAAAGGAGATTACTTATGACAATAATTGTAACCGGCGGTGCCGGATTTATCGGCAGCAACTTCGTATTTCATATGTTAGACAAATACCCTGACTACCGCATAGTATGTCTTGACTGCCTGACATACGCAGGAAACCTTTCAACTCTTGCACCTGTAATTGATAATCCCAATTTCCGCTTTGTTAAGGAAAGCATTACAGACCGCGAAGCAGTTTATAAATTATTTGAAGAAGAAAAGCCTGACATAGTTGTCAATTTTGCAGCTGAGTCACATGTTGACCGTTCAATTGAAAATCCTGAAGTGTTCCTTGACACTAACATTAAGGGTACTGCAGTTCTTATGGACGCATGCCGCAAATATGGTATTAAGAGATATCACCAGGTATCTACTGATGAAGTTTATGGTGATCTGCCTCTGGACAGACCTGACCTTTTCTTCACTGAGGAAACTCCGATACATACAAGCAGCCCTTACAGCTCATCAAAGGCTGGCGCTGATTTACTTGTACTTGCTTACCACAGAACCTACGGACTTCCTGTCACTATCAGCCGCTGTTCTAATAACTACGGGCCATATCACTTCCCAGAAAAACTTATTCCTTTAATGATTGCCAACGCATTAAATAATAAGCCGCTCCCAGTTTATGGCAAAGGCTTAAATGTACGTGACTGGCTCTATGTCAAAGACCACTGTAAGGCTATAGACCTCATTATACACAATGGACGTGTTGGTGAAGTATATAATGTTGGCGGACATAACGAGATGAAAAATATAGATATCGTTAAAATCATCTGCAAAGCTCTCGGTAAACCAGAAAGTCTTATAACCTATGTAGCCGACCGTAAAGGACATGATATGCGTTATGCTATAGACCCGGCTAAAATTCACAATGAACTTGGCTGGCTTCCAGAGACCAGATTTGAAGATGGTATCGCCATGACAATCCAGTGGTATTTAGACAACAGGGAATGGTGGGAAACAATCATTTCTGGTGAATACCAGGATTACTATGAGAAAATGTACAAGAACCGCTAAGGTAATTCTTTGAATATGACTTTGCAGAAAGGAAATAACCGCATGAAAATTTTAGTAACTGGCGTTGCAGGCCAATTAGGTCACGACTGCATAAATGAACTAATAAGCCGCGGGCATATAGGTATTGGCAGTGATATTGCCCCAAAATACTCAGGTATCGCCGATGGCTCTGCTGTAACTAAGGCAAGCTACGTTTCTATGGATATCACTGACAAAGCACGTGTTGAAGATGTTTTAACACAGATTAAACCTGACGTTGTTATACACTGCGCTGCATGGACTGCAGTTGACGCCGCAGAAGATGATGACAAAAAGGAGCAGGTCTATGCAATTAATGCCACCGGCACTAAAAATATTGCTGCTGTATGTAAGCAGCTTGACTGCAAGATGATTTACATTTCAACAGATTACGTATTTGACGGACAGGGTGAAATGCCATGGGAACCTGACTGCAAAGCTTACAGTCCGCTTAACGTCTATGGAGAGACTAAGCTGGCCGGAGAACTTGCTGTTTGCGAAACTCTTGACAAATATTTTATTGTACGTATTGCATGGGTATTTGGTGTTAATGGCAAAAATTTCATTAAAACCATGATAAATGTTGGAAAAACCCACGACACTGTTAAAGTCGTAAATGATCAGATTGGAACTCCGACATACACATTTGATTTAGCCCGTCTCCTAATCGATATGTGTGAATCAGACAAATATGGCTGCTATCATGCAACTAATGAAGGCGGTTACATTTCATGGTATGATTTCACATGTGAAATTTACGCTCAGGCAGGCATATCAGCCAATGTGCTTCCCGTGAGCACTGCAGAATATGGCCTTTCTAAAGCTGCACGGCCATTTAACAGCCGTCTTGATAAGAGCAAGCTTACAGCAAATGGCTTTACTCCACTTCCAACATGGCAGAATGCTGTTGCCAGATATCTAAAAGAGCTTGAAAAACAGGAACTGTAAAATCATTTATTAAAAATAAAAGAGGTAACTATTATGGGTCAGATTAAAGTAACCAAATGCCCTATTGAGGGCCTGTATGTAATCGAACCGACTGTACACGGTGATGCCCGTGGATATTTTGTTGAAACCTACAACCAGAAAGACATGGAGGAGGCTGGTCTTAACATGAAATTTGTTCAGGACAACCAGTCAAGCTCTACAAAAGGAGTCCTTCGCGGTCTGCATTTCCAGAAAGAATTTCCGCAGGGCAAGCTTGTACGAGTTGTAAATGGCACCGTTTTTGATGTTGCAGTTGATTTAAGAAGCGACAGCAAAACTTATGGCAAATGGTATGGTGTAGAGTTATCAGCAGAAAACAAAAAGCAATTTTATATCAGTGAGGGTTTTGCACATGGCTTCCTTGTATTAAGCGATATAGCGGAATTTTGTTACAAATGTACTGATTTTTATCACCCTGGCGATGAGGGCGGACTTGCCTGGAACGACCCGGCAATTGGTATTGAGTGGCCAGACCTGACAGGCGAATACAAAGGCAGTGCTTCTGGAAACGGATATGCGCTTAAGGACGGTACTAAGCTTAAATTAAGTGAAAAAGACCAGTTATGGGCTGCTTTAAAAGATACTTTCAAATTTTAAAGCCTAAAACAAAAAATTTTTTGAAACGATTTAATAAAATGCGGCTGATACCTCCAGGTTGTCAACCGCATTTTCTATATTATTCTTCGACCATATCCGGGAATGAATATTTTAAATCTCCTGTTGCATTATTAATTGTAATTGTATAGCTTACTGTTTTATATCCTTCTTTCGAAAGAGTAACAGTTTTGCTTCCAGATGATTTATCAAACTTACACGGAATCGTTCCCATAGAAACACCATCTACATAAAGAACTGCGCCCTCCGGCGTTGTAACATTTACACTGTAGCCCGCTGTCAAATCCGTTGAGGTTGAAGGCTCCTTAGCTCCCGTTGTAGCTTTTGCAGCTGTAGTCTGTGATGAAGCCTTAGTTGTTGCATTTGTCGTTGACGAGACTTCTGTCATATCAATAACTATATTAGAGAAATCACTTCCAACCGTCAGCATCGCTGAATATGTATCATAGTAATTTGCCTGAAGTACAATACGATGGTTTCCGTAAGCTAATGAAACCGGCTGTGAGTAATCCACTTTTTTCCCATCAATAGACATAACTGCATTGACAGGCGTTACCATGAACGAAACAACTCCCATCTTAACAGCCTCTGTAGTACACTCACTGAAATCCAATGATGTCTGCTCATCTTTTTTTACTGTAACCGTCTTTCTTCCTACAAGGCTTCCCTTCTGCAATGTAACTGAATATGTTCCAACCGGTGCCGTTACCAGCATATTTTTTCCAACCTCCAGAAGCTGACTGCGTCCAACAGTAAGATATCCGTCTTTAAATGAATCTATTCCTGTCAGTTGAATATAGCCATGCCCATTGTCCACATTCACAGAATAAACCTTATTATCCACACCCCTGACAGTCACCTCATCCTGCGCTACAATCTGGGCAATGCTGATTTTCTCTGCCGCAGACATTACAACCGCATGACTGTCATACGAATATTCTGTACTTCCAAAAATTATCTTCTTTCTGCTTTCATCGAATGCAAGTCCGGTTATGCCCTTTCTCTCCCACGCACTTTCTGAGCCATAGATTTTAACTGCCTTACCTGATTTATTACAGGTGACATCGTATATTTCACCAAGCTCCATTGTCGAAGCCGCTTTTATCTTCCTGTAACTGTTCTGAATATCCGTCCCTCCAGTATAACTGACCTCATACTCAGTTCCGGAAGAAATATCTACAAAATGCATCTTCAAATCACTTGTATTCAAATATGTAAGAACCCCTGTAAATGCTATTTCATTAGCATTGTTAACTGAAAGCTCCGTAACTGGTTTTGATGGCGCCGGTGTAATTGAGCTTCCCGGTATAATTGTTCCTGCAGATTTTTTACCACAGCCTGATATTCCGGCACTTAAGGATACCGACAGTACAATAATAAGCAGCAGTGCCGCTTCCTTTTTCATAAAATGTTTTATATTCATAATTCTCTCTTTATCTAACAGCCATTTATTTTATCATGTTACTATTGCGATTCTAACACATTTGCAGCCAAATCGCAATGAATCGTCATCACCATGCTTTATCTTACCAGATATTATGAAATAGTCTCAAGGAACCTTCTTCTTTTTTCATTTTGCGCCACAACTGTCTTTAACTTTTCAACACTTTTTCTCGGAATCCACGATTTGCTGCTGTTGAAATAAAAATTTATAACCTTCCAGAACTTTTCCGGAAAGGCAAACATTACAGACAGCAGCTCTAAATCCATATCGCTTAATGGCTTTATTTTGTCATACTCATCTAACATCTTATAGGCCAGCTCCATATCCCATTCATATTTTTCCAGGATTTTTCTCATAAACTGATACAAATCACTAATCTGGCATTCATTTTTGCATTTATCAAAATTAGTTACAGCCAAATCTCCGTCAGCAAATATTATATTGTGATAATTATAATTTCCATGACACATCTCGCCGCTTTCCACTGCCTGGCAAAAACGCTTTGTCATCTCCTGTTTATCCATTCTTTTTACTGCCAGTGCCGCTTCCTGATAAAATGAGCCTATATTTTTATATGCAATCTGTTCAAATTCAGACTTATTTCTCTTATTTCTCAAATAATTACTTGCAAGCTTTAATTCCTTCATATGGCGTTCACTTACATTTTTCATAGCTGTAACTTCCTGCCTTTTCACTCCGCCACTGTGATCTTCATCTTTTACCTCGGCCACACACACAAGCCCCGCATCTTCCTGCTTACTGCGAAAATCCAGCTTGTTTAAGCTATTATGTAATTCTCCAAGCATTTCTACTGCCCTGCAGATTTCATCAATACTTTTTGTATTGCATTCCCTTCCCATAAACCAGTCTTTAACCACATACCTTCTGCCGTCCTCCGCCTCCGTTACCAGTTTTCCTTCTCTGTTTTTTAAAATTGTATCAACATTGCTAAAACCGGTTTCCACCAATGACTGTGTAATCAGATTTTCTCTTTCATAGTATTTATCAGGTTTTTCACATTCTAAAAATAATTTCACTCCAGCTTTCGTATCAAGAAGCATACCACCCCGGCCCCTTCCCACCTGATTAACTTCTAAATCATATTGTCTCAATACATCTAACGATTTATCATTCACAATCCATACCCCTCCCATATATCTGTCTTATCATATGAATTACTCCGGCAAAAAAGAACGCATTTATCCCCCTTACACAAAAAAGAACGCAATTATTTCTCTCTTGAATACATACTTCTTGTTTGCTAAAATGTTTTTGACACTAAATCTGGCTTTGAAATGGAGTATTTATGAACATCGATAATAACAACACATTCTTTATAAATCTGCCATCTCCCGTCGCAGAAATCATTTCAACTATAGAATCAAATGGCTTTGAAGCTTTTGCAGTTGGCGGGTGTGTCCGTGATACGCTGCTAAACCGCAGCCCCGATGACTGGGATATCACCACTTCCGCACTTCCAGAGCAGGTAAAAGCAATGTTTCCAAGAACCATTGACACTGGAATACAGCATGGAACTGTAACTGTTATGATTGGAAAGAATGGTTATGAGACAACCACTTACCGGATTGATGGTGAATATGAAGACGGACGTCACCCTAAATCTGTGGAATTTTCTTCCAGACTGCTTGACGACCTTAAACGGCGTGACTTTACCATTAATGCAATGGCTTACAATAATACCACGCATCTTGTAGACGAATTTGGCGGAATCAGCGATTTGAATCATAAAATCATACGCTGTGTAGGCAATGCTGCAGAAAGATTTTCTGAAGACGCCCTTAGAATGATGCGCGCCATACGCTTTTCCGCACAGCTTGGTTTTACTATCGAAGACGCAACCTACGAAGCCATTTTAACTCTGGCTCCAACACTTTCTAAAGTCAGTATGGAACGTGTGGAAATTGAGCTTGGCAAAACGCTGGTATCTAAGAATCCGGATTATGTATTGAAATTCGTTGAAACTGGATTATTTAAAGAGAAGCTGCCTTTAATTCATAGTATATTATCAGATGCACACAAAATAAAAACTCTGGCTATGCTTAGAACAACAAAGCCTTCCTTAATTCTTCGGCTGTCAGCGCTTTTAAACTGTGCTTCACCTGATGAAGCACGCCACACTCTGCGAAGCTTAAAGCTCGACAATCATACCGTTGACACTGTAACAAAGCTCGTAAAATATTCTAAACACAGCATAGATGAAACAGAACCCGCTGTACGCGAAGCACTTCATAAATTCGGAAAAGATTTCTTTTTTATTTTATTAGACCATCAGGAAGCCGGACTTGCTGCCAGAGAGGAAACCACAGGGATTATCCTGCCTTCTTTGAAAATGCACTTTAAAACGCTGCGTAAACTCGCTTCAGATTCTATTAACCGCGGCGACTGCTTTACAATTAAAGCTCTTGAAATAACCGGACATGACCTCATCGAATATGGTCTGACTGGCCCTGCCATTGGAAAAGCCCTTGACAACCTGCTTCATATGGTAATAGAGGATCCTAAACTCAACAACAAAGAAATGCTGATTGATATTCTAAAGCAGCTATGAATTATTGTTTTGTAGATTTCCTGCAGTATACAAATTAAGGGGCTGCCGCACCAAGAAAAAATTAGTGTGACAACCCCATCTTATATACAATTCACAGCTCTACTACATCCCAATTAAAACCTATCCTTTAACTCCTCCAAGAGTAACTCCTCTTACAATGAACTTTGAAAGGCACAGATACACAATAATAACAGGAAGGATTGCACAGCCTAACATCATGTATACCTTACCCATGTCAAACTTCAGAAAATCTGCACTCCTTAACTGGGCAATAAGTATTGGAACTGTCTTTTTATCTGCCCGATTCAGCAGCAGCGATGGAATAAAATAATTATTCCATGATGATACAAACTGGAAAATCATCTGAACTGCCAATGCCGGCTTCATTAACGGAAGTACTATCTGATTAAATATCCTAAATTCATGTGCCCCATCAATCCTTGCCGCTTCTATCAGTTCCATTGGAAGAACACTGTCCATGTACTGTTTAATAAAGAAGAAAACAATCGGTGCTGCTATTGATGGCACAATTAATGGTATGAAAGAATTCATCAGTCCCATATCACTCATCTGGTTAATAAAACCAAGTGCTTAAACCTGTGTCGGAACCATCATAATTAACATAATAAATGAAAATGCAAGCTTCTTGAATTTAAAATCGTATGCATGAATAGCAAAAGCTGTCATTGCCGAAAAATAAACTGATAAAAATGATGATAATGTAGCAACTACCAGACTGTTTGTCATACCACTTATAATAGGCAGCTGCTTATCATTTAACAGATTCTTTAAATTTACCAGAAATGATTTTCCGGGAAGCAGCGAAAATCCCTTTTGGATATCTGGATGCGACCTTGTTGTATTGATAAGCAAAACATAAAATGAAAACAGGCATAAGACAGCAAAGAATATCAGCACAATATAACACAGGGTTCTCTGAATATTCAAAACAACTTTATCATGCGTATCTGAATGTTTTCTCTTAACTGCTGGATTACTCATGCTTCCGCCCCCTTTAACTTCTTATTTGTCTTTCTTCGTATTCCTGATTTTTCCATATCCTGTGTAAGATAATGATATACAAGAATGCTGAGAATACCTGTTATAATAAACAGTATCACTGACAATGCGCCTGCCATACCGTAATTCTTGCTATACAGATGCTTATTCAGATACATAATTACTGTCATACTTGTTCTATTAGGATTACCATTACCATTCGTAAGAATCTGTGGAACATCAAACATCTGGATACCACCAATTAAAGATGTAATCAGCGTATATGCCAAAATTGGCTTAATCAGAGGTATTGTAATCTTCTTAAATATCTGAAATGAATTAGCACCATCAATTCTTGCCGCTTCAAACAATCCCGGGTCAATTCCCATAATAGCTGCCATAAGGACAATAGTTGTATTACCAAACCACATAAGAAAATTCATTAAAGCAATAA
>JAUNPT010000208.1 GCA_030536565.1 Eubacteriales bacterium | reverse complement strand
TAAAAGTATATGGGAAGCAGATAGGCAAGGATGTAGATATCCCACAGAATATTGGTGCAATTATTGAAATTCCAGGATTTTTAAATAATTATAATGGCTATCTGAATCTGAAATTTCTTGCAAGTATTAAAAAGAAGATTGGGAAAGAACAGATTCGAGAAGCTATCAGGCTTGTGGGATTAGATCCAGACAGTAAGAAACATGTGGGGAAATATTCCCTTGGGATGAAGCAGAGATTAGGATTGGCACAGGCACTGATGGAGAATCCTGATATTCTACTTCTAGACGAGCCTATGAATGGATTGGATAAACACGGCGTAGAAGAGATGAGAAACATTTTTAAGGCTCTTGTAGCAGAGGGTAAAACAATCATTATGGCAAATCACAGTGCAGAGGATATAGAGGTGCTGTGTGATACAGTTTGCGAGATGGATCTTGGGGTGTTAACGAGAGTTAAATAAGTCTTTAATTATTGAAATTATGGTCATAGGAACATCAAAAGAAAAGTTGAGTAGATATAGGAAAATATAACGAAGTGATAACTTTCTTTATTTAAATAAAAATATATTTTGCAAATTGACGGGTGGTCATGATTGGACTTGTAATTTCAAAGGATTTTATGGGCTGATAAGCGGGCGGAGTTTAGGTTATTATATTGCAGTAATTCTCAATCAGATTATATTAGTAATATTCTTGGGGATTATTGTTAAAATGGAAGAGAAGACAAGGACATTTTTAAAAGATAAGTATATTATGCTAACATTATCAATTCCAATTATTACAATTTTTGTATGTGCATGGGTATTAAGAATTGCAGACAGTGGAAGCAGCCGCGTAATATATAGTTCAATTGCGGTAATGGGTATGTTTGTTATTAATGTTATTATAATTGTGCTTTTGATGATAGAACAGAATATATGTCAGAAGCAGGCTGAGGAAGCTATGCAGATGGAGATATTGCAACATTCATATTATTCTTGAGAATCTGATTGACAATGCTATTGAAGCTGCAGGAAGTGTGAGTGACGGAAGGATTAGTATTGATATTTATGGAGATACAGAGGGGATTGGAATAAAAATATGTAACTCAGCACAAAGGAATGCAATTAAAGTAAATCCAAGGATGGAAACAACTAAGGATAACAAAAAACATCATGGATATGGTGTTAGAAATGTGAAAGAACTTATAGAACAAAATGAAGGAACCATTCATTATGTGCAGTTAAGTGATGATATGGTGTTATGCAAAGTATTACTTTTAAAGAAAAATGAGCAATATATCGGTTAGTTGTCTGACAATTTACAGTTCACGACAGAAAACTACAGCTCACGACAGAACTATTGAAAAAATATATATAGCAGTTATACTGATGTTATTAAATTTCACAGATAAATTGGGGATGAGTATCATGCAAAAACTCATTTAAGATGTAATGTTTCATTAGTATGTACATATTTGTTTTCGTTATTTATATTGAAAATGATGAATATTCGTTATGCGATGATTGTCCCAATATTTGTCATTGCTGGATGTATTTTCGTAAGCGCAGGGGCGCCTTTGGATAATAAGAACAAGGAGTTATCTGATATACAGAAGGTTAAATATAATATTGGTTTATGAATATGAGGATGGAAGTTGGTGTGAAATTAAGAATTTTGATACGAACGTAGTGAGCAATAACTATCCATATGAGTTTAATTGGAACCGTTCTGATGATTATCGTACATATTTGGGAAGACATTACTGGAATGTAACTTACTATGGAAGAGACAGAGGAACTGCAGAGGTGTGCTCACAGATTGATGTATATGGAAATGTTGATGATTACATAGTATGGTAAAGGTCAAAGAAGTGTAAGCTGTTTAAATAGTAAACAGCTTACACTTCTTTGCAAAAATATGCGGAGGTATACATGAAAAAAATAATTAGTTTTGTAATAGCATTGGGGATGTTATTATGTTCAGGATGTGGAAAAAATTATGAGGAAGACATGAAAAAAGAAAATGGACAGAGTAGCATTGTTCAGAAAGATGCTGAGTATGTAACAAATGCCCAGAACTATTACAGTGAATGTATCTTTGCAGATGATGGCGCAGGATATTATTTTACTGTAGTTAAGAAAGATGGATATGAATTGTTTTATTATGATGACAACATGAGCGAAGCAGTTCCCTTGTGCAGCAAGGTCAACTGCACGCATTCAGGTGGGGACTGTGATGCATATTTTTCAAAAGAAGAATGTATGGAAGGATTCATATGGTATCAGAACAAGTCTTTATTTCGTATAGAACAGGATACTACTACAAAAAATGTATATCTGATGTCCAGTGACCGGGATGGAGGAAACAGCAGGCAAGTTTCTATGCTCTGGAGTGGAGATAACATTCGGTATAAATTTAAGACAATTTATTTTAGATCGATGGTAATGCATAAAGGATATTTGTATTATACATACCAATTAGATGTTAATGATGATATTCAATATTATAGAATACCG
>JAUNPT010000028.1 GCA_030536565.1 Eubacteriales bacterium | reverse complement strand
TCCCTTATGCTCCGAAACATTTGAAAATGCAAATCTCACTCCCTGTTCATCCAGCTGGTCTAATAAATCAAATAATATTCTATCATCCTTTTGATTCCAGCCTTCAAATCCTCTTTTTCCATCATTATAACTCCCTGTTGTTATCAAATATGGCGGATCAGCATATAGGAAATCTCCAGCTTTAAGCTTTGTAACATCAAACTGTTTAAAATTCATTGTAGAAAATTCAATATCTTGAATATTTTTATGAAATTCAATTAAATTCTTTCTGATATTTTGATTAAAACAGCTTCTGTCTTTTCCAAAAGGAGAATTAAATTCATGACTGTTATTGAATCTAAACTGATGATTAAATGCGAAACATACAAGTATATATAAATCTAGCGGATTACGTCTATTATTATCATTATACGCCTTTCTGAATGCGTTATAAGCTTCCTTATCCATGATTGACAGATTATTTTCTTTTATTGTGTTATCTATATATAACAGCAAATCCTCTATTGTCATTTGCTGAAATGTTTTATATATATCAATCACAAAATAATTAATATCGTTTGCATATATTTTATTGGCTGAGACATTCGTACATACATCACACCCTCCAGCAAATAAATCAACCATTGTATCTATTTTCTTTGGGAAAAATTTCATTATCTGCGGAAGCATTTTATATTTTCCGCCTATATAATTTAACGGAGATTTACTATATTTATTTTTTTTCATCGTCCATTTCCTTCTCAAAAAAGTATACCTGCTCCTTAAGCCCGGACTTATTATTAGCAATTTTACTCTTGTACCTTCTATAATCCATTTCTATCAGTTTAAACGTCTTTTTTCTTGCATACTTTTTGCATATCAAAGTTAATTCCTCTGTCGAAAGCAGTCCTTCATTATTGTAACTAATAGCAACATATCTTACGTTAGCGTTTTGTATCATTTTTTCAAATGCCTGCGCCACCTTGTTTTTCATGCAAAACTCAGATTTTTGATTATCATAATTTCTTAACCCTGTAATCCCTTTAATTTCCGGGCTGTCATATCTTGCAATTGTTTCTAACAAATGATAATTTGGCAGATACTGCCTTGCATTATAAGGTGGATCTGCATATAATACATCTGCTTTTGTCTGCGATAATGCCTCAACGTAATCTAAATTCATAGATACACATTCTTTATCAGAAAGTACTAATTCTGGTTCTTTTAATTCCAAATCATTAAATGTTCTTGCATCCCAATGCTTTAAATAAGCACCATACACCCCTGCAATATTACTCACATATGGAACTGCTGATATTAATGCTGATAAAAGATAGTAATACTCATCCTCTGTCAGAACTGGCTTCCAATCCTCAATCTGTCTTCTTATAATATCAATTTTAATAGCATTTTTATTTTGAAAGTACATTCGCTTACAATTTTCATTCGGTGAGTAATTACAATATATAAAACAGTCTTTCAAATTATAAATTGTATCCTCAAGTGTTAAACCATTGAGATATTTAATAGGGTCTTTTATGTTCAAACCATCAAATAAGGGTTTATTGTCTAAATCAATTCCTCCCCGGTTCAGCACATATGAAAAAAACAAAAAATCATTACAGTAAACTTTATATTTTTCTCTCTTGAAAGCCATTGACACTGCTCCACTTCCAGCAAACACATCAATTACAGACGATGCATTCTTTGTGTATTTTTTTATGATTTTTATTATCTCGTCAGTCAATAGCGACTTTCCACCGATATATCTCATGTTTCTACTCCCGTCATCTTTTCCTTCTAGTCTGTCTATATACTTAACTCCGGCTGCGAACTAAATGCGGACTCCCTTTTAATTCAATTACTATCCTTCCAAAAGTGCATAAAAGCTGATACAGACATATTAACATCTATATCAGCTTTTAGCAATTCTTTATAACTTTTTAGGTATTTATTCCTCCGTCACATTCCACGCATTATGGTCTGTATGTAAAAGCATATGTGCTTTATGTGACAATGGTCTTTCCATATACATATGATACAGCTTCTGCACGTCTTCGTTCTCGTGAGAGAAACGCAGTTTTGCATTCTTATCGAGGAAATAAAGGTTAGCTCCACGCTCCACAGCAAGCTCCTCACCATCGTGAATTGGCTGACCGCCCCCGCCTACACAGCCACCTGGGCATGCCATAACTTCAACGAAATCATAATGAACATCACCTCGTTCTATTGCCTGCATCAGTCTTCTTGTATTAGCAAGTCCACTGACAACCGCAGCATGAACAACAGCTTTGCCGCCCAAATCAATTTCTGCCTCACATATGCCATCGCCAAGGCTCTCACTTAATGGATTGTCCATAGAATTACGAACTACCTTAAATGCATCTGCATCCGGATTTTTTCCGTTAACAAGAAAATATGCCGAACGGAGTGCAGCCTCCATAACACCTCCAGTTGTTCCAAAGATTACACCAGCACCGGTCGCCTCTCTCATAAGAGAATCAAACTCTATATCCTTAAGAGTTGCAGCTTCAATGTGTGCAGAACGAATCATTCTGGTAAGCTCTCTTGTAGTAAGAACCGTATCAATATCATGTCCTGCATATTCCTCATGAAATAATTCCATATTAGCCTCGCCCTTCTTTGCGACACATGGCATAATTGATAATGTATAAATCTTTTCAGGACTGACGCCCAGCTGTTCTGCGAAATAGGTTTTCATAACAGCACCAAACATCTGCTGTGGTGATTTTGCAGTTGAAAGCTGTGAAACAAAATGCGGAAACTGTGTTTTTACAAATCTGACCCACCCGGGACAACATGATGTAAACATTGGCCGAAACTTAGTTTCACCTTTTTTAAATCTCTCTAAAAACTCATTACCTTCTTCCATAATTGTAAGGTCTGCAGAAAATGTGGTATCAAATACATAATCAACACCCATTCTCTTTAATGCATCTGCGATTTTACCTACAGATGCCTCCTGCCTTGACAACCCAAGAGCTTCTCCCCATGCAGTACGCACTGCTGGTGCAATCTGGGCAACGACTATCTTTTCCTTATCAGCAATAGCATCCCATACCTTCTCTGTATCGTCACGCTCACGAAGTGCCGCCACTGGACAATGGGTAATACACTGCCCGCATAAGGCACAGTCAGCTTCTGTAATTTTTTTGTTTCCAGCTACGTTAACTGTTGTTCTGGAACCTGTTCCTACAACATCCCAGATATGTAAGCCCTGTACTTTATCACATATCTGAATACACCGCATACACTTAATGCATTTTGCTGAGTCCCTGATAAGTGGAAAATCCTTATTCCAAGGTGTCACCTCATAACGCTCCTTATATGGAAGGTCTATAATATTCAAATCATTAGCGACCTGCTGAAGTGTACAATTACCACTTCGTACACAGGTTGCACATCTGCAGTTATGCTGTGATAAAAGCAGCTGAACTGTTCTTCTTCTATCTGCTCTTACCTTAGGACTGTTTGTATAAAGAACCATTCCTTCTTTAACAGCATTGTTACAGGAGGTAATAAGTTTATCCATTCCCTCAAGTTCGACAACACATACCTTGCACGCAGCTATTTCATTAATACCCTTAAGATAACATAATTTAGGAATTGCAACATTATTCATTCTGGCCGCTTCCATAATTGTAGTACCTTCTGGTACTGACAGATTCATTCCGTCTAATGTAATATTTACCATCTGTTCTTTCGGCCTCCTTTAAATATTCCGTAACCAAAGTGGTCACAGCGCAGGCATCTGCTTGCTTCCTGCTTTGCCTCTGCCTGTGTCATGCAATGCTCAACACCCTCAAAGTCACATACACGAACCCCTGCCTCACGCTCTGTCATATTTACCCTTCCGCAGCTTGGGCGGTCATCTAATCTTGCGGCAGGTATTTCGACATCACAAAAAATCGTATGCCTGAATCCTAAATACTCATCAATATTAGCTGCTACAACCTTAGCCGCTGCAATTGCCTTAATAACTGATGCAGGGCCGGAGGCACAGTCACCACCTGCGAATACTCCAGGAATGTTATCAAATCCACCATATTTTTCTGTTATAATCTTACCTCTCTTAACCGGAACCCCAGCTTCTTCAAAATGCTGATATTCAATATCCTGTCCAATAGCAACTATAAGTGTCTGACATGGAATAAATACGTCTTTCTCCCCTGTAGCTTTAACACTTGCCCTGCCGTCCTTAATTTTACTAATCATCTGAGGAGTTGCATAAACCCCCTTTACATGTCCGTTATCATCTGCCTCAATCTTAGAAGGGGCCATAAGTGTAAGAAGTTCTACTCCTTCCGCAGCCGCACTCTCTATTTCTGCTGGAAGTGCTGTCATATCAGCAACTCTTCTGCGGTATATTATGCTTACTTTTTTTGCACCAAGCCTCCTTGCTGTACGGACTGCATCCATGGATACATTCCCACCTCCAATAACAGCTACCTCCTGCCCTGTAAGGTCAGGATTGATATTTTTACCAACATCACGCAAAAATTGTACAGCTGAAATAACACCTTCTGACTGTTCGCCTTCAATTCCAAGCTTCTTATCCGTACTTGCACCTATTGTAATAAGTACTGCATCATATTCCTGTCTTAAGCTCTGAATTGTCATATCCTTGCCAATTCTTTTTCCATATTCTACATTGATGCCTGTCTTTAATATTGCATTTATATCATCGTCGAGCCTGTCCTTAGGCAGGCGGTAATTTGGGATTCCATATCTGAGCATACCTCCAAGCTTTGGAAGCATTTCATATACAGTTACCTGATGACCCATAAGCTGTAAATAATAAGCTGCTGATAAACCACCCGGACCGCCGCCAACTACAGCAATTTTTTTACCTGTTGATGGAGCACATGCCGGCGGGTCAACTTCTCCTGCATAATCTGCTGCTACTCTTTTCAGCCCGCGTATATTAACAGCATCATCTACTATATTACGCCGGCATCTTGCCTCACATGGATGCTCACATATAAATCCACAGGTTGTAGGAAATGGATTATCCTTACGAATAAGCTTAATTGCATCTGCATATCTTCCTTCTCCAACCAGTGCCACATAACCAGGTATATCCACGCTTGCAGGACATAATGCCACACAAGGGACTGGCTGCTTTGACTGGCAGATGCATCTTCCCTGACGAATATGCTCCTCATAGTCATCACGACAGCCCGCAAGACTCTTATATACCATCTCTGCCGCCTCATAGCCGATTGCACAGTCAGCCGAATCTATAATTGACTTGGCAAGTGCTTCCATTTCGTCAAGAGCCTCCATTGTGGCTGTACCATTCATAACATCGGTCAGCATATTTTTAAGCTGCCATAATCCTACACGGCATGGTGTACATTTACCGCAGGTCTGTGCATGACATAGCTCCAAAAATGCTCTTGTAATATCTACAGGACATAAGCCGGGAGGACTTGATTCAATTCTGCGCTCAAGATCCTTATATAAGCCTTCAACAACAAGCTGTGCCTGTCCCGGTGTTGGGATTTCTAATCTACTCATAAATTTCCTTTCTCATAATTATTCATAACAAATTATTTACAAAGAATCAGCATCAACTAATAATTGATACTGATTCTTTGTGCATTGGTATTATATGTGATATTTTTACAGATTACAAGAATAGTTAATTTATAGACATACGCTGTTAATAATTAGTCATTCCCTGTTAACAATTAGTCAATGGCTGCCTGTATTCTTTCCTTCATCTGCGCTTCACCCATAATATGAACGATTGTCCACAAATCTGGTGTGTTCGCGCGCCCTGTTACTGCAATACGTACAATTTCCGCAATATCGGATACACTTCCTTTGAAGTTTTCTGGATTTGCTTTGTATGCCTTCATATCTGACGCAAAACCATATTTATCAGCAATTGCCTTTAACTTATTAAACCATTCTGAATTATCATCTTCATGATTATACATAGATAGATATTCATTCAAAATTGCAGCTACAGTTTCTTTATTTTGCTTAAATTCATCTTTTTTTGCTTCCTGCTCCATATCAAAGAAGTAACCAATCATTTCAAATACCTGCTTGGCATACATAAAATCCTTTCGTCTTCTCTTGGCACCAACGCCCATATATAAACGAAGGATTTGCAGCATTTTCTCCTTATCCGCAAACCATAGCTCCGCCTTTTGCGGCTCATTCTCCTTTGCCCAGTCATAAAGGAATATATAAAGTTCTTCCTCTGAAAGCTTTGATAATTCATTTTTACAAATGTTATGGAGCTTGTCTTTATCAAATAATGCACCTGACTGGCTCATCTTTTCCACCGTAAATGGAAACTCGTTGATATTCTTATCCGGGAATTTCTCATGCCATTCCTCAAAGTTTGAATTAAGCAGAGTCATAAGATACACCTTCATGCAATAAGGGTGATATCCATCTTTTCTATAGTAATCCAGTGAAAGCTCCGGATCCTTTCTCTTAGAAAGCTTTCTCTTTCCACCAGTTTCTTCATCAAACTTCATCAAATGTGCTGTATGTGCATAAGCTGGCAGCTTAAAGCCTAATACGTTAAACAGCTCATAGTGAATTGGAGCCGACGCAAGCCATTCACCGCCTCTTACAACAGTTGTAGTCCTCATTAAATGGTCATCAATTGCATGTGCAAAATGATATGTTGGAATACCATCTTTCTTTAAAAGGACAATATCATGAATGTTTTCTGGCAGTTTAATCTCTCCCTTTATACTGTCTACAAATGTAATTTCCTTTTCAGGGCTTCCCTGTGAACGAAGCCTTAATACATAAGGCTTTCCTGCCTTAATATTTTCTTTAATTTCTTCATATGACAGATTACGGCAGACTGCATATTCACCATAATATCCTGTAAGAACCTTGTCAGCCTCCTGCTTGGCATGAACTGCTTCAAGAGTTTCCTCTGAACAAAAGCAAGGGTATGCAAGCCCTCTCTCAACCAGGCTCTTTGCATATGTGTGATATATTTCCACTCTCTGTCTCTGGAAATATGGGCCATATGCGTTCTGTGGTGCCGAATCATCAAACCCGGCTCCCTCATCAAATTCAATGTCAAAATAACGCAATACATCAATAATTATCTCAACTGCACCATCAACCTTACGTTTCTCATCTGTATCCTCAATTCTTAAATAGAACACGCCGCCATTTCTATGTGCAATCCTTTCATCTGCCAATGCACTGTAAAGGTTTCCAAGATGAATAAAACCGGTTGGGCTTGGTGCCATACGTGTCACCTCTGCCTTATTGGGCAGCTTTCTATATGGGAACTTTTCCTCATAGTATTCAGGCGTATTTACCACTTCTGGAAATAATAAATCTGCTAATTTTTGATTATCCATTGTTTTCTCCACTTCTATTTCTTATTGCAGTAATTTTCATATAAATGTTATTTCTGCACACTCCTGTATATTTTACACATCTTTTATTTATTTTTCAATAAAAACTATATCAAGCTTATTTAACTTCAAACCTTGCACCCTCCTCAAGGGCTTTTCCGTCCATGTTATAAATTGCGTCAATAATTGCATTTCTGTATGTAGAATTACCATCTTTCCTGCGAAGTCCCTTCCATGCAATTTCTCCTGCAAGTCCCATTGTACAAACAGCAGCAGCTGCTGCCCCAAGCTTATTATCTGGATTTGCTATTAAAAAAGCTGTAAGCATTCCCGAAAGCTGGCAGCCAGTTCCAGTAATTTTACTCATTTCCTTTCTTCCGTTACGAATTACATAACATTCATTTCCATCAGTAACCAAATCAATCTCACCTGTTATTGCAATAATACTTCCAGCCGCCCTTGAAAAAGCTTTAACCTTGTTGATTGTTTCATCAAGATTCTGCTCTGTAATCTTATCAGCCACATTAGCGTCCACCCCCTTAGTCTGTAAAACACCATCTTCTTTACAGTCATATCCCTCAGGCACATAACCCGCCATTAATGTCTTGATTTCTGATATATTACCTCTTATGGCATCAAAATGGACTTCCTTTAAAAGCATATTGGCAGTGTCAGTTCTTAACTTACTTGCTCCTGCTCCAACCGGGTCAAGCACAACTATGTGCCCCAGCTCATTTGATTTTTTCCCTGCTGCCACCATAGACGGTATAGTATTCTGATTAAGTGTTCCTATATTAATATTCAGGCCGCCGCATATACTTGTAATTTCAGCAGCTTCACCAATATCATCCGCCATAATCGGACTGGCTCCGCATGCCAGAATCACATTTGCGACATCATTTACAGTTACATAGTTAGTAATATTATGAACTAATGGTTCTATTTTTCTTACATTTTTTAAAAATTTTTTCATCATTTTCCTTTCCATGCAATATCTGTTTTAGTCTTGCATTCCATATGTTATAGCTTCATGATATTATCATTATTCGTATTTTAACATATGTACGTTGGAATAACTATATATTTAATTATTATTTAGTTTCAGTAATTGCAGCCTTTAAATAATACTGCCAAAACGATGGCAGCAGCATATTGAATATTTATATCTCTTTAAGTATAATAAAAGTTAATATTATCACTGCAATAATGCAGTTTAATCAGAGGTACTTATGAAAATTATTATTGTAGGATGCGGTAAAGTCGGAAGGACTATTACCGAACAGTTAAGTAAGGAAAATCATGATGTTACTGTAATTGATAAGGACAATACCGTCATACATGATGTCACAAACAATTATGATGTAATGGGTGTTGTAGGTGATGGCGTAAGCTATTCCGTTTTAAAGGAAGCTGGTGTTGACGATGCAGATTTACTGATAGCAGTTACAACTTCAGATGAATTGAATCTGCTCTGCTGCCTGTTTGCCAAGAAAGCTGGCAACTGCAGCACTATTGCCAGAGTTAGGAATCCGGTATACAGTAAGGAAGCAGAATTTATTAAAGAAGAGCTCGGCCTTTCGATGATCATCAATCCCGAATATGCGGCTGCAACTGAGATTTCCCGAATCATGCGTTTTCCATCTGCAATTGAAATAGATACATTTGCAAAGGGACAGGTGGAGCTTATGAAATTCATTATAGCTGATGGATCTATGCTTCATGATATGAGCATTGTCCAACTGTCCAAAAAATTAAAATCCGAAATTTTAGTCTGCACTATTGAGCGCAACGGCGAGGTTATAATTCCAAACGGAAGTGTTATCTTACAAAAAGGAGATATTTTAAGTATTATTGCCTCACCTACTCAGGCAAGAGATTTCTTTAAAGAAATTGGTGTTGAAACACATCAGGTCAAAAATACTATTATTGTTGGCGGAGGAACTATAGCTTACTATCTGGCAAAGCAGCTGATAAAAATGGGGATAAGCGTTAAAATTATAGAACAGGACCGCAGCCGCTGTGAGCTGCTGAGCGAGCTGCTTCCAGAAGCAATTATAATCAACGGTGACGCCACTAACCAGGACATACTTTATGAAGAAGGAATTACCCATACAGAATCTTTTGTTTCACTTACTGGTATTGATGAAGGCAACATTTTTCTATCATTGTTTGCACAGCAGGCATCTGAAGCAAATGCCAAGATAATAACAAAAATAAATCGAATCTCATTTGACGAAATTATTAATAATTTCCATTTAGGCAGCCTCATATATCCTAAATTCATTACAGCTGAATACATACTGCAGTATGTGCGTGCAATGCAAAACTCTGTGGGAAGCAACGTAGAAACTCTTTACAGAATAATCGAAGGAAAGGTTGAAGCCCTTGAATTTCATGTCGATCTGGTTTCTGACATAACTGATATACCGCTTGAACAGCTTCCATTAAAGAAAAATATTCTTATTGCCTGCATAAACAGAAATGGCCAGACAATCATGCCGAATGGAAGCTCCACTATTCAGGTAGGTGACCGTGTAATCGTAATTACAACTGAAAATGGATTACGCAACATCGAAAATATTATTAAATAATCCTTTATATTACGGATTGAAAGGAAAATATGAATTTTGCAGCTATTGTTTTTATATTGGGCTGGGTTTTAATACTTGAGGCCGTGTTTATGATTTTTCCATGTATCGTTGCAGTAATATACCACGAACCCTCCGGCTTCTCATTTTTGATAGTTGCCGCTATATGCGCCATTGCAGGAGTCCTGATAACAAGAAAAAGGCCCAAAAACCAGGTGTATTATGCAAGAGAGGGTTTTGTAACTGTTGCATTAAGCTGGATTATAATGAGTATATTCGGTGCACTTCCATTTGTAATAAATGGTGATATTCCCTCATTTACAGACGCCTTATTTGAAACTATATCAGGCTTTACTACAACTGGGGCCAGCGCCCTAAAGGAAGTTGAAGTCCTAAGCTTCTGCAGCCTTTTCTGGCGCAGCTTTACACATTGGATTGGCGGTATGGGTGTGTTTGTATTTTTACTTGCCATTCTTCCATTAACTGGCGGCTACAACATGCATCTTATGAGAGCAGAAAGTCCGGGGCCATCTGTAGGCAAGCTTGTTCCAAAGGTAAAGGAAACAGCAAAGATTTTATATGGTATATACATCTTTATGACAATCGCAGAAATTATAATGCTGCTCTTTGCCAAAATGCCTCTTTTTGATGCCATTACTACTTCATTTGGCACTGCCGGTACTGGTGGTTTTGGAATTAAGAATGACAGCATGATGAGTTATAGTATTCCTATTCAGGCAATTGTAACTATATTTATGATTCTATTTGGTGTTAACTTTAACTTTTATTATTATCTCCTTGGAAAGCACAAAAAAAATGCCTTTAAAATGGAAGAAGTCCGATGGTATTTCATTATTATATCAGTTTGTATTTTAATTATTACATTAAATGTATACAAGATTTATGGAAATGTTTTTGCAGCCTTCCATCATTCTGCATTTCAGGTGGCATCAATTATAACTACAACTGGTTTCGCAACAGCCGATTTTAATGTATGGCCTCAGGTCTCCAAGACCATTCTGGTTGTCATTATGTTCATTGGTGCCTGTGCCGGAAGCACCGGAGGAGGTATAAAGGTTTCAAGGATTCTTATTCTTGCAAAATCTGTAAAACAGGAAATAAATTCCTTTATTCACCCAAGAAGCGTTAAAGTAATTAAATTCGATAAAAAAGGACTTGATGCAGATACTGTAAAAAGTGTCAGTGCATTCCTTGTTACCTATGTACTTATTTTTGGTGCCTCTATGTTTTTGTTAGCTTTCGACAATCTTGACCTTGTCACCAATTTTACATCAGTTGCGGCAACATTTAATAATATAGGCCCTGGGCTTGAAATCGTTGGCCCTGTTGGAAATTACAGTATCTTCTCACCTTTTGCAAAGTATGTCCTCATGTTTGATATGCTGGCGGGACGATTGGAGCTGTACCCTCTTTTATTACTTTTCACTCCATCTGTATGGAAGAAAAACTAAAATATTATTCAGAAAGGATTATACTCTCAATGGATTACAATAAAACCCAATACATTAAAGATGGCAATGCAGTTCTCGGAATAGAATTTGGCTCCACACGAATCAAAGCTGTCCTAATCAATGAAAAAGGAGAGGTTTTAGCCCAGGGAAGCCATCAATGGGAAAACCAGCTTTCAGATAATATCTGGACATACTCTGTTGACGCAATATGGAACGGACTTCGTTCATGTTATGCCGATTTATCAAAATGCGTGCAAGATACATATAATATTTCCCTGACAAAGCTTTCTGCCCTGGGAATCAGCGGCATGATGCATGGATATATGCCTTTTAATAAGGCCGGAGAGCTTCTTGTACCTTTTCGTACCTGGAGAAATACTATAACAAGACAGGCCTCGGACATATTAACAGAAAAATTTACATTTAATATTCCACAGCGCTGGAGCATAGCTCACTTATATCAGGCAGTTTTAAACAATGAACCACATGTTTCCGAAATCAGCTATTTCACGACACTTGCAGGCTATATCCACTGGAAGCTTACAGGCAGAAAAGTTCTGGGAATAGGTGAGGCCTCCGGAATGTTTCCAATTGACAGCCGGACAAAGAATTATAACCAGCATATGCTGTCTCAGTTTGATGCTCTTGTCGGTACTCACACCTCATCTTACAATAATACAATTAAATGGAAAATAAATGAAATTCTTCCAGAAGTTCTTGTCTCAGGAAATGATGCTGGAACGCTTACTAAAGAGGGCGCATTACTTCTTGACCCCTCAGGTACCCTTAAGGCAGGCTGTATTCTCTGTCCTCCGGAGGGTGATGCCGGAACTGGCATGACAGCTACAAACAGCATTTCAGTAAGAACCGGTAATGTATCTTCTGGTACATCAGTTTTTGCAATGGTTGTCTTAGAAAAGCCATTATCAAACGTATATACGCAGATAGATATGGTTACCACGCCTGTCGGAGATGATGTCGCTATGGTTCACTGCAACAACTGTACCTCTGACATTAATGCCTGGGCATCTCTTTTTAACGAATTTGCTAAGGCTTTAGGCACACCAGTTACTACCGATGAGCTTTATACCCTGTTATTTAATAAGGCTTTAGAAGGGCAGCCTGACTGCGGCGGTCTTATGACCTACAACTACTATTCAGGCGAACCTGTAACTGGAATGGCTGAAGGCCGCCCAATACTTATACGCAGACCTGACAGCACATTTTCACTTGCTAACCTTATGAGGACAAACCTTTATTCTGCCCTTGCTGCACTAAAACTGGGTATGGATATCCTTACCCAGAAAGAAAATGTTCGTCTTGACAGCCTTCTTGGACATGGCGGTTTTTACAAAACACCTAAGGTTGGCCAACAGATTACAGCTGCCGCACTTAATGTTCCAGTCACAGTAATGCCAACAGCCAGCGAAGGCGGGGCCTGGGGAATCGCAGTTTTGGCAGCCTATTCAGGCTATTGCAGAAAATGTAGTGCCAATTCAGATAAATTTATCTCTCTGCAGCAATATCTTTCAAGCACAATATTTGCAGACCAGAAATGCTTTACAATTAAACCTGTTGAAAGCGAAGTCCTTGCTTTCAATTCATTTATAGAAAAGTATAGAGCGGGGCTTGCTGTTGAACAGGCTGCCACCCGATATTTATAAGGAGGAATTATGCTGGAGGAATTAAAAAAACGAGTATATGAAGCAAACATGCTTCTTCCAAAATATAACCTTGTCACATTCACATGGGGAAATGTCAGTGAAATTGACAGAAAATCCGGGATTTTTGCAATTAAGCCAAGCGGTGTAGATTACAGCAGCCTGACGCCAGATGACATAGTATTAGTTAATCTTAATGGAGATATAGTTGAAGGTCATTTTAATCCTTCTTCTGATACTGCTACACACATTGAAATTTACAAAGAATTTGAACAGATTGGAGGTATCGTACATACACACTCCTCTTATGCAACAAGCTGGGCTCAGGCAGGACGTCCTATTCCCTGCTATGGAACCACTCATGCTGACTACATCTATGGCCAGGTTCCATGCCTGCGCTGTCTTAACGATAATGAAATTGAAGAAGCCTATGAAAAAAATACAGGTCTCTTAATTGTTGATTATTTTAAACAAAACAACATTGACCCTGTCGCAGTTCCTGCTGTACTATGTAAAAACCATGGTCCCTTCACATGGGGAAAAGGCGCCGATGAGGCAGTCCATAATGCAGTAGTGCTTGAAGAAGTGGCAAAAATGGCGTATCGTACAGAAACCATCAATCCTCAGGTTTTACCAGCCCCAGCCCACCTTCAGGATAAGCACTATTTCAGAAAACATGGGGACAACGCCTATTATGGACAAAAAGGGTAAGCCAAGGCTTACCCCTGAAAATTTCCGGAACTTAATCTGTCAACCAGCTGGCTCATAACTTCCTTATCGTCTGCCAGCTGACATTCTGTCCACAACTTTTTCTTTTCATCTTCTGTCATATCAGGGCGCAGCTTAAGACCATGCTGGTATAAACCCTCTGCCAGATTTTCATAAGGCGGAAGATTCATATTCCCCGGCCCTTTCATATATTCATGCTCAATAACTTCCTCCGTAGGTATTCCTCCAATTTGAACTTCCATAAAAATCCTCATTTCTTAATAAATGTTCTGATAGTAGTCTTACCTTCTGGATTTGATTTTATTCGCATGACGCTTACTTTACTGCTAGCCTGTTAATCTGAGAGGCAATATAACCTGCGCCATAACCATTATCTATATTAACTACTGAAATACCATTAGCACAGGAATTAATCATAGTAAGCAATGCTGACAGACCATGCATACTGGCGCCATAACCTACGGAGGTAGGAACTGCTATAACTGGCTTGTCTACAAGCCCTCCGATAACACTTGCAAGCGCTCCTTCCATTCCAGCCGCTGCAATTACGCAGTTGGCACTTTGGATTTCATTCAGATTTGATAACAGTCTGTGAATACCGCTGACTCCAACATCAAAAATTCTTGTAACATTATTTCCAAAATACTCTGCTGTCTGTGCAGCCTCCTCTGCCACTGGAATATCTGCCGTTCCTGCTGTACACACTGCAACATTTCCTATTTTTTCTTTCCCGGATTTCTCAATTTTTAAAATTCTTGATATGGAATCATACTGAATATCAGGAATAATCTTCTTAACTGTCTCATACTGTTCTAACGACGCCCTTGTACCGAAAACTTCTCCATTTTGTTTATATAGTCTTCCATATATATTTAAAAGATGCTCATCAGCTTTGCCGCTGCAGTAAACAACCTCCGGATAACCTGACCTTATTTCCCTGTAAGTATCAAGCTTTGCATATCCTATATCTTCAAAAGGTTTTCTTTTAAAATACAGTTCCGCTTCTTCAACCGAAAGTTCGCCTGTTTTCACTTTTTCTAAAACTTCCTTTGCCTCCATAGCATTTCCTCTAAATCTCCATATTATATCATTCTATATCCATACTTCCCGAGCGGAAGCCTTCCAAATCTATTGTTATATATACGAATCCAAGCTTTTTAAGCACATCTGTAATTTCACAGGCATAATCAACAAGTTTATGAATGTCTGACCTATCCACTTCAATACGCGCAATGTTTTTATGAACACGTAACCTTACATTATAAAAGCCAAGCTCTCTTAAATATGCTTCTCCTTTATCAATCCTTGATAGTAATTCATAATCTATCCTGTCACCATATGGAAGCCTCGTTGCAAGACAAGGAGCTGATGCTCTTTGGGCAGTTGAAATCCCAAGCTCACAAAGCCATTTCCTTACCTCAATTTTAGTTATCTGTGCTTCTGCCAAAGGGCTTATAATTCCTAATTCTTTTAGTGCCCTGATTCCCGGACGGTACATCTTAAGATCGTCCCTGTTAGTTCCCTCTAAAATAGTGGTAATCCCAAATTCCCCTGCCTTTTCCTGCAGCCTTTTAAACATTGCCTTTTTGCATAAATAGCATCTGTCTTTTGGATTATTCTTTATTTGTGTATCTTCAAGCTCATCTATGTCCACCACAATAAACTGGGCACCTGTTTCTTCTGAAATTTTTTTGGCATTTTCTAAATCCCCTTTTGGATGCAGCCTTGTGTTCAGCATAACAGCATAAACCTTCGTATTATTTAATTTAGCCGCATCACATGAGAGCTTTAATATAAGGCTCGAATCTGCGCCTCCTGAAAATGCAACAAATACATTTTCTTTAGTAAGTTCATTTATTCTTCCTAAAACCTGTTCTCTCATATAGATTTAAACCTCTATGCCAATTGTTAAATTTTATTATCATTAGAAGCTGCCTTAACAATCCTGTTATATGCTTCCCTGTAAGACATTCCCAATTTTTGGCAGAGCTTAATTACACTTTCATATTCAGGATAGAAAAAGCTCTTATCACCATACTCACACACCTTAACCTGGGCGCTGCCCACATCTGTCATAATGGTAATCTCTCTGCGCTTTAATTTTGTTCTTTCCATCTGCATTTTGCGAATACCAATAGTTGTTGTCTGATTAAAAATGATTTCTTCCATTTTAGGAATCTTTTCTTTTTCACAGATTACATTTAACTGGTAAGCCGGTCTGTTCTTTTTCATAAATACAGGCTGGTAATTAACGTCTCCTGCTCCCGCCTTAAAGAGACATTCCATACAGTAGCCAAGTTCTTCGCCCGTACTGTCATCTATATTAGATTCCAGTTTCCAGACTGCAGCATCTTCGCTTTCGTCCGCTGCAATTATCATTGCTCTGAGTATAGATGGCTTTTCGTATTCTCTCTTGCCACCCCCAAGTCCGGTTTTTTCAATTTTAAATGTTTTTGGAAGCTTTTCCGTAGTTTTCACCGCTGCAACAATTGCTGCACCCGTAGGAGTTACAAATTCTCCTTCTAATGGCATAATTGATAAATTTAATCCATGACTGGCCGCAATATTGACTACTGCCGGTACTGGCACTGGCATAATACCATGCTGACATCTTATACTTCCACTTCCATCACACAAAACAGGAACCACACATTCTGTAATACCAAGATTATCAATGCACACCGCCGCTGCCACAATATCTATAATTGAATCCACTGCTCCCACTTCATGAAAATGTACCTGCTCTACAAAAACCCCATGAGCTTTTGCCTCTGCAGCTGCAAGTATATCAAAAATTTTAAACGCAAGCATTTTCGCTCCATCAGTCATAACCCCTGCCGCAATTATTTTCTTTATATCCTCAAGATTTCTGTGTTCATGGACATGTTCATGGCTATTGCTATGAACATGGCTCTCATTATGTCCATGAAGAAATTCCATATCGTGGTCGCAGTTAGTATGCTCCAAAACTACGTTAAAATCACATACCTCCAGTCCTGCCTTCTTAACTTTACTTATCTCTACGTGAAAACCACCTATAGGAAGACTGTTTAAAACACTTTCCAAGACAGCTTCGTCTGCTCCTAAGTCCAGCAATGCAGCAACTGTCATATCTCCGCTTATTCCTGAGTTACATTCTAAATATAGAGTTGTTTCTTTCATTTTAATC
>JAUNPT010000207.1 GCA_030536565.1 Eubacteriales bacterium | reverse complement strand
TAAGTAGGAAACTACATTTGTCAGAATAAAACAGTTGAATTAACATGATTATTAGTGTAGAATAGTTTCAGATGCACTTATTAATTATGAAATACGTTGGGAGAAGTATAATGGATTTGATAGTAAAGTATATTGATGAATTGTTGGAGAAAAGCACTCCGGATGCACCTATGTGGAACATAGAAAAGATTAGACAGGGGTTAAAATCAAAGTGGAACTACATAGATGGCGTTATGATTAAGGCAGTTCTTCAGATGTATGCAATTTCTAAGGACGAGAAATACCTTAAGTTTGCTGATGATTTCATTGATTTTCGTGTTTTTGAGGACGGAACAATTGATGGCTACAGCATTGGTGAGAAGAATATCGACAATGTCAACGCAGGAAAGACTTTATTTGAATTATATGATTTAACAGGTAAAGAAAAGTACAGAAAGGCAATTGATTTAGTTTACAGTCAGATTGCAATTATGCCGCGCTGTGAGTCAGGTAATTTCTGGCATAAGGATATATATCCTAATCAGGTATGGCTTGATGGTATGTACATGGGCCAGCCATTTTACATGGAATATGAGACAAGATTCAATAACAGAAAGAACTATGACGATATCTTTTCACAGTTTAAGTTTGTAATTGAGAATATGAGAAATCCTTTGAATGGATTATATTATCATGCAATGGATACAAGCAAGAAGATGTTCTGGTGTGACAAGGTTACAGGTCTTTCACAGAATGTATGGTTAAGGGCTATTGGCTGGTATTCAATGGCGCTCCTTGATACTCTTGATAAAGCTGATAATTCAGACCATAAGTATGATAAAGAGTGTAAGATGCTGGAAGGTGCTTATGTTGATTTAATGAACTCAATGCTCAAGTATCAGGATGAGTCAGGAATGTGGTATCAGGTTGTTAATTTCGGCGGTATGGAAAAGAATTATCTTGAGACTTCAGGAAGCTCAATTATGGCATATTCACTCCTTAAAGGGGTTCGTATGGGAATACTTCCAGAAGGCTATAGAGCATATGCTAAGAAAGCAATTGATGGAATCTGTGATAAGTACCTTACAACAAAGGAAGGTGAGATGTCATTAGATGGTATCTGTCTGGTTGCTGGACTTGGTGGAAATGGAAACAGACCGGGAACATATGATTATTATATGTCAGAGCCAATCGTTAAGGACGATGCTAAGGGTGTAGGCCCATTCCTGCTTGCATATACGGAATTGTTAGCATGTGAGAGTAAGTAATTCTTTTTAAGCTGTTTAGAGGTTCAGTTAATATTTTAAATAATAATATATAGGTGCGGGGGTCTGATATAATTTTATTCGGCTTCCGCATTTTGTCTGTACCCAGGATATGAGGTGCGGGCAGGAATGGAGATTAGTATGAAACCATATGTTTTGATGGAAGAAATAATAAAAAAGCAGGGGGCAGATTCCAGAACCCATCGTTTTCTTACAGAGGAAAACGGCTGTGTTAATGGCTGCTGTTCAGGAACCACGATATATGCAGATTATGAGTTTAGTCCACGTCCAGGCTGTCATAGCGACCAGGAGGGATTTTATGTCCTTGAGGGTGAAGGCTACGCAAAGCTTGATGGTTTGGAATTTCCAATTAAGGCAGGGGATTCATTTGTTGCATTGGCAGGAGTTAAGCATACTATTAAGACAAAAAAAGGCTGCCAGCCAGTAAAGGTGTTCTGGTTCCATAGTGCACAATAGACGTAAAAATGTAAGATATCTTAGGACAAAGTGTACATTGTTCAACGAAAATGCGTAGTGTATAATCGCTTCATTACAAGGGATTACCTGTAAAGTATTCTTTGAAAAGGAGAATTATGCGATGTTTAAGATTAATGAGAATTATTTGAAACTGCCAGGAAGTTATCTTTTTTCAACGATTGCGAGGAAGGTTAATGCATTTTCGGCAGCTAACCCTGATAAGGAAATTATAAGGCTCGGTATTGGAGATGTTACACTGCCGCTTTGTCCAAAGGTAATAGAGGCACTTCATACATCTGTTGATGAAATGGGGGCTGCTGACACATTCCATGGTTATGCTCCAGACCTTGGATATGAGTTTTTAAGGAATGCAATTGCAGAGCATGATTATAAAAAGCGTGGAGCAAGTATCAGTGCTGATGAAATATTTGTCAGTGATGGTGCTAAGTCAGACTCTGGAAATATTGGTGATATTTTTTCAATTGATAACAGGATTGCAGTATGCGACCCAGTGTATCCGGTTTATGTGGATACAAATGCAATGGCTGGAAGGACAGGGGAATACCTTGCAGACCAGCAGAAGTGGAGTAATGTTATATATATGCCATGTACAGAAAATACAGGCTTTGCACCAGAGCTTCCAGCTGAAACGCCTGATATCATATATCTGTGTTTTCCTAATAATCCTACTGGTGCGGCAATTACCAAAGATGAGCTTCAAAGATGGGTTGACTATGCTAATAAAACCGGAGCCGTGATTATTTATGATGCTGCGTATGAAGCATATATTTCAGAGGAAAACGTGCCTCA
>JAUNPT010000206.1 GCA_030536565.1 Eubacteriales bacterium | reverse complement strand
TATCAGTCTGTGTGACTTAACATTAAGCACAGCCTCCGGAAGTATGAAGGACATCACCCCTTCCGGCTTTAACTTACTCAAAGCTCTTTCTAAAAACAGGTCATAGGATTCAAAATCACCACCTGCCGCAAGGCTGTATATTTTCTGAAGCTGCACCTTCTGCTCCTGTGAAAATTCATATCCCCATGGAGGATTTCCAATTACATAATCATACTTATCTTCCCTCTCCACAATTATATGTTTTTCTCCCTCACAAAGCAGATTATCCTTCACATATATATGATTTCTGATTATATTTTCATCACATCCATAAAATTTAAGAAGCATATTAATTCTTGCTATCTTAATACTTAAAGCATCTATATCATTTCCGTATATATCATTAATTGAAAAATGTTTTGGAAGCTGCAAAAGGAAGTTGCCAGTTCCACAGCATGGGTCAATAACCTGCAGGCTGTCTTGCTGTACGTTAACAAGCCTGTTTATTGCTTTTCTGACTACATCTGTCGGAGTATAATATGAACCGGCTTTTTTACGATTTCCAACGCTTTGCCCGGATATATATATAAGTCCCAGCACATCTTCTTTTTCTTCATAAATGTATTTATTTGTAAAAAGCTGTGGATATTTAAGTATACAATATCTTGCATATTCCTTATCAACAATTAAATCCCATATATATCCGTCATATCCGCCAAATGTAATCGCACCCTCTAAGAAGCTGCACAGAGCATTTGCATCTGTGCATGGCTGCCTTTCCATATCTGCACCAGCGTATATCTGACTTCTCTGATACAGAAGCTTTACTGCACAGTCAGCCACTGATACCGACAAAAGCTTTTCATCATAGTCATCTGCACACTCCTGTAACTTTTCTATAAGCACTCCAACTGCCGCAGCATTTTTACAGCTCTCCGAGACATAAGAATGATACAGATAATTGCCTGAAACATATTTTTTATTGCGTCTGCTTTTTAATGCACCACTGGCACCTGACTGTATATCCGCCTTTAACTGGGCAACATAATTTCCCGTAAACACAGGCTCCCCATTTTCAATCCTTAATGGCGTAATCTTTCCAAGTCTTACCCAGTTTTTACCTGTTGCCAGTGATATGCTTATTTCTTTACACAGCTCCATCAATGTCATCATATTTTACTATCTCACCCCAAGAATCGCATAATTTTTCCAGATTAAATGCAGCATTAGCAGGACTTGTGGACGGAAGCCTGATTATATCTGGCTGTCCTTCCTTCCTGCAGTATTTTATAAACAGCTTATATGCCTTTTCCCCATTTGCATAAATTCTCTTAATCTGCGTACACGAAAGAATCCTGTTTATATCGTTTGCAGCCACATTTTTTATCGAACTGTCTGATGCACCTATTATATCACATTCTGCAATAACGTCCCACACAGCAATATGGTTTCGTAACAAAAGATTTTTCTTTTCATCTATAGTTACAGGTACAGTCTCATGACAGATTGCAGCTATAACCTTCCAAAAACGATTTTGTGGGTGTCCATAATAAAATTTCTGCTCGCGTGATTTAACCGAAGGAATAGAGCCTAAAACCAGCACCTCAGAGTATTGGTCATATACTGGCTCAAATGTATTCATTACATGTGTATATTCCATAGCTGCGCCCTTCCCTCTTATTCTATATTTACTTTTATTTTTATATGCTGTCCTAATGTTAATACATATAAATGTTTTCTAAAACAATTTAAGGAGCTGTGTGAGCTTTGTAATTTCAAAATCTATATTAACATCATCAGTGCGCTGCTTTCCATATGGGTTAAACCAGCAGGTTTTAATTCCGGCATTGTTGCCGCCACGAATATCTGAGGTCAGACTGTCTCCAACAATTATTGCTGCTTCCCTGGAAAAATCAGGTATCCTTTTAAAGCAGTAATCAAAAAATTCCACGCTTGGTTTGTTATAGCCTATATTTTCTGAAATAAACATTTCCTGAAACAGCGGCGCAATCCCTGCACTTTCAATTCTTCCCGCCTGAACAGACGCTGTTCCATTAGATACTAAATACAGCCTGTATTTTTTAGACAATTCCTGTAATACTTCAAGTGCATCTGGCATAAAGTAATGCCCTGTTCCCAGATGCTTTTCGTATATTTCTCTTGCTTTAACTGCATTGCATTCCACACCAATTTCATGAAATAATTTTTCAAAACGCCCGATAAGCACCTGATTTCTAGTTATTTTCCCCTGTTCTAACATCTTCCAAAAGCTTTCATTAATCCTGCTGTATAGCTCAATTCTTTCTTTTGTCGGCTCCACCTCCAAAGCCTCCAGTGCTTTTCCAAGTGCAATTGCTTCCGCTTTCTTAAAATCAAGAATTGTTTCATCTAAATCAAATAAAAATGTTGTAATCAATTATGTTTCCTCCAATATTCTCTGTTCCTGACAAGAATATTCTACCATATAGATACCGGAATTAATATTAAATTTTCTATTACATTTTAGCGATAACCTTTTATTCAAAAAAGCTAAGCTGAGTATCTTTTAATGACTTTACTTTTCTATCCGTAATTTTATCATCCGAAGTAA
>JAUNPT010000205.1 GCA_030536565.1 Eubacteriales bacterium | reverse complement strand
GATGCAGTTTTATCCCAGCTGAAGAAAGAATTTAAGCAGGCTAAAGATTATGCATCAGAAATTGCTGATGAGCTTTCTGATGAAAGAAAAAAGGCGGCTCAAGCTTTAAAAATTCATATCGTTGATGCATTAAAAAATCTGAATTTCCTTGATGTAGCTTTTGATGTGGAATTTAATTATAGTAAAATGCTGACGTCCAACGGAAAAGACAGTGCTGTATTTTTGATTTCGACGAATCCTGGTGAGGATTTAAAGCCATTGTCTAAAATTGCATCTGGTGGTGAGTTGTCAAGAATAATGCTTGCGATTAAGACAGTTATTGCTGCTCAGGATGATATTGACACTTTGGTTTTTGATGAGATAGATGCAGGGATAAGTGGGAAAACGGCACAGATGGTTGCCGGACAACTCAAAAAGCTTTCACAAAGCCACCAGATAATATGCATTACTCATCTGCCGCAGATTGCGTCTATGGCAGATACACATTTTCTTATTGAAAAATCAGCTTCGGACAATAAGACGACAACACATATTTACAGCCTTAATGAAAAGGACAGTATAAATGAGCTGGCACGAATGCTTGGAGGTGCCAAAATTACAGAGGCTGTAGTTGCCAATGCCGCGGAATTAAAGCTGGCATCGAAAAATACAAAAATTTAAAAATTTCATTTACATTAATAACCTATGTTAATAATTGAAATAATTACAGATAATAGTATTAACTAAATAAGCCTGACTGGCAGGAAGGAATACGTAGATGAATTCTGTAAAAAAACAATTCTTATATAGGTTACTTTTATATATTTTTTTATGTGGTGCTTTGCTTGCGGCAGGGATTACTTATATTCATTTTCTTAATAGAAAAATACCCGAACATATTTATATAAATGAAAATCAAAAGGTCGTTTTATCTATGAATATACCGGCAACAGGGAAAATCCAGCCGGTTACTAAGGAAACATCAGCAGAAGCTTCTGTTATTGAAGCTGACCTTAGAAGGCCTGTCACGTTTGTTGCAGGCAGTACGGGACATTATACATTACAGATTAATTTATTCGGATTTATTTCATATGGTAAAGTAAATGTAGATGTAGTTGATGAAAAATATGTATATGCAGGTGGTTTTCAGATAGGAATGTATCTTCATACAGACGGGGTTTATGTTGTAAATACGGAAAATATTAAAAATGAAAATGGAGACATTTTTTCGCCATGGGAAAACCATGTGGCAAAGGGGGACTATATTGTAAGTGCTGATGGGGCTGAGATTAATGATAAAGAGGATTTAGCTTTGGCCGTACAGTCGAGTAAGGGCAGTCCAATCAAGCTTATTGTCAGAAGAAACGGACAGTTTATGGAAGAAACGATTCAGCCTGTCATAGGAAATGATAACCTCTATAAAATCGGTCTTTGGGTAAAAGATGATGCTCAGGGGATTGGAACAATAACCTATGTTGATGAAAATAATCACTTTGCGGCACTGGGGCACGGAATCAGTGATGGAAGTACCGGAAGCATAATGGAAATTAATGAGGGAAGGGTATACAGAACTCATGTTATGTCTATTGTTAAGGGGCAGAATGGTACGCCGGGCGAACTGATAGGTGCTATTGAATATAAGCAGTACAATAAGATTGGAACAATACAGGAAAACAAACCTAACGGAATATGCGGAACATTGACGGAGAATGTTAAGCAGGAGAAAAAGCTTGAACAGATGCGTGTGGGATATTCTTATCAGATACATGAAGGAAATGCCTGCGTACGGTTTTATTACAAGGGCAATTATAAGGATTACCCTATATCTATTGAAAGTATTTCAAATGGTCAGGAGAAAAACATCACATTTAAAGTCACATCAGATGAATTGCTGGAATTGACCAATGGGATTGTTCAGGGAATGTCTGGCTGCCCTATTATACAGGATGGTAATATTGTGGGTGCGGTAACTCATGTGTTTGTTGATGATTCAACAAAAGGCTATGGCATTTTCATTGAAAGCATGCTAAATAAGAATAATTGATAATATATTATTGATAGATGTTTTATTTTAGCGTTGTCGAAAGGCGTCGACATTTGCGAAAAATATATATTGATAATATGACTGCATAAGCCTATAATCAACAATTGTAGTGTTAATATTTGACAATTCCTATATATTTTGTATATTTATGTAGAATTGTGCGAATTGACCTATTAATTCTAGGCGTTTTATTTAGCAGGGAGGAAATTTATGGAAAATCTTAAGGTGGCCATTGCAGATGACAATGCAAACATGCTGAAAGTACTTAATAAGGTGATTGAAAATGAGAAAGACCTTGATGTTGTCGGAGTTGCATCAAACGGGGAAGATGCATATAAGATAATCAAGGAAAAAGGACCTGATGTTATATTGCTTGATATTATTATGCCACAGATGGATGGTATAACGGTGATGGAGCGGGTGAAAAATGATGATGAGATTACAAAAGATACCATTTTTATTGTAATGAGTGCGGTTGGCAGAGAAAGCGTGGCAGAAGACGCTTTTGATATGGGAGCCTCTTTTTATATGATGAAGCCATTTGATAAT
>JAUNPT010000204.1 GCA_030536565.1 Eubacteriales bacterium | reverse complement strand
GTATTATTAACATTGGAGGTAACGGGACAGTTACAGTTGATGGTAAAGAGTACAATTTTAAGTACAAAGATGGTATGTACATTGGTATGGGTGCCAAAGAAATTAAATTTAAGAGTGCAGACGCTAAGAATCCAGCTAAATTCTACTTTAACAGCGCTCCAGCTCATATGACATATCCAACTGTATTTATTGACCCTGACAAAGATATTTTACCAGAGAATAAGAAAGAGCTTGGCTGTTTAGAGAGTGCTAACCACAGAACAATTAATAAATATATTTTACCAGGACAGGTTGAAAGCTGTCAGCTTGAGATGGGCATGACATGCTTAGAGCCAGGTAGTGTATGGAATACAATGCCATGTCATACACATGACAGAAGAATGGAAGTTTATCTTTATTTTGAAGTACCAGATGATGCTGTCGTTTTCCATTACATGGGTGAGCCAACAGAAACACGCCATATTGTAATGCGTAATGAAGAAGCGGTTATTTCACCAAGCTGGTCTATTCATTCAGCGTCAGCAACACATGCATATACATTTATTTGGGGAATGGTTGGAGAAAATCAGGACTTTGATGATATGGATGATGTTGATATGAAGGATTTGAGATAATTGGTACATAGAATGTTCCCCATAAGGGTTCATTGATAAATTTATATTAGGAAAAGGAGAATGAAAATGTCAGTAAATTTTTCACTTGAAGGTAAGACAGCATTAGTTACTGGTGCTTCTTATGGTATTGGATTTGCTATTGCATCAGGAATGGCTAAAGCTGGTGCTAAAATCGTTTTCAACGATATTAAGCAGGAATTAGTAGATAAGGGGATTGCAGCTTACAAAGAAGCTGGTATTGATGCTCATGGTTACGTATGTGACGTTACAAATGAAGAACAGGTTAACGAAATGGTTGCCAAGATTACTAAGGAAGTAGCTCCAATTGATATTCTTGTTAATAATGCAGGTATTATTAAGAGAATCCCAATGTGCGATATGACAGCTGCTGAGTTCAGACAGGTTATCGACGTAGATCTTAATGCACCTTTCATCGTATCTAAGGCAGTTATTCCATCAATGATTGAAAGAGGTCATGGTAAAATTATCAACATCTGTTCAATGATGTCAGAATTAGGACGTGAGACAGTATCTGCTTACGCAGCTGCTAAGGGCGGTCTTAAAATGCTTACAAGAAATATTTGTTCAGAATATGGTAAGTATAATATCCAGTGTAATGGTATTGGACCTGGTTATATTGAAACACCTCAGACAGCTCCTCTTAGAGAGCGTCAGGCAGATGGTTCAAGACATCCATTTGATTCTTTCATCGTTGCTAAGACTCCAGCTGAGAGATGGTTAAAGCCAGAAGAATTAGCTGGTCCAGCTGTATTCCTTGCTTCAGAAGCGTCAGATGCAGTTAATGGCCATATTCTTTACGTTGATGGTGGTATTCTTGCATACATCGGAAAGCAGCCACAGTAATTGTAAAATTATAAGTAAATCATAAAAAGACATGCATATCTGATTAGATTAACTAACATGGATATGCATGTCTTTTTTTAACTGGAAATCAATCTTTCCTCAGCTTCACAATATTACGTGCCTGTCGTTTATTTTCTTCAACAATTTCTGCATAATGTTTTCTTGTAGTATTTACATCTTTATGTCCTAATACATCAGCTACCAGGTAAATATCTTTGCTTTCCTGATATAAATTAGTTCCATAAGTGCTTCTAAGTTTATGCGGAGTAATATGTTTGACAGTAGTAACTGTAGAAGCATATTTTTTAACAAGTAATTCAACAGAGCGTACACACAAGCGTTGTTTTTTTGACGAAATAAACAGTGCATTTTCATGTCCGTCAGCAGGTTCAAGCCTTTTGCGTTCTTCCATATATTCAAGTAAAGCGTCTCTTACTTCATCTCCAAAATATACAAAACTTTCAGTACCTCCTTTTCTGACAACCTTGATTCTGTCATTATCAAAGTCAACATCTTTAATATCAAGTCCTACACATTCAGAAACTCGTATTCCTGTTCCAAGCATTAGCGTCAGGAGAGCAACATCTCTGCAGCGGAGTTTAGAATGAAGCTTAAGTTGATGTTTTGTAAGTTTATTGCCGGAGTCAACATTGTCAAGTAATTCAGCGACCTCATTAACTTCAAGGCGTGTAATGGCCTTATCGTGTATTTTAGGCATGTCTACCTTAAGCGTTGGGTTAGAATTGATAATTTCATAGCGGTAGTAGTAGCCATAAAATTTTCTTAAAGCACATAATTTACGCTTTGCTGCACTTTCTGAATTGGAAATATCTTTACCATTCTTTCTATAAAATTTAACATAACGTAAATATTCTGAGATATCCTGACCTTTCAAATTTTGAATGTCCTTAGCAGTAAAATCCGAAATTTTATAGCTTGAGAATTGAGGAAACTGATTTATTAAGTATTCAAAGAAACTTTTAATATCCATTGCATATGCAATTTTAGTTCTAGGCTGCTTATTATATTCTAAGCTGTTAAAATATTCTCTGCAGAATGGAGGCAGAATAGACAGCAGTTCATTAAGCTTTTTTATGTATTTGATATTTTGCTGCTCAGTGTAAGTCTTTGTTTCAGACATAATAAGAACCTCCTAATATATTCGCTAAAGCCGAGTTTAACGAAGTGA
>JAUNPT010000203.1 GCA_030536565.1 Eubacteriales bacterium | reverse complement strand
CGAGGAAAACACCTCGAGGAAAGGAAATATAATATAAAGACCTTCTTCGGGTGAATTTACAATCGAAGGAGGTCTTTTATTATGAAAGAACATAAGAGTGTTCACAAAAAAAGCGCACGTTTAAAGCGCAGATGCCTTGCAGTTATGCTTGTGGTATGTATGGTAATATCCATCTTCCCAATGATTCAGCTGCAGAATGTGTATGCAGGTGAATCATTTACAATATCACTTACAAAGGTAGAGCAGAATACGGAGATTGATGCGACCCATTTCAGGCCATGGAATATTTCTATTAGTGGAAATGGAAGTTATACGGGTACTTTTTATGTGATTTTTGGAGCTGCTGCAGGTGAAGAAGCAGCACGTGCGTATATTAAGAGCAATGGAATAAAATTTGAAGAAAAAACAAAAATAGCTGGATTTGATGCAAATATAATAACGAATTCGTCAGATGATGGTGGAGAACATCTAATGATTATGGTGACAGTCACAGCTCCTAAAACTGCACAGGAGATACAGAATTATTTAAATAATAACATAAGCTTTGTGCATAATGGTATAACAAATGCCAATACTATGGCTGCAGCTCTTAAAAATTGGACATATGTTCCAGCTATTAATGAGAATACATATGTACAGCCAGCTGAAGTTACTTTTTCGCATACAAATGGGGCCGGTAATGAATCAGGTAATACGGGTTCTGGAAAAGTTATTTTAAATTATGGTATTACATCAGTAGAATTAAAGCAGGGAACAACTGCAAATGTTCCAAAGGATACATCTGTGACGGTTAAAATTCAGCCGACAAGAAGTATAGATGCAGACACAGACAGTTATGTTACAGGATATAAAATAACAGGCGGAAATGTAAATATTGAAAAAAATAATCTGACGAGTCAGAAGGATTATGAGGAAACAATAACTGCCACTGCGGATATGACTATATCAGTAGTATTTGAAAAAAAGGGAAATCAGCCGACAGCCGCCACAAATCGTCCGCAGGGGAATCTTGCATGGGCTAAAAATATTGCGACAAATGCTGATGTAAGCTATGTGGATGCATTGAAAATGTCATATAATGCATCTGTACAGAATTACATATTAAACAGCAATTTTGGAACTTCATGGACATATGGTGTAGATTTACTTGCAAATCCAAAGGTGTATTCTACAGTTTCTTTTAATGGAGGTACGCCAATCACTGTTGGAGCAAAAGATGCATTTAAAGATTTAGGACAGTTAGGTGGTCAGTATCCTACAAAGAATGTACAGCTTGGCTCTAATATTAAAAAAACGGATATAAAGCCGGGGCTTTTCACGCAGACAGTAGAATCTGATTATTATACAGCAACTGGTATTTGCAGTAATCACTGGTATCATGTTGTTGGAGTGGAGTACCATAAGGATGGTATGACTAGAAGCTTCAATATTTTAAAGGATACTCTCTTGATTACTGATGTGGATTCTACATATGTCTATGGCAGTGATGTAGGTGCTGCAGTTAAGGCGGCATCGGAAGGAATTGAGGGTTCACAGGCAATTATAGACACACAGAAGGTACATAAAGTATTTAAGGATTCAAATGGAAATGTTGTTTTAGACATTACAAAAGCACTCCCAGGAAATTATACAGTAGAGTTTACTTATGATGGTGATGATTTTATTCAGACTTACACAAGCGGCTTAAGTAAAGGCTTTACAATTACTAAGGCAGCTAACACAGCAGATGCAATAGCTCCGATGTTTACGAAAACAGAAAAATCTATTACATTGGCTAATCTGTATGACGGACAGCTTTACTCTATAGATGGTACAAATTGGTATACAAAAGCGGAAATTGAAGCAAACAATCCATTTGTAAATCTTAATGAGGGTACAGCGTATACTGTCAGTACCAAAATTGCGGCAACAGATACGCATGAAGAATCTGCAGTAAATAGTTCAACAAGTGTGACAACAGATATAATGATTAGCGGAAAAATTAATGGGGAAGCAGCAGCACTTCCGGCAGTGGTAACTGTAAGTGATGGAAAAAACACATACACAGTAACTACAGATAACGAAGGTAATTATTCAAAAGCAGTTCCAGCAGGTGTATACAGCATTTCTGTTGAAGGAAAAGATGGCTTACAGAATGGAACATATACTGGTACATTTAACGTAAGCAAGGATAGTAAAGCTGTACCGGCAATTTCAATGACAGATACGGCAAAGGGTAAGGCAAGGAAGTTTATCAGTGAAAATCTGGGAGAAGGTAAAGATACAATTACAGAGGTTACAGCTGATACTCTTGATAAGATTCTTAATAGTAAAGCTAAATTCGATGCACTTACAGACCCTGCTGTTAAGGCTGCAATTAATGAGTGGATGAATAATCTGACAAATTCTGATAAGACATATGAAAAATTGGCAGAAGAAGCAAATGATTTCCTTAATAAGACTTCTGATAAATTTATTAAAGACCATATGACGTATGACAAAGGAAAAGTTATAACTGAAGCAACGAAAGAAAACTTCGCAAGCATTCTTGGAGGTGAGAATGACTTTAATGCTTTAACTCAGAAGCAGAAGGATGATGTTAATAAAAAATTAAAAGCAGCAGGTGCAAAGCCTGATACTTACGAAGCACTTTTAGCATTGGCAAAACAAAAGGTAAACGAAAATTCTGATACATTTATTAAG
>JAUNPT010000202.1 GCA_030536565.1 Eubacteriales bacterium | reverse complement strand
CGTGCCCATGAGAAAATAAGCAAAAAAGCAGCATTTAATAAAGGTGTTGAGATGCTTACTAAAGTAGGAATACCATCACCAGAACAAAGAATGAAAGAATATCCTCATCAGCTGAGTGGTGGTATGAGACAGAGAGTTATGATTGCAATGGCACTTTCCTGTGAACCAGTTTTGTTAATTGCCGATGAGCCAACAACAGCGTTAGATGTTACTATTCAGGCTCAGATACTTGATTTACTTGAGGAACTGAAAAACAAACTGAATACTTCTGTAATGATGATTACACATGATATGGGAGTTGTTGCAGAGGTGTCCGATTATGTAATGGTTATGTATGCTGGAGAGGTTGTAGAGTATGGAGATGTAAAGTCTATATTCAAGAATCCACTACACCCTTACACACAGGGATTATTAAAATCCATTCCAAGGCTTGATGAAGATACGGAGGAACTATATTCTATTGATGGAAGCGTGCCAACTCTTTCAGAAATGCCAGTTGGATGCAGATTTTCAACAAGATGCAGCGAATGTAGTGAAGAATGCAGAAAGAAAAAGCCATTATTGACTTCTGTTGATGGACACCAGGTAAGATGCTTAAAATATGCGAAAGGAAAAGTACAGGAGTAGATTCTGTATAGGAAACGATTATGGAAGAAAAAACATTACTTGTATCAGCAGTAGCATTAAAAAAGCATTTTGTAATTAAAAAAAGTATAATTAAGAAAAATGTCAGAGTATTGAAGGCTGTAGATGGTGTTGATTTAAGGATTCATGAAGGCGAAATTGTAGGGCTTGTGGGAGAAAGCGGTTGTGGAAAATCAACTTTGGGAAGAAGCCTTTTGAGACTCCATAGTATAACATCAGGTGATGTATGGTTTGACAATAACGTAATTACCCGCTTTAATAATTCAAGTATGCTTCCCTTTAGGAAAGACATGCAAATGATTTTTCAGGATCCATTTGCTTCTTTAAATCCACGAAAGACAATATATGATTCTATAAGAGAACCTCTGGATGTACATAATATTGGAAATAATGAAGACAGGGATAATCGGGTTAAAGAATTATTAGATTATGTTGGTTTAGGCAAAAACATTTATAAATATCCGCATGAAATGTCTGGTGGACAAAGGCAGAGAGTTGTTATTGCCAGAGCAGTAGTTATGAAGCCAAGATTTGTTGTCTGTGACGAACCGGTTTCGGCATTAGATGTATCTGTAAGAGCACAGGTGTTAAATTTAATGGAAGATTTAAAAGAAAGAAATAACATGGCATATTTATTTATATCACATGATTTAAGCGTAGTCAGATATTTATGCGATACAATTGCAGTTATGTATCTTGGTAAAATTGTAGAGGTGGCATCTAAGGCTGAATTGTTTAATAATCCTGTACATCCGTATACTAAGGCACTATTATCTGCAATTCCAATTCCAGATGTGGATAAGAAAATGAATAAGATTGTTCTTAGTGGAGATGTGCCAAGTCCGTTGAATCCGCCAGCTGGCTGCAGATTTCATACAAGGTGTCCTTATGCAACAGAAAGATGTTCAAAGGAAATGCCAGCAATGAAGCGCTTAAATGATAATCATAGTGCTGCATGTTTTTTTGCAGAGTAGAATGAAAGTTTAGAAAGTATTGCGTAGAAGAAAGAGAGTGTGTGCCTATGAAAGATAAAATTTTTTACAATGGTAATATAATTACTATGACAGGAGAAAATGATACAGTAGAAGCAGTTTTGATACGGAATGGAAAAATTGAAAAAACTGGTTCCTTATCAGATGTTAAAGGGTGTTCATCTCAGGCAGAGCTTGTTAATCTTGATGGAAAAACTTTGATGCCTTCATTTGTAGACGGACATAGCCATTTTGCATCTATAGGTAAAATGGAAAAGACAACAGTTGATCTTATGGACTGTAAAAATTTTGATGAGATTGTAGAGCGCATAAAGGCATTTATAAAAAAATATAATATTCCAGAGGGAAAAGTTGTCTCAGGAAGAGGTTATGACCATAATGAGCTGGAGGAGAAAACAAGTCCAACAAAAGAGATTTTAGATATGGCATCTTCAAAGCATCCGATTATTGTATCACATGTGTCGGGACACATTGGCTGCGTGAATACATTGGCATTAAAATTAAAGGGGATTACAAGGGAAACACAATATAAAGAAGGTGGTGTGATTTGTCATGATGAGCAGGGAGAAGTTACAGGTGTTTTAGAAGAAGGAGCTTTTTTTGATATGAGAGCTCTGGCAGAAAAGCCATCTAAGGAAGAAGAAAAAGAGCTAATTCTTGCTGGACAGGAGGTGTATGCCAAATATGGAATAACAACTGTACAAAATGGCGGAGCATATGCAGCGGATACAAAACTTCTTACAGAGCTTGCACAAGAGGACAAATACAAGCTTGACGTTGTTTCCTATATGATGTTTGCAGTAACCTCCAAAGAAGAAATGGAGAAGTATAAGGAGTATCAGGGTAAATATGTTAATCATTTTAAAATAGGTGGGTATAAGCTGTTTATGGACGGTTCCCCTCAATGTAAAACGGCATGGCTGAGCAGACCCTACGAGGGAGAGAAGGAATATTGCGGGTATCCTATATTAACAGATGAACAGGCGTTATCGTATATACAGAGAGCAATTGATGAAAATCAGCAGTTATTGGTTCATTGTAATGGAGATCAGGCAAGTGAACAGTTT
>JAUNPT010000201.1:650-2722 GCA_030536565.1 Eubacteriales bacterium | reverse complement strand
ACCAATACGCAGGCTGTTGACTACATCAACAAAATCATCCATATCAACCTGATGGATAATATTAATAATAGAATAATACTTTGCTATTCCGATAAATCTGTAAAGTTCTTCATTGGCAGTTACGATTTCAAAATTTCTGTTAACAATTGCCATTCCGTTGATTATATCATTCTTTCCAATTATATTTGACTCCATAACTAATTTCTCCCGTAAAACACATTATTCTCTCTGTGAAATATCTTTTTGCAGCATTTCCAGGTAATGAACCATAATCCCATTTTTTGAGTGAATGCAAAAAGTTTTATTGATTTCTTCATATGTAAAACTTTTTCGTCCACCATTTTGTCCCCGGTTCCAAAATCTGATTATATCAGAAAATGGTATATAATAACACTCCTCAAGATTAGAAAAATACAGTATGATAAAAGCGATACCGTCCTGTTTTTCAAATTCCTCCATAAACTCAATCTGATGAGGATGAATGTTCTGCAGAGGAAATGTATTTGAAGCACATTCCTTTGCATCAAAGCATACAGGAATCCCCTGCACAACGCCGATATAATCAACTGTACTTTTCTGGTCAAAGAATGCAAGAGTAATGCGTCTTGATTTAGAATCAATATTCATCGGCTTAATCGGCGTTGGGATTTTCTGTATTAATGCAAGATTACACTGGCGGTACTTGTCATTGCTTATATTGATTAAATCTTCTAATGTAGAACCTCTAAGGCCTCTGGAATTCCAGGTTCCCATATATTTTCTCCTTTTAACACATGAATAAAGCCTGATGGCAGCTTAGTGTGAATGTGAATGTCCTTCTGTGGAATATTTAACTCATACGCATGAAGCATCTGGCTTTTAATATGGTATTTTTTTAAAAAATCCCCATTAAAACTCTTATCTCCATATTTAGAATCACCAATTAATGGAAAACCAATTGATGCCATATGTGCTCTTATCTGGTGGCTTCTTCCTGTAAGCAGATGAACCTTGACCAAAGATATTTCCCCATTGTCTGCCACAGGAATGTATTCTGTCTCAATTGGGAGTGCTGCATCAGGGATTATGTTGATGTTTTTATTAAAAATTTCAACCTTATTTGTCTTTTCGTCCTTTAAAAGAAACCCATTTATGCGCTGACGTTTCAGTCCATAACCCTTGACAAGACAGATATAATATTTGTCAATACTGCGGTCTTTAAAATATAAAGAAAGCTCCTGAAGCCCCTTTATTGTTTTGCCTGCAGCAACTATTCCACTTGTATTCCTGTCGAGACGATTGCAAACTCCTGGGCGGAATGTTTTTAAATCCTGCTGCTTTATTGCACCTGTCTGTAAAAGATAAGCATTCAGATATTCCACTAAAGAAATATCTTCCTGTTTTGCCTTTTGGGAAAGCATTCCCTGCGGCTTATTGATAAAAATCATATCCGTGTCTTCATACACAATATCCAGCTTTGTATTCCCAAGCTTTTTGTAATCTGATTCATGTTCAGATTTTTGATTTTTAAGTGATGGTGCTGATGTGAATTTTTCAAAGGTTTCATCAGAGAAAAATATTTTCACCAAATCACCCTCCCTTATTTTTTCACTTCCATCAGCCTTCTTATTATTTAGGGTTATATTTTTTTTGCGCAGCATTTTATATATGAAGCCTTTACCTGCACCTGACAGATACTTATCAAGAAATCTGTCAAAGCGCTGCCCCGCTTCAAGATTGCTTATAATTACCTCTTTCACGCTTACTCCTACTCTTTTTATATACACATATGCAGCAGGGCTTCTTTGTTCCAGCCCATCTTATCATTATTTTCTTTTGTATCCTCAAAATTAACTGCAATAGAATTAACTCTTTTAAGAAATGTTTCCTGCTCTGTATATAAAGAAACATTAACATTTAATTTTTCATTTTTTATAAAGTCAGTAATGCTTTTTTCCACAAACTTTATATCTGTATTTTTTTCACAGGTATATGCACATATATTTTTCTCTGTAATAATACAGGCCTGGACACCTACAGGCTTTTTTGAATTTGAAATTATCAAATCATACATTGTACTGAGCTTTGGAGCT
>JAUNPT010000201.1:0-640 GCA_030536565.1 Eubacteriales bacterium | reverse complement strand
TCTAACTGTTCATAAAGCTTCTGTGTACATGATTTATGTGGAAGGAGTATAAAATATCCTACTGCGATTTTAGCTGCAGGAAGGACTAAAACAATTGCCAGCATAGTCATATAGTTGTTTTTGTTTTTAAATATAATCAATCCAGCCACAAATACTAAAAGTACTACTGTAAAAGCTGCTATTGTCAGGATTAGATTATATTTCTTTTTTTGTTTTAAGCAGCCCAGACTGCCTTTTTGTGTTTTTTTCATGAGAATCCTTTCGTTTTCCGGTGTTTTTCCTACAGCTCATTGGTCTTGGAGTTATAAGGCATTTTTTATCGAAGCCGATTAAATCCTCCCGGTGGTTTTGTATCAGTGCTTCCTTAACCAGCTGGTAATTTTCAGGATTTCTATACTGAATCAATGCCCTCTGCATAGCCTTTTCATGAAAAGATACCGGAGTATATACTTTCTCCATAGTACGTGGGTCAAAGCCAGTGTAATACATACAGGTTGAAAGAGTGGACGGAGTTGGATAAAAGTCCTGTACCTGTTCCGGCATATAACCTAAATCTCTTATATATTCAGCCAATTCAATGGCTTCCTTCATTGTAGACCCGGGGTGTGAGGACATAAGGTATGGAACTACAAACTGTTCC
>JAUNPT010000027.1 GCA_030536565.1 Eubacteriales bacterium | reverse complement strand
TTTGATTTATTAGACCAGCTGGATGAACAGGGAGTGAGATTTGCATTTTCAAATTTTTCGGAGCATAAGGGACTTAAAAATGAGGCATTAATTGAATGGAAGAAAAAATACCATACGCATAAGATAAGTTATGATTACAAAAACAGCAATTATCATGCTAAGAATACGGATAAGAGAACGGCTGAGATTTTAATTACAAATTATTAGACAGGAGATGATAATTATATCAAGAACATTCGGATGGGTTCAAAACCCTAATCGCCTTGAAACATTAAAGTATATTACAGGGATATTTAAAAGGTCTTCATACAGCAATACAGACCTTATAACAAAAAGACTTCCATTACTTTTGCATTATAATTTTATTATGCGTGCTGATTATAATATTTTTATTGAAGAACTTTCAAAGAATGAAATAGAAATTGGATATGACATCTTAAAAGGAAAGGGTAAAAATGGGGCAAAGACAAGGAAAAATGTCATATGTTCCGGAATTATACAGGCAGCAATTGATGGACATTCATCGTCCAAAATGGTTTATGATGAATTTGGTATATTAAAAAAAATAAGGAAACCATATGTGGATGACTGGACTGCGGATGGTTATTTAAGATGGGCTATTTCGACGGGGCTTATTGAATATATAGCGGGCAGTGATACATGTAAAATCACACCATTAGGCGAAGCCCTGGTAAATACAAGTGCAGGTTCTCAGGCTGAAAAGGAGGCATTTACCAAGGCGTTGTTATCATATCCGCCGGTATGCAGAGTTTTAGATATATTGTCAGACCATCAGCTCAAGACTAAATTTGAAATTGGTTCACAGCTTGGATTTAAAGGTGAAATGGGTTTTACGTCTATTCCACAGCATGTATTTGTATATGATTATTGTTCAGCTGGTAGTGCAATTAAGAAAAGTGAGATACGTTCAAATGAAGAAGGTGATTCTGATAAATACGCAAGAACAATTGCTAATTGGCTCTTTCAAATGGGCTGGGTTGTTTCAGGTGAGAAAATAGTCAGTGAGACATATTTTGGTGAGACAAATACGATGCCGCTGGCAGCTTGGAGGATAACAAGAGCTGGTGAGCTTGCCCTTAAAAAGTCATTAGGAAATTCCAGCAATGCAAGGATTTCTAAAATTGTAAAATTTGAAATGTTGGCTACAAAGGTCCCGAACGCAGATTACATTAGGTTACGTAGAGCCCGTATATTAAAATCTTTAAATTCAGATAAAACAATCTCATCGATTAAAAAATGCCTTTATGGGTTAGGCATTGAAGAAGACGAGGAGGTTATCAGGGATGAATTAGAAAATTTTAAGAATATTGGAATTAATATATCAGTAAATGGTGATAAATACAAACTGACAGATAATATTGCAGGATTGGAAATACCGATAACCTATGAAGCTGTTACAAAAGGAGATATCACAGACCTTAAAGATAAAATAAGAAGGAAACTGCATAATATAAATCATGATTATCTCATCCTTGTTGACCTTGCATACAGTAATGCAGATACAAAAGCAAAGAAGAATCTTGATGCTAAAGAATTTGAGATTAAGACAGCAAAGCTATTTACTGAAGAACTTGGTTTTAAAGGGGACAGGCTTGGAGATTCCAATAAGCCGGATGTTATTATCTCGTATGATAAGTATGGCACTATTATTGATAATAAGTCATACAAGGACGGATTTAGTCTTGATGCAAATTGCAGAGGTGAAATGTCAAGATATATAGAAGAAAATCAACAAAGAATCCCGGGTGTTCCATCAAACGAGTGGTGGAAAAATTTTGACCTGCAGGTCACACATTTTACATTTATGTTTGTTACATCTTTCTTAAAGGGAAATTTTAAGAGTAATCTTGAATATATTTCTACAATGAGAGGGATTAATGGAGCCGGAATAAGTGTTGATAATCTCTTGTATTTAGCGGAGGATATAAAAAGCGGAAAAACTTCACACGAAGAATTTTTTAATTTGTTTAAAAACAACGAAATAATAATAACAGTGTAGTGGATAAATATGATAATAAAATGTTTCATTGCATTATTTTGTATATTTTTTGTGAAAATGAAGGTGATTGAGGAGCTTCTTATGAAATATTTTATAGCAGATTTACATTTTTCAGACCAGAGAATAATAGATTATGAAAAACGCCCATTTGATGATGCTGGGGCTATGAATGAGACTGTTATCAGGAACTGGAATGAAGTGGTAACAGAAAGTGATGAGGTATATGTGGCAGGAGATGTGGGAGATGAAAGTCTTATCAGCCAGCTTAAAGGAATTAAGTTCCTTATAAAGGGTAATCATGATACGAAAAGCAATGAGGCGTACCGTAGGTGTGGATTTAAGGAAGTCTATGATTATCCAATAATTATTGAGGGCTTTTGGATCGTGTCCCATGAACCGCTCTATGTCAGCGAGAATATGCCTTATGCCAATATATTCGGACATGTGCACAATTCGCCTATATATAAGGATTACAGCAGTCATCATTATTGTGTTTCAGTGGAGCGCATCAGGTATACGCCAGTTGCATTTGATACAATTAAAAGTGCAGTTTTAGATATAATATAGGCGGTATAATTCACCTCATGCAATTGACATATTTTCTGAAAATGATAATATATATGTATCAGTTGACGGAATATTTAGGCGTCAGCAATAATATATTTTACGGATTGATAAAATCCAGAATGGGGGTTATATGGTAGTAGTTATTATTCTATTAGTTCTGGCAATTGTACTTATTGCAGTATCACTTAGGATTGTGCCAGAGTCATCATGTGCGGTGATTGAGTTCTTGGGAAGCTTCAAGGTTGTATGGCAGAAGGGATTGCATTTTAAGATTCCTTTGCTTGAAAGAATCAGAAAGTATGTATCTTTAAAGGAACAGGTAGCTGATTTCCCACCACAGCCGGTTATCACTAAGGATAATGTAACAATGCAGATTGATACAGTTGTTTATTATAAGATCTTTGACCCACGTCTATATACATATGGTGTTGAGAATCCGGTAAATGCTTTGGAAAATCTTACAGCGACAACTTTAAGAAACATAATTGGTGATATGGAGTTAGATGAAACATTAACTTCAAGAGATACAATTAATGGAAAGATGCAGACGATTTTGGATGAGGCTACAGATGCATGGGGAATTAAGGTTAACCGTGTGGAATTAAAAAACATTATTCCACCTAGAGAGATTCAAGAAGCTATGGAGAAGCAGATGAAGGCTGAGCGTGAAAAGAGACAGACTCTTCTTGAGGCAGAGGCACATCAGCAGTCAGTTGTTGCAAGAGCTAAGGGTGATAAGGAAGCTAAGATTCTGGCAGCAGAAGCTACTAGAGATGCAGCAATTGCTATTGCAACTGGTGAAGCTGAGAAGATTCGTCTTGTATACGAAGCTGAAGCCAATGGTATCAGAAAGCTGAAGGAAGCAGGAACAGATGAATCGGTACTTGCCCTGAAGCGTATTGAAGCTATGAAAGATATTGCTAATGGCAGAGCAACAAAGATATTCATGCCAACAGATATGACTAATTTCGCAACAGAGCTTGGAACAGTAAGTGAGCTTCTCGGAACCGCGGCTGCAACAAAGGATAATGGGCCATTACCAGCAGAGCCTAAGGCAGCAGATGTATGCTGTGATGATGCAGAAAAATCCGCTGTTACGAAAGAAATGGTAAGAAAAAATTAATATAAAAGGGGCAGACGTTTCATTTATCAGTCGTGAAGCAGTTGCCTCTTTTTTTGTGCGTATTTATTGCTATGGGTATTAAATAAAACATGAAAATATAATATTATTTTGATAAATCTGGTTGTGTTATGGGTTGTAATGCTTTATATTTAAATCGGTTTATAAATATAAAAGGAACAATAATTAAAGGAGAAGGCTTAATGGGCGGAGAAAATATGATTGAGCTTCATAATATTAAAAAATCATATGATAATGAGACAACAGTTATTGAGGATATTAATTTAGAAATTAAAAAGGGAGAATTTGTTACTCTTTTAGGGCCTTCCGGCTGTGGAAAAACTACAATTTTAAGAATGATTGCAGGGTTTGAAATCCCGACAGAGGGCGAAATCCTTCTTGGAGGTAAGGATATCAGTGAGCTGCCGCCAAATAAGCGTCCAATTAACACAGTTTTTCAGAAATATGCGTTGTTTCCACATCTTAATGTATATGATAATGTTGCATTTGGTTTAAAATTAAAGAAGCTTCCAAAAAAACAGCAAGCCCAAAAGGTTAGCAAGGCACTTGAAATGGTAGATTTAGAGGGCTTTGAAAAGAGAAGCATAGATACATTGTCAGGTGGGCAGCAGCAAAGAATTGCCATTGCCAGAGCAATTGTAAATGAACCGAAGGTGCTTTTGCTTGATGAGCCTTTAAGCGCCCTTGATTATAAAATGCGAAAAGAGATGCAGATGGAATTAAAAAATATGCATAAGAAGCTTGGCATCACATTTATATTTGTAACACATGACCAGGAGGAGGCACTTACTATGTCGGACAAGGTCGTGGTTATGGCTAATGGAGCTATTCAGCAGGTCGGGACACCAGAAGAAATCTATAATGAACCAAGTAATGTGTTTGTTGCGGACTTTATTGGTGAGAGTAATATTTTCAAGGGTGTTATGTCAGGGAAATTTAAGGCGCGTTTCTGTAAGGCTGAGTTTACATGTGTTGATGACTATGCCAAAGGAACAGTGATAGATGCAGTAATCCGTCCTGAGGATTTTGTTTTAACAAAACCGGAGGAGGGCATGATTACAGGGGAGATTCTTTCTTCTGATTTTAAAGGAACATTTTATGAAGTATCTGTCCTTTGTGGAAAAAACCAGATTGCCGTACACAGCTTAAGAACGGGGGAAGCAGGAACCAGAGTGGGTCTTTCTATTGAGCCGGATAATATCCATATTATTCCATATGATTTAAGCATAAATCATTATGAGGGCTCTGTTTGCAGGGAACAGGAAGGAAGCACACTTGCGGTAAGCTTTGCCGGAATCAGCTGGAATATAGAGCCTTCGGCATTGTTTGAGGGAGCTGTCATGTCAGAAGGTGTTGTGTATGACGCGCAGGGACTTCCTATAGATATGTCAGATGTAAGCTTTGAGGCGTCATTTGCACCAGAGCATGCGGATTTAAGTGATGATGCAGATGAAGGTGTGGTTCAGGGAAATATTGTGTCATTTATTTATATAGATGATCATTACAGCTATACAGTGAGAGGTCTTGATGAGGAGGATTACATTGTTGATGATGAGGACTTATGGAATCAAAACGATTTTGTAAGTATTATTATACCACAGGACAAGGTGAAGTATAAGCTGTTGTAATTTTGATAAAATTATGGCATTCTGCCGGAGAAGGAGAAAAATGTGAAAAAGTATAGCTTTTCAAGAAAGCAAATGGTAATCCCATATTCAGTATTTCTTGTATTATTTGTTGTGCTGCCGCTTATTGTAGTACTTTATTATGCGTTTACTAATGGAGATGGTCAGTTTTCTGTTTATAATTTTGTCCGGTTTTTTCAAAATTCAAAAGCAATCGGTACATTATTTTACAGCCTTTTAATAGCACTGCTTACAACATTAGTATGTCTGCTGCTTGCATATCCGGCGGCATATTTTATGGCAAAGGGTGTTTTTCAGAAAAACCATACATTTTTAATGCTTTTTGTTCTGCCAATGTGGATTAACTTTACGCTTAGAATTACTGCAATGAAAGAGATATTATCTGTTATAGAAGGGAATCTGGCATTACATCCATTTATGAATACAATTATCTGTATGGTGTATGATTTCCTGCCATTTATGATTCTGCCGCTCTATAATACTATTGTGCGTATTGATAACAGCCTTATAGAGGCAGCTTATGATCTGGGCGCAGCTAAAATACAAACATTTTTCAGGATTGTGCTGCCACTGTCAATTCCCGGAATTATAAGCGGAGTCAGCATGGTGTTTTTACCATCTATGACTAACTACGTTGTGCTTGATATGGTGTATAACAGCACATATATAATGGGAAGTCTTATAGGGAGTTATTTCAGTTCATATGACTGGCATAATGGTGCTGTGATTTCAATTATTCTTTTGGGTATAATCCTTGGAATTACTGTAATTTCAGCAAAATTTACAGGGCAGGATAAGGAAGAAGGACAGGGAGGTGCGCTGCTGTAATGAAGAAATCAATTCAGTATGTCTGTATAAGCCTTTTACTTATATTTTTATATGCACCTATATTGATTCTGGTGTTTTACAGCTTTACAAATGCTGTGATGATAGGCCCTGCGCGCGGTTTTTCTTTGGATAATTACGTGACGCTTTTTACCACTCCTGAACTGCTGTCAATGATTGCCGGAACACTGATTCTGGCTTTTGTTGTGGCGGTGCTTTCCACGCTTCTTGGAACAACTGGGGCAATAGGTGCATTCTATTCTAAAAAGCATGTTCGTGGTGCCCTTGAAATGGCAAATGAGATTCCTGTTGTCAATGCAGATGTGGTTACAGGCTTTTCTATGTGTATTCTGATGATTGTATTTTTTAAGATTGGTAAGGATACATATATTCCTTTAGTTTTAGGTCAGACAGCCTTATGTGCCCCGTTTGTATATTTATCTGTTATGCCAAGATTAAAGCAGATGGATGGGCAGCTTTATGAGGCAGCACTAGATTTGGGAGCCAGACCATTTCAGGCACTCATAAAGGTGGTTATTCCGCAGATTATACCAGGAATAATTTCTGGATTCATGATGGCAGTCACACTGTCATTAGATGATTATTTTGTGGCAACATATACTAAGCCTGCTACGTTTGATACAATAAGTACTTATGTTGTAAATGCAACAAAGGGCTCTCAGACAAGCATTAAGACGGCATTATGGGCATTATCAGCAATTATTTTTGTAATTGTTGCAGGTGTTGTGCTTAGTATGAACAGTCACGTTTCAAAAAAAGAGCAGGAGGACTTATAGTGAAAAGGATAAATAGTTTAATCTGCTGCATGATTTTGACGGTAGCTGCAGTTCTTCCGCTTACGGGCTGTTCAAAAGAAGCGTCAGATACAATTGTGCTTCGAATCTGTAACTGGGAAGAATATATTGATGAGGGGGAATGGGCACAGGAGGAGACCATTGAATTGTCTGATGGTACTTTAATTAGGCCAAAAGCTTCAATGATTGAGGACTTTGAACAATGGTATTATGAACAGTACGGACAAAAGGTAAGCGTTGAATATTCTACATTTGGTACGAATGAAGAACTTTATAACCAGATGACTTTAGGTGATGAATATGACCTGGTATGTCCGTCGGAATATATGATTATGAAGCTGATGACAGAGGATTATATACAGCCCTTTTCAGATAGCTTTATGGATAAAAACAATGAGTACAATTATTATATTAATGGGCTTTCACCTTATATCAGAACGGTCTTTGATGGCTTAAATATTAATGGAGCACCTCTTAGCAAGTGTGCAGCGGGTTATATGTGGGGAACATTAGGAATTGTATATAATCCGGAGGAGGTTACAGATAAAGAAGCTGCAAGCTGGAGTATTCTGAATAATAAAAAGTTTTATAAACAGGTTACAATTAAGGATAGTGTAAGAGATGCATTTTTTGCAGGAATAAGTATTATTAATAAAAATAAAATTTCTTCAAATGAATTTTTAAAATCTGATAATTACCGTGATAATTTATCAGATGTCCTAAATGATACGAGCAGCGAAACGGTTAATGCAGTTGGAGATATACTAAGTGAAATCAAGGATAATGTTTATTCGTTTGAGACGGACAGCGGTAAGGCTGATATGGCTACAGGAAAGGTTGTAGCCAATATGCAGTGGTCAGGAGATGCTGTGTATACGTTAAATGAGGCTGAAGCAGATGATTTATATCTATGCTATTCTGCACCGGAAGAATCTGTTAATCTGTGGTTTGATGGCTGGTGTATGATGAAGAAGGGAATTGCTGGTGATACAAAAAAGCAGCATGCGGCAGAAAGCTTTATTAATTTTGTTTCTATGCCTGAAAATGCAATCCGCAATATGTATTATATCGGCTATACCTCTGTTATTTCAGGCGGGGAAAACAGTAAGATTTTACAATATGCAGATTATTGTTATGGTGCTGATGAAGAGATGGCAAAGGAAGCGCAGGACGAGCTTGTAGAGTATCCTCTCGATTATTTCTTTGCAGGAACTGATAATAAGACAAATTCAGACGACGAGGTATCAGAGTATTATATAACAACACTAAAGGAACAGACTAAGCGCCAGCTCTTTGCCCAGTATCCGACAAAAGAGGTTATTGAAAGAAGTGTTGTAATGGCGTATTTTAACAAAGATGGCAACCAGCGGATTAATCAGATGTGGACAGACGTAAGATGCTTTGACTTGAAAAAACTTTTTTAGATTTTTGTCATATCAGGTCATAATGATGGACGAAAGAATAAAAAAATTGTATAATTATATATACATTAAGGCTTTGCGTGATAAAAATATAAGGAGGACATAAAGATGGAAAGGAAAAAAGTAAAAATCATTGAGTCTATGATGTTTAAAATCATCTGTTTATTTTCAGTAGGCATTTTCTTAATGGCTGGTATGATGGTTTGGATTTCTCTGCCAAGAAGCCAGAGCATGACAAAAGAGCTTGTGCAGAATTATATGCTGTCATCAGCACAGACAAATGGTCATATACTTGATATGGCAATGGAGACAAGCGGCGAAGCATTTCTTAAGAATAAAAGTGCATTAAACCAGCTTTTATCAGATGTAAAGATAGAGGGGAACGAGACGAGTTATGCATATCTTGTAGATGCAAATGGAACAATGCTCTATCATCCGACAGCAGATAAGATATGAAAACCTGTGGAGAACGAAGTAGTTACAAGATTGGTTAATGATTTGAAGAAAGGGAAAAAAGCGGAGCCTGACTGTGTTGAATATGAATTTAAAGGAGTGACTAAATACGCTTCATATTATATCAATTCACAAAGCAGGTTTATACTTGTTGTAACTAATGATGAAGCAGATGCTTTTGAACCTATAACAAAAATGAGAAATACCATGGTTGTGGGTTCAGCCGGGCTGCTGGTCATTTTAATTGCAGTTGGCTGTATTGTTATAAGAAGGCTGGTAAAACCGCTCAATGTACTGGCCGAAGTTGTTGATAGAGTTGCTGCACTTGATTTTACTAAAGATGGGCGGGAAGAAAAGCTTGTTGCAAGAAGGGACGAGATTGGCCTTATAAGCAGTGCTATCAGCCATTTACATAGTGAATTAAGAGATATTATAAGCATAATACACCTTCAGGGTGAGAAGCTTGCCGACAGTAACGAAAAGTTTACAAAAGGATTTTCGGAGATTGTTGAAAGTGTAGACAATATCAATATTGCTGTTGAAGAGATTGCAACAGGAAGTACTGCACAGGCTCAGGATACAAATGCTGCAAACGACAATGTAGCTGATATTGGTAATGCAATTGAGGCAAACGGACTTAGCGTAAGCGCCCTTGAGGATTCCATTGCAAAGATGGATAGTCTGGCAGAAGAATCAGAAGGAATGCTTATATCTCTGGCGGAAATGAATGATAAAACCTCACAGACGATTGATGTTGTTACAGAACAGACTAATCTTACAAATCAGTCAGCAGAAAAAATTAACAATGCCGTGGTAGTTATTCAGGATATAGCATCGCAGACTAATCTTTTATCACTTAACGCATCAATTGAGGCGGCAAGAGCAGGCGAAAGCGGACGCGGCTTCGCAGTAGTTGCGGAGCAGATAAGAAAGCTTGCTGAAGATTCTGCCGAAAGTGCAGCAGAAATTGAAAATATTGTAAAAGAATTGATTGGCAATTCAAAAGACAGTGTTACCAAGATGCAGGAGCTTAGTGAGGATTCAAATATACAGGCTGATAAATTGAATAGAACAAAAGAATCTTTCTATGGTCTAAAAGAGGAAATGAATGCTGTATCAACAGCTTCTAAGGAAATATTTGACCAGACGGTTGCAATTGGAGAGCTTAAAAAAGGAGTAAATGACGTTATTGAACAGCTGGCAGCAGTTGCACAGGAAAATGCTGCGTCAACAGAAGAAACAAGTGCAAGTATGCAGACGCTTGCAAGTAATGTGGATATATGTAAAGACGAATCTAAGATTCTTTCAGATTTAAGTGCAAATCTTAAGGAGCAGACCTCCCGGTTTAAATTTGAGTAAATATTACGCTTATTATTAAAAAAGAAGCTGTGGTTTATATATTATGATTTTATTCTATATAGACCGCAGCTTCTTTTATGTATTAATAATAACTTACTTTTTTAATTCTGCCTGGATTTTTAATTCTTTAATCCTGCTGTATTCTTCGGCAATAATAGCAGCTTTTTCAGGATGAGTTTTATGAATCTTCATCATGTAAGAAAGTACATCGCCTTCATAGCCCTGTTCGTCGCCATATTCTATGATTTCAAAGCAGCTTCTGATAATGTTGATTACGCAGTTGTCAAAGTGCTCCTGCTTGCAGGAACGACATTGAAGCAGAAGATGAGCTGTGGCATGAAGGACATCATATTCATCGTAGCCTCCCCGGATATCTGCCGGAGGTATTTCATCAAAACCATTTTCAACAAAAGTCTGATTCTTTATTCTGCACTGTGCTGCACAATCCTTAGAATAACCAATGAGGCAGCCCCGGTCAGCACATTGTCTGCAGTGTGCTTCAGTCAGGCATATACGTCCAAGATCCTGAAAAATTTCCTGTAAATTTATTGTATCTTTTGAAATAGCCATAGATAATTCTCCTTATCGTTTTTATTGTTAATTAGGGTTAGAGTGTAAAAAGGTGAAAACATTCACCATAATTATAACCACATTCTAACATTATGTTATGGAATTATCAATAAAAAAGCTTTTTATATATTTTTTACCATGCTTTACATAGATTTTTCAAATAATTCAGCTGTATATGATAGCGTGCATATATCAGATTAAGTAAAATAATCACGTTGGTAACAGACTAAGAGAGGAGATTAGGATTATATGCCATCTACATATGCACATTACCGGCTTGGCCAGGAAGTAAGAAATGCAATAAATGGAAATGAGAAGACAGTAGTTGAGACGTATCCTGATTTGTTCAATATTGGATTACATGGACCGGACATTCTTTTTTATTACCATCCACTGAAGTCTAACAGTATTAATAGTATTGGCTTTGGTCTTCATGGAAGGGCAGGGAGAGAGTTTTTTGAAAATGCTGCGTCGGTTATCGGGAAAGTAAATAACGCCCCGGCACATTTGGCATATCTTTATGGTGTTATATGTCATTTCGCTTTAGATGTTACATGTCACGGTTATATTGATGAAAAGATAAAAAGCAGCGGCATATCACATGGGGAGATAGAAGTAGAGTTCGACAGGGCATTAATGGTAAAAGACGGATATAATCCGATTAAACATAAGCTGACAAACCATATTGCTGTAAATGATCAAAATTCGTGTGTGATCAAGGATTTCTATAAGGGTGTAAGTTCGGAAGATATTACAAAAGCTCTGGAGGGAATGATATGCAGCAATAATCTGTTACTGGCTCCGTCAAAGCTTAAGAGGACAATGATTTATGCACTTTTAAAACTGACCGGTAATTATAAGGAAATGCATGGCCTTATGGTGAACTTTGAGAAAAATGAAAAGTGTAATGACAGTACCGGACATTTGATGGATTTGTATGATGAAGCAAGACGTCTGGCAATCAGACTGATTATAGAATATAAGTGCTATTTATCAGGGCTTGAGCAGCTTGACTCAATATACGATTATACGTTTGGAAGTAAGCTGATAAAAAGCGGCAGTAAGGAGGGTTTTTCAGATGAAGTTCAAATTAACAAAACAGGAAAAGGGCTGGGTATTATATGATGTTGGTAATTCAGCGTTCGTATTGTTAGTGTCTACAATAATGCCAATTTATTTTAATTATCTTGCCGGGAATGCAGGACTTTCAGATGTGGATTATCTGGCTTACTGGGGCTATGCTGCATCAATAGCAACAATTATTGTGGCATTGATTGGCCCGGTGCTTGGAACAATGGCAGATACAAAAGGGTTTAAAAAACCATTGTTTACAGCAATGCTGATTATTGGAGCTGTCGGCTGTATGGCATTAGGACTTGCTAAAGAGTGGCTTATATTTTTAATTATTTTTGTAATTGCCAAGTGCGGATTTTCTGCAAGTTTAATTTTCTATGATTCCATGCTTGGTGATATAACCTCAGATGAGCGTTTGGATAACGTCTCCTCTCTGGGATATGCATGGGGGTATATTGGAAGCTGTATTCCATTTATTGCATGTCTTGGACTGGTGCTTGGTTCAGGTTCAATTGGGATATCAATGGAGCTTGCTATGGGAATTGCATTTGCCATTGTTGCATTATGGTGGTTTTTCCTCTCGGTGCCAATTCTTAAGAATTATAAGCAAAAGTATTATGTTGAGAAAAAGCCTCATGCAGTCAGGGAAAGTTTTTTACGTTTAGGCAGAACATTTGCAAATGTTAAGAAAGAAAAAAAGGTATTTTTATTTTTGCTGGCATTCTTTTTTTACATAGATGGAGTATATACAATTATTGATATGGCAACGGCATATGGAACGTCTTTAGGTCTTGACAGCACAGGCCTGCTTTTGGCGCTGCTTGTAACGCAGATTGTTGCATTCCCATTTGCAATTATATTTGGCAGACTGGCAGGAAGGTATGATACAGTCAGGCTGATTACCATATGTATATGTGCATATTTTGGTATTGCTGTATTCGCAGTATTTCTTCATGCACAGTGGCAGTTCTGGCTGCTTGCAGTTTTTGTAGGTATGTTTCAGGGAGGTATTCAGGCGCTTTCAAGGTCGTATTTTACAAAGATAATACCAGCAAACCAGTCAGGAGAATATTTTGGCCTTATGGATATATGCGGAAAGGGAGCATCGTTTATCGGAACTACAGTAGTAAGCGTTATATCACAGCTGACGGGAAGCGTTAATATAGGCGTTGGAATGATTGCAGTTATGTTTGTGATTGGAATTATTATATTCAGGGCAGCAGTAAGTGCAGATACAAAGAATGTTAAAAACAATACTGCGGAAGCTATGGAAACAGTGGAGGCAGCAGTAAGATAACTAATAGATGAACTATAAAGTTATTGACGGTTTTTATTGCTTTATGGTATAACAATAGTACAATAAAACAGGGGAGCTTGTGTGGGCAGGCTGAGAGGAAGTAATCAACTTCGACCCTTTAACCTGATTTGGGTAATGCCAACGTAGGAAGCATAATACTTCAGACATTTAAGCAGAGTTCCCATATGGGGCTCTGCATTTTTGTATTGAAGTATTATACCAGTATATTTGAAAGGAAAAGAAAAATATGGCTATGGAATATGCAACACAAATGGAGGCTGCAAGAAAGAATATCATCACTAAAGAAATGGAGATTGTAGCAAAAAAAGAGAATAGGACACCAGAGGAAATAAGACAGCTCGTGGCCAGTGGTACGGCGGTAATATGTGCCAACAAGCATCATAAATGCATCGACCCTAATGGTGTAGGTTCAATGTTAAAGACAAAGATTAATGTAAATCTTGGTGTTTCAAGAGACTGCAAGGATTATAATATTGAGATGAAAAAGGTTATGGAAGCAGTTAATATGGGTGCTGAGGCCATTATGGATCTTTCGTCGCATGGAGATACAACTGAATTTCGAAGAAAACTTACAAATGAATGCCCTGCAATGATTGGTACAGTTCCAGTCTATGACAGTGTGATTCATTATCAGAGAGACTTAGCAACACTTACTGCTAAGGATTTTATCGATGTTGTAAGACTTCATGCAGAGGATGGAGTTGACTTTGTAACTCTGCACTGTGGAATTACAAGGAAGACTATTGAACAGATAAAGAAGCATAAAAGAAAGATGAATATCGTATCAAGAGGCGGTTCTTTAATATTTGCATGGATGTGCATGACAGGAAATGAAAATCCATTTTATGAGTATTATGATGAAATCCTTGAGATATGCAGAGAGCATGATGTGACAATTTCACTTGGAGATGCTTGTCGTCCAGGCTGTCTTGCGGATGCCAGTGACGTATGTCAGATTGAGGAGCTTGTAAAACTTGGCGAATTAACAAAGCGTGCATGGGCAAGAGACGTTCAGGTAATGGTAGAGGGCCCAGGGCATATGCCGCTTGACCAGATTGCGGCTAACATGAAGATTCAGCAGACAATCTGCATGGGAGCACCTTTCTATGTGTTAGGACCATTAGTTACAGATATTGCACCTGGCTATGACCATATTACATCAGCTATAGGTGGAGCAGTAGCAGCATCTAACGGAGCAGCCTTCCTTTGTTATGTAACTCCGGCAGAGCATCTGGCACTCCCTAATGTAGATGATGTAAAGCAGGGAATTATTGCATCTAAGATTGCAGCTCATGCAGCAGATATTGCAAAGCATATTCCAGGTGCAAGAGATATTGACGATAAGATGGCAGATGCCAGACAGAGATTTGACTGGGATACTCAGTGGGAATGTGCCATTGACCCAGAAACAGCTAAGGCAATCAGAGATGACAGAAGTCCGGAATATGATGATACATGCTCAATGTGTGGAAAGTTCTGTGCGGTAAGAAGCATGAATAAGGCATTGGCTGGAGAATATATTGATATTTTATAATTTAACATTTTTATAAGTTATTAATGGAGTAAGAATAAATGAGCAAGTTATCAAGAGAAAAAGTAAGACGTGCCATGGTTTTGTACGGTGTTACAGATAGAATGTGGGTTACAGATGACCATGACTTATATATGCAGGTGGAGGAAGCCTGTCAGGGCGGTGCCACATGTATTCAGCTTAGAGAAAAAGAGCTGGGGGACAGCGATTTTCTTACAGAGGCCATAAAGATAAAAGAAATATGCCGCAGATATGAAGTGCCATTCATTATAAATGATAATGTTGAGGTGGCAGTAAAATGTGGTGCTGACGGAATACATGTAGGTCAGGACGACTGTGAGGCTGGAAAGGTTAGAGAGCTTGTAGGCCCGGATATGGTTATAGGCGTTTCTGCCAAAAATGTTGAACAGGCGTTGCTTGCACAAAAAAACGGAGCCGATTATCTTGGCGTTGGGGCGGTGTTCCACACTTCTACAAAAAAGGACGCTACAGACGTATCTCATGAAATCCTAAAAAATATCGTTGATGACGTTGATATTCCAGTGGTGGCAATCGGTGGAATTTCAAAGGATAACATAATCAAGCTTACAGGGACAGGCGCAGATGGTGTGGCACTGGTATCTGCTATATTTGGAAGCAGAGATATAAAGGAAAGCTGTAAGCAGCTTAAGGCACTTTCAGAGTCAATGGCTATGAAAAAGGTTCTGACAATTGCCGGATCTGATTGTAGTGGAGGTGCTGGAATCCAAGCAGATTTAAAAACAATTGCGGCTCATAAAATGTACGGAATGAGTGCAATATGCGCGCTGACAGCACAGAATACAACAGGAGTATATGGGATTTCTGATGTAAGTCCGGAATTTCTGGGAAATCAGATAGACTGCATTTTTAAAGATATAAGACCTGATGCTGTAAAAATAGGAATGGTTTCTAATTCAGAGCTTATTAAGGTTATTGCAGAGAAACTAAAGGAATATAAAGCAGTCAACATTGTTGTAGACCCGGTTATGGTGGCAACAAGCGGTTCAAAGCTTATCAGTGATGATGCAGTTGAGACCTTGAAAAATGAATTGTTTCCACTGGCGACGGTGATTACTCCGAATATCCCTGAGACGCAGGAACTTTGGGGGCAGCCGGTCAAAGATAAGAAAGATATGATGGCAGCAGCCAGAGCAATAGCTTTAAAGTATGGCTGTGCAGTACTTGTTAAGGGTGGCCATATGCTGCTTGCAGAAACTAAGGCGGCGGATTATCTATATGTCGGCAGTGATAATGACAGTGGTGAGGGATGTTGGTTTGAGACTGAAATGGTGGATAACGACAATACCCATGGAACAGGCTGTACCTTATCATCAGCAATCGCCTGCAGCCTTGCAGCAAGAAACAGCTTAAAGGATAGTATATATAATGGAAAAATGTATCTTACAGGAGCATTGAAGGCAGGTATGAACCTTGGAAACGGTTCGGGGCCGATGAATCATGTATATTAATCATATGTATTAAAAATAACCTCGGCATTACACTGAAGTTTTCAAGCGCAATGCCGAGGTTGTTTATTATCAAAATCAACCACAAGTTAACTTTGTAAACAAAAATCAACGCCAAATCCATTGCGTGTCTGGGTAAAGTGAGTATAATATAATCATAAACACTTAATCAAAGGAGCCAAAATCCTCTCCTCGTCAGAGCGACTCGGATTTTGCTACGCAAAACAAGGAGTAGATTATATGAGCGTATTAGAAATTAAGAATTTTTCAAAGACCTACAAGGGGAATAAAAAGGCGGTTGATAATTTAAGCATTACAGTGGAGGCGGGAGATATCTACGGCTTTATTGGACATAATGGCGCAGGTAAGAGTACTACTATCAAATCGGTAGTGGGAGTGTTGGAATTTACTGAGGGAGAGATTTATATTGATGGACATTCAGTAAAAAAGGAGCCTTTGGAATGTAAGAGTATAACAGCGTATATTCCAGATAATCCAGATATATATGAATTTCTTACAGGTATTCAGTACCTTAATTTTGTCGCAGATATATTCGGGATTGAACAGGGTGTCAGACAGGAAAGGATTAAAACTTATGGAGATATTTTTGGAATTACAGAGAATCTTGGCGATTTGATTTCATCTTATTCCCATGGCATGAAGCAGAAGGTGGCTATTATTTCTGCGTTAGTTCATGAGCCAAAGCTGCTGGTTCTTGATGAACCATTTGTTGGACTTGATCCTAAGGCTGCACTTGACTTGAAAAATATTATGAAGGAGCTGTGCAGGCAGGGAAGTGCAATATTCTTTTCTACTCATGTTCTTGAGGTGGCCGAAAAGCTTTGCAATAAGATTGCGATAATTAAGGAGGGTAAGCTTGTTACTTCAGGGAATATGGAAGATGTAGTTAAGAATCAGTCGTTGGAGGATATATTTATGGAGGTGACGACGGATGCCAGATAATCTTTTAGCACTCCTTAAAACAGATTTCCTAAACAGGTTCAGATTAGGAACTATTAGACATGAAAGAAACAAAAAGGTTAAATACAGATACATAGCAATGGGGATTTTATACATTTTTCTCGCAATTGTTCTGGCGGGCTACTGCTTTGGAATTTCTTATGGCTACAGTTATCTTGGAATGTCGTATGTGGTTCCTGGTTATGCACTTATGATTACCTCTATTGTTATCTTGCTCTTTACATTTTTAAAAACTAGTGGAATTCTTTTTGGCGCAAGAGATTATGATATGCTTACAGCATTTCCTATAAAGACGAGGACAATTATTGCGTCGAAGTTTCTTTCTATGTATATTAACAATCTTGCATTTGCGGTGGTTGTAATGGTGCCAATGGCAGCAGGCTTCGAAATGTGGAATGGCTTTAGTGCAGGTGTCGTGGCTTTCTGGCTCCTTGGAATATTGTTTGCACCGCTGCTGCCTATGACAATAGCTGCCGCTGTGGGAATGGCAATAACAGCCATTGGTGCAGGTTTTAAGCAAAGGGCCGCAGTCCAGCTTATTGCTACAGTGATTTTGTTTTTTGGCATAATGATGGGAAGCTTCTGGCTCAATCAAAATGCTATGGCTGATGAAGCTATGATGCTTGCGAAGCTTTCCGATATGGGCGCATTTATTTCAGGATTAATTCATAGAATATATCCAGTGTCATTGTGGTTTGACAATGGAGTTGTCCATGAAAATATTGCACAAATTCTTTTGTTTATTGGATTTTCAGTGGCTGTATATGCAGTATTTTTAAGTATTTGCGCAAAGTTCTATGGGAAGATTAACTCTTCACTGAAGTCACATCAGGCAGCATCTAATTACAAGGTTGGTCAGTTAAAGAAAAGCTCAGTACTTACTGCACTGGTTTATAAGGAAGCAAAGCGGTTTACTTCTTCATCTGTATATATGCTTAATATGGGAATGGGACTTATAATGGCTCTTATTGCCTCGGCTGCCAGCGCATTTCTGGGTATTGATAAGCTGATTTCAGGTATCGATGGAGTAAATGCAAAGGAAATGTCAGCACTTTTGCCAAATGTTTCTAATGTTGTACCGTTTGTAATTGCGATG
>JAUNPT010000200.1 GCA_030536565.1 Eubacteriales bacterium | reverse complement strand
CTTTATTTTCTTTTAATAAAATATGGAGAATTTTAATATAATATATTGACATCCAAAGTAATGAGAATTAAAATCTCATGTAACGTTTATTTTCGCAGTCAAAGGAGCTATGATAATGAATACTGAGCTTTTTTACAACAAATTAGAAAAATATTACCAAGGCTCCTTTGATTTTACGAAGCCTTTTGTCTTAGAGGGCAAAGAGTATACAGCATTAGCTGAATACCATTCACACATTGACAAGTACATATTATTAAAGAAAGCTCAGGTATGGGCTGCAGACAGCCATGAGTTCTGTCTGTTTGCACAGTATGAAAAATTTTTTTGTGCCGATGACTTTAATATGCTAACGCATTTACTTGTTGAATATATGGAACCTCAGCTGGCTCGAAAAGGAAAGGATAATGCCGAACCCAATCATATGTATACATATCTTACGCTGGTAATCCTCTGCGATAACCCTGTATCCAAAGATATTATAGCTAAGGTAAAGCATTACCATTTTACAAAATACTATAAACTCTATACACGTGGATACAGCGAAGCCAGAATCGTGCTTGTTGACACAGCTAGTCACAAAGTATACACCAATGGCGCTGCACGCGAGATGAAAAAGCTTTACAAAAAAGTGTTTGACGATTTAACAAAAGGTGAAATGTAACGTAATCTTATTTTTAAGGAGGCTCAATAATGAGTGGAATTCTTATTCTTGTAATTGCCATCTTAGTTTTAGCCGCAGGCTACATATTCTATGGTGGTTGGCTAGCAAAAAAATGGGGTATCGACCCAAACCGCAAAACACCAGCACACGAATTTGAAGATGGTGTTGACTACTGCCCTGCAAAGGCACCTGTCCTTTTAGGACATCATTTTGCATCAATTGCTGGTGCCGGCCCTATTAATGGCCCTATTCAGGCTGCAGTGTTTGGTTGGGTTCCTGTTCTTTTATGGATATTAATCGGTGGTATTTTCATCGGTGCTGTTCAGGACTTTTCTGCCTTATTTATTTCACTTCGTAACAAAGGTAAATCTATAGGTGAGGTAATGGAGACAACTCTTAACCATAAATGTAAGCTTATGTTCTCTATCTTCACATGGTTAGTAATGTTATTGGTAGATGCGGCCTTTGCTGATATCGTTGCAAAAACCTTCTTCTCTGTTGGTTCTACAACTCCTGCAGCAAATGGTTCTGTTGCAACAGCATCATTACTTTTCATTCCTCTGGCAATTGTTTTTGGTTTTGTAGTATACCGTAAACACGCTCCTCTTGCAGTCTCTACTATTGCAGGCGTTGCTGTTCTTATTGTATGTGTAACTGTTGGACTTAAATTCCCATTACAGGGTTCATTTAGTACAGTTGCTTTCTGGAGAACTGTCGTATTTATTTACTGTGCAATTGCATCTGTTACACCTGTTTGGATTCTTTTGCAGCCAAGAGACTACTTAAACAGTTTCCTTCTCTACTTTATGATTGGTGCTGCCGTTATTGGTATCGTTGGTTCAAACCCAGATGTACAGCTTCATGCTTTCTCAGCATTTGATGCAAAAGGAAACTTTGTATTCCCAGCATTATTTATTACAGTTGCCTGTGGTGCCGTATCTGGTTTCCATTCACTTATTTCATCAGGTACAACTTCTAAACAGCTGGACAATGAAAAGAATGCCAAAATGATTGGTTATGGTGCTATGTTAATTGAATGTGTGCTTGCAGTTGTAGCACTTATCTGTATTGGTGCAGTCTCAAAAGATGGTACATATTCAGGCTCACCAGCTACAGTATTTGCATCAGCCATTGAAGGTTTCTTTGTAAAAATGGGGCTTTCAGAAAAAGCAGGAAGCGTTGCATTTACAGTTATTTCTCTTGCTGTCTCAGCATTCTGCTTAACATCTCTTGATACATGCTGTCGTCTTGGGCGCTTCACATTCCAGGAATTATTTGCAGCTAAAGAAGGTGAGGAAAATGCTCATCCAGTACGCAAAGCTTTATCTAACATGTATGTAGCTACTCTTGTTAATATAGGTATTGCCGCTATCCTTTGTGTTGGTGGTTATGCAACCCTTTGGAAGCTCTTTGGTGCATGTAACCAGCTTGTATCTGTCCCAGCATTAATGGCTGCTGCTGTATACTTAAAATCAGTTGGGAAGAAGCATACTATGTTCTACGTACCTATGTTCTTTATGGCTGCCGCTTCACTTGGCCAGCTTGGTATAAGCTTTGTACAGTATGCTAAGGCACTTCTTTCCGGCAAAGGTGCATGGAATGTCGAAGGCCTCCTCTGCATATTCATAATACCTATTTTCATTCTTGCTTTATCACTCCTCATTGAAGGCTGCAAGGTATTATTTAGAAAAAAGGCTGCTAAAGCAGAAGCTTAATCTATAAAAAATATAAATGTGCTTAAAACATTAAGCAATTTCTATAATTTTAAAATAGCCAGAAGCATGAAATTGAACCATTCACTTTCTGCTTCTGGCATGTCTATTAATATATCCAATCTCTTAAACAAGCACTTTACTCTTTACTGCCTTCATATCTAATTCCAGCATTCTAACTTTAACCGAAAGCAGCTCTAACTCACTGCTCGGCTTCATAGCCTCCTGTAAATTTCTGTTCAAATCAAGATGTCCTTCTGCTACACGCTGAATATTAACACGAATTTCGTTATCAATAATCATATTGATATGATTTGTTTCTCTCTTAACATCAGCCAATCCTGCTTTCAATCCTGTGACGTCATTCTTTACGTCTGTCATATCTGCTTTCAA
>JAUNPT010000026.1:14520-18571 GCA_030536565.1 Eubacteriales bacterium | reverse complement strand
TTAAAATTTAAACTTTTACAGCCCAGCGCATCTTAGTTGATCTTGCTCTTGGATTTGCATTGCATTCCTGAGCAGATGGACGTACAACGTCCTCTGAAATCTCTCTAAATAAACCTTCCTTATAAAACTGCTTAAATGCTTTCTTAACCATTCTGTCCTCGCCAGAATGAAATGTAAGTACTGCAACTCTGCCACCAGAAGACAAAACGCCCGGAAGCTTGCCAAGAAACTGCTCAAGCACTTCAAATTCACTGTTGACATCAATTCTAAGTGCCTGAAATGTTCTCTGACAGGACTTTTTGACAGCTTCCTTTAATTCTTTTACAGAAGCTTTCCTATAATCCTTGGATTTACTCAACGCTTCATAGACAGCGTTATACAAGTCCTTAGTCGTATCAACATTTTTTCCTTTTCTTGCCAGCTCAAACACTTCTTTTGCTATTTCTGACGCATATGGTTCATCTGAATTTTCAATCAGCATCCATTCAAATTCATCTTTCGTTATTTCTCTTAACCTATCCGCAGCACTGACACCCTTTTGTGGATTAAGTCGTAAATCCAGAGGCCCATCAGTCTTATATGAAAATCCTCTTTCTGGATTATCAATCTGCATTGAAGAAACACCCAGATCAGCCAGTATAAAATCAAATGTCCCATATTCCTTAGCAACTTCATCAATATTGGCAAAATTAGTGTTAACCGTTGTCAATATATCCTGCCCGAAGCCTTTATCTGCAAGTCTTTTGGTAGTCTTTACAATTTCAATAGGGTCAACATCAAGGCCATATATATGCCCCTCTCCTTTAAGGCACTCCAGCATTTTAGATGTATGGCCGCCATACCCCAGCGTTGCATCAAGACCTCTTTGCCCCGGTTGAATCTGCAGAAAGTCCAAAATTTCTTTAACCATAATAGATATATGCATTCCTGCCGGTGTACTTCCCTTTCTTATAACCTTAGCAATTGTATCACCATACTTTTGGGGATTTAATTCTTTATATTTTTCATTGAATTTCTTAGGATAAGTGCCTTTGTACCTTACTCTCCTCTTATGCTGCGTTTCCTGTGTATTTTCTGTATTCTGATTCATAATATTCTCCATCTCTTAATAAAAAATATTATATGATTTCCCATATAATTGTGCAACCTGTTTGTACAGATTATCCTACTTTTCTTGACACATCTTTATAAGCTGATATACTTTATATATTGCTATTCTTAGCCTGTTCATGAATGAATCTGCTTTGAATGGATAAACTTAACAAAAAAGGATTAAAACCATGTCATTTAGAAGAAAACAAGTAATCCGTTTTGCAAAATGGGTTGGCACTACAAGCCAGAAAATCCGGGGCGGACAAGGAGCAACTCTTCCTGGATATATTGCAAGAAAGCTTATGCCTTCTATACTTTCATCACTTGCAAAGGATATACGTAAAAAAACTTTTGTAGTTCTTGGAACTAATGGAAAAACAACTATTAATAACATGCTCTATCATGCTCTTGATGCTGAGAGACAATCTGTTGTAATTAATAAAACCGGCTCCAACATGATGAATGGAGTTGTGTCTTCATTCGTTTTGGCAACCAATAAAGATGGCAGCTTAGCCGCCGATTATGCATGTATTGAAGTAGATGAAATAGCTGCTCTTTCCATTCTTCCGCAATTAAAGCCTGACTACATTGTTCTGACTAACATTTTCCGTGACCAGTTAGACCGCTTTGGCGAAGTCGATATAACATTTCAGAAGCTTAAGGACGCAGTTTCAAAGTCACCTGATTCAACACTGATAATCAATGGTGATGACGTGCTTTCCTATACTCTGGCGCTTGACTGCAACATGAAGTTTAAAACATACGAAATCAATGAACAGATATTTGATGCAACAAGCCGCTCTGAAATACGTGAAAGTATATTCTGCAGAAGATGCGGTCATAAGCTTGATTATAATTATTTCCATTATGGACAGCTTGGAGATTACTCATGCCCTAACTGTAAAATTTCCCGCCCGGAACCGGATTTTAATGCTTCTAACGTAGCATTAACCCCAAAGGGCTATGAGTTTGAAACACAAGGAAGACATCTAACAACCAATGATGCTCCTTACAATATATATAACGTGCTCTCCGTTTATGCTGCTTTAAGAACAGCAGATCTTGCCATACCACATTTTGAAGATGTCCTTAAAAATTTTGATTATGGCAACAATCGCGAGATGGTTTATAACATTAATGGTACTAAAATACAGATTCATCTGTCAAAAAACCCTATCGGTTTTCAGCAGAAAATCACCTATGTATTGAAAGACCCTGCTCCAAAGGACGTTATTATTCTTATTAATGATGCATATCAGGACGGCGAGGACGTTTCATGGCTGTGGGATGTTGACTTTCAGTACCTTGCCAATGCTAACGCTAATTCAATTATTGCAACAGGCAAACGTCTCTACGACATGCGTCTGCGGTTAAAATACGAAGATATCCACTGCGAGACTTTTTTAAAGCTGCGTGATGCCATATGTGACTGTATTGATAACCGCACAGACAATGTTTATCTTATTGTAAACTATACCGGTCTCTATAGCAGTAACGCACTGATTAGAAGAATTGCTACTGAATATGCAGACAGAAAGGATTGATCTATGAAATTAAATATTGCACATTTATATCCTGACCTGCTTAATCTATATGGAGACAGAGGAAACATACAGTGTTTTAAAAAACGTCTGGAATGGCGTGGCATTGACGTAAATGTAACCCAGTATCTTCAGGGTGATTTAATTGATTTTTCTGGAATCGACATTGTACTCTTAGGCGGTGGTTCTGACAGAGAACAGGAAATTGTATGTAAAGAATTATTAAAAATTAAAGATTCTTTTAAAAAATACGTAGAAGACGGAGGAGTTGTTCTGGCTGTATGCGGTGGTTACCAGCTTCTTGGCAATTATTACATGACTAAAACAAGTAAAATCGAAGGTCTTGGTATTCTTGACATATATACTGAATGGAAGCCAAAACGTCTTATACGTAATATTGTGTTAAACAGTGATTTATTTGAAACTCCTGTTGTCGGCTTTGAGAATCATGGCGGACGTACCTACATTGGAAAACACAAGCCTCTTGGCAAAGTGTTTTTTGGTCTTGGAAATACCGGAAAAGGTGATTACGAAGGCGTTGTCTATAAAAATGTTATTGCAACGTATCTTCATGGGCCGCTTCTGCCTAAAAACCCTCAGGTCTGTGACTATCTTTTAACAAAGGCTTTAGAACGAAAGTATAAAACTGATATCTCATTAAAGCCTTTGGATGATTCCAAAGAAATGGCTGCTAACAGCTACATTGTTGACAGATACAGCGATAAGAAAAATATATTTAAAGAATTTATAAAAAGACATACCTAATATAAGCTGCTTCAAAATTATTCCACTGTTTTATCTTTTTACAACTGAAGGGGGCTGTCGCACTAATTATCATTAGTACACAGCCCCCTCCTTTTGTACATTTAAAATGCACAGTAGTATTTATTTACATTATTGACTGACTTTTCTTTTTAAGCCCGGCCACAAAAGCTATTCCACTCAATGCTGCAAGGACAAGCAGCCATCCAATCGGTGAGTTATCTCGTGTCTTAGCTGAATCCGTTTCAGATGTTGAACCAAGATTATCAGTTGAACCTGTATCCGTTACTCCTGAACTGCCACCCGTTGAACCTGTATCTGCTGCTCCCGAATCTCCTCCTGGATTGCGTATAATAGAGTCAGAATAAACAATTGCATAAGTAGAAAACTTATCTGTCTTAAATGTAAGCTTGTTTGTTGATGCATCATATGCTGTATCCAAAATAGCAGCTTCTCCATTATGAATACGTACGACTTTATATACCCTGTTAACTGATGAATCTGTGTTAACAAGCTCCTGTGGAAGCTCCACAGAAATCAATAACTCTTTTTTCGTTTCTGTAACCGCACTTTCAAAGCTTCCAATTTTCTTAAATAATGCAATATCAATATACTTTGATGCTCTACTGTCGGTTATCTTTGCCGGGTTAGGTGGC
>JAUNPT010000026.1:0-14510 GCA_030536565.1 Eubacteriales bacterium | reverse complement strand
AATATACTTTGCTGCTACTGCATTTTCAAGCTTTGCGTCTGCCAATGCACCCTTAATTAAAGCCTTTTCTGACTCTGAAACATTAGTGCTTATATCTGCAAGCTTCATACTAATCTCTAAATCAGTACCAGCCAAAATAGCAGCCTTTTCTTCATCTGTCAGATTAATTGCATCTTTAATTTCTTCTTTAGGCATTGTTATTTCCATATCAGGAACATTCTCCGGCTTCTCAACATTAATAATAGTATCCGATGAATCTCCACCCGGAGTATCCCCGCCGCCTTCATCACCACCAGTAATTCCAGCTGTATATGTTGTCTTCTCCCACTGAAGTGTTGTCATCGTAACTTTTTTAGCACCTGCGAATGGCTCTACATTAACACCAAGCGAATTAGCATCGTATAACTTATATCCACTATATGGAAGTGCCTTAATAAATGCATCAGCGTCTGTTATAAGTGCCTCATCTCCTTCGATTGTATTATTATTCCTAACTTCCAGTTTAGCTGCAGCTCCATCCAGATAATAAGCTGAATTAATAGCATTGATATATCCGGCCGGACTGTCACCATTACCACTGTTTAACGCATTGGTTATACCTGAAATATTACAGTTTTCAAGAAGCATGCTCGCACCGCATGTTGATGACGCACCATTACTTACAATCTTTTTTGCTTCTTCTTCATTAGTAATAGAATCTCTCAGTTCTCTTAAATCCTGAGCGTCCATAATACAGTTATAAACATGGGCTGTTCCATAACGAAGTCTTGGCATACGGTCCATTGAATTCTTATAATAGTTGTTAGCAAGTGTCAACGTAATGTTAGCTGCTGATGTATCATCATCAGACTGGCCTAACAGATGTGTCTTCTTCTGGCCATATGCATATCCATCAATCTGCTCTTTAGTCATTCCTGATGCAAGTAATGAAGAATAATATGGATATGCTGATGGGTTTTTATTTAGCTCGTCCATCATTGCATTAAAGAATACATCTCCATCACTTCCCGGCATAAATGCACACCATGAAATTGTAATATCTGATTTGTTAACAGGTGTCTTTACGTCTATAACACCGTCATATGCTTTGTAGAATGTACAATGGTCAATCCAGATTCCTGAACTTCCCTTTTCAATTGTCATATAATCCCAGTCATTAGTATCATATGCACCTGATGTATCTTCATCCCACTCCCAGATTTCATCAAATACGATATTTCTAATCATAATATTAGATGAATTTGCAATATCTACTGTTGTATGTGTAATCTTTGCACCATTCTTAGAATAAATAGTAAGATTTTCCATTCCATCAATCTTAAGCTGGGAAACACCTGTCTGAAGCAATGCAGGATGCGTTAATGGCTGATGTCCATGTGCCTTAATCACCTTACTATAGCTGTCAAAACTGCTTATTTCTTTAGTTCCAAGACCGATATCTGCTGTGAGTTCAATAACCGATGGCATACCTGTTTCTCTGGCTTTAATAAGTGCTGAAAGGAACTGCTCTGCTGTTGAAGTCTTGTAGTAATTCGATGATGTTTCAAGAAGCGTGCCGCCACCTGTAACACCTGCACTGTTAGCATAACCCTCAAGTACAAACTGTGAAAGTCCAGTATCGTTGCCTTCGCTTGGAAGTGCACTGTCTGTTGAATATGTGTAATTCACATATCTATCCTGTGCTGTTGTGCTTTGTGTTCCTATATAATTAGAATTTACCCCATCAAGCGCCGCTTTATTATCCCAGCCGAGATAATCTGCTGTAATCATCTTTTCAGCCATAGCTGTTGACAGCTGTCTTCTGTTTGCATTGATTGTATATGCCGGACCATAGCTTCCATATTCATAGAATCTGGCTTCTGTTGCAAGATTTCCACTCATATCTGCATATGGATTATTCATAGTTCCCTTAAGGATTTTACCCATATAACAATTAATCCAAGCAATATATGCATCTGCTCCCCAAGGTCTTGCAAGTAAATATTTACTTCCTGTGCATCCGCTTTCTGCAGTAATCTGGCAATCATAGAATGTCAAACCATATGCTGCCGATAGTGATGTCTTTGGTGCGCATACATATCCACTATTCTTATTAGCATTATAACGGAAAACCAGCTGACAATCATTAAAGAATGCTCTTGGTTCATTTCCATAAATAAAATCTACATTACCTGCAATATAACACTTGAAGTAATACTGCGTTCCAGCATTAGCACAAAGTGTATCCTGATATCCAAGTATTCTTACATTTACATATGATGCATCATTAGCATCATTTCTTAATGCATCGGCTGATTCATTAGAACGTGAACCATCACCTCTGTATGCATATGTATTTTCAAATGTCAGGTTTTCTGCCAGAAAACCTGTAGCGCCACTCTTTACGTAAATGGCACATCTTTGTGCCATATCTCCACCTACCATACCGATTGTATCAGTATCAAAGTAGATTCTTGTCTTTTCGCTGTCTTCACCTATAAGTGTAATGTTAGGTGTATTAATTGTAAGATGTTCTTCATAATTACCTTCTTTTACAAGAATAATAACACGTTCTGTATTTCCTGCCGGCACTGAATCCAGCGCAGCCTGAACAGTCTTATATGTAATTACTCCATCTGCATTCTTAGTACCATCTGCACCTGTAAATGAAGCATCAACAACCAAATCATACGCTGTTAAATATACAAAATTAAATGTTTTTCTTGTAACATTTCCATTAGCATCTGTCACTAAAAGATTTACATCATTTCTTCCTTCCACTAACGCAATGTCTTTAAATGAGAATGCTCCTCTTTCAGTTACTGCTGTCTGTGCTGCACTAACTCCATTAACCTGAAGAGTTACATTACCAGCCTTCTCAACAATACCCTCTAATGTAATCTTTCCATTGTAAACGGTATCATATGACCTTTTAGTAATTGTAATTCCGGCACTTTCATCTTCATACGCATACTGTCCCTTATGTCCTGATGTAGCAACAGCCCATACAGTCTTAGATGGATTGCTCCAGTTGTCTGCTGACTTTGCAACAACATAATAGAAATATGGATTTTCTGTTGTTACTGTCGTATCTATGTATGTTACAGCAGTTGTTGCGGCAAGTAGTTCTGGATTTTCCTTGTTCTCCTCACCCAAATAACGATATACCTCATAACTGTCAGCTCCTGCGACTGCATTCCAGCTTACCAAAATTGATGCTGCTGACGCTGAAGCATTGAGCTCAGGTGATGTAAGTGCTGCCTTAACATATTCTATATTAGATTCTGCATAAGTACCTGCTTGTCCATTAATACCTAATCTTCCAGCAACACGGAACTTATAATTACCACCATCAGATATTGCATACTTAAAGCTGCTCTCTGTAAGGTTTTCCTCAATTGTTGTCCAATCACTGTTATCCTTAGAGACCTGAAGAATATATCTTCCATCTCCGTCTGGCAGTACAGAAGATGTCCAGTCAACTGTAATATAATCCCTTGTTGCTGCACTTGTTGCTGTTACTTTTTCAACTACAGGTGCTGTTCCGGCTGCATCATAACATGCATTCTGGTCATAAAGCACACTGCCGTCTGCAGCTGTATACTTCATATTTGTAATTGTTGCTGTCGCATTTGACAATATGAAACCATAAGATACGCTTGTGTTTTCTCCGTTAGCAAAAAGACGGTAGCTTGAGCTGTTATACTTAATCTGCATTGTCTGCGTTTCACCATTCTTTGGTGCTGCCTTGATAATGAAACCATCTGCTGTCTTTGAAGCTGTAAATGAAACCACCGTTTTGGCCTCTATTGCAGTATTTACACCGCCCGCACCAGCCATATCTGCATCTGATTTAGAGTAAATGCCGCGAAGTCCTGTGAGGTTACGAATACCTACTGTCGCAATATTTTCCCCATCATATGCTCCAAAGAACACACCGCTGTAATTACTTGCTGCACCTGTATTTAACACTATATCTGCTGATAATGTTACATTGTCAGCTGTTGGATCAAATCCATAGTAGCTTACCAGACTGTTAACTTTACCGTCAACTGTATTTAATATACCATTTTCCTGCTTTAACACAAGTCTCTGGCCTACTGGGGTTACAGTAAGATTAGAGGCTGTACCAAAATCAAATATCTTAGGCATCGCCGGCTGTGGATGTTCTACAGCTGCAGGTGCCTCATTAGTTACTGTCATGGAGTGAAGATATGCTGTACCACCTGCAAATGTTAATTCAACAACAGCTGCATCTCCTTCATATGAAAAGCTTACCTTATCTCCACAAGCAGCAGCTTTGCAGCTCTGTGCTTCTGCAGGCGTAACTGTACCGCTGCCAGAAACAACCTTTGCTGTTACTGTACCTCCTCCCCATTGACACAGGGCAAGGTCAATAACTGCATTGCCGGCTGTCTTAACACTAATTGTACTATTAGAGCTTATACCCATTCCATGACTTGTATCATTAAGATATATTCCATTGCCTGCACTTGCAAATGTAACCAGCTTATCCATAGAATTAACTGGTGTCTTAATTGCATAATTACTTCCCTTTGCATGAATATTAGAAAGGTCTGTAATAAGCGCACTCTGTGTAAATGTGTATGTAATTGGCGTACCATTCTGTGTAGGAATACCTGCTGCGCTGTTATCTTTAACACCAAGCTTATAGCTATATGGCTTTGAAGCTGCATCTTTATATGTAACTGTGATTATGTTGCCATTCACTGCAACGTTAACATTATCACTTACATTAGTAATGTCAGATTCCTTCAATATTCCTCTGCCACCGCCATTAAGATCAGCCCATACAAGCGCCTGCGTTGACGTAACCGATTCCACCATTGAAGAATCTGCAGTTGTTACAATATAATCCTTAGTTGCGTCTTCACCCGGAGTCACTGTAAATTCTGTACCACCTATTGTCATTGAAAATGCTTTTGCACTATCCCATACAGAATATATAATATTATTCGTAATTGTATCTCCTGCAGCAGCTTTAGTTAAATCAACGGTATTTCCTGCTGTAACTGTATACTTATTGAAATCTGCAAACTTTACCTCATAAACAGCACCTGTTTCAAGCTCTGCACAATAACTGCCAGCTGTGATAACTGCCTCTGCCACCTTAGTATCACCATTAAAAAATTCCAATGTCTGTCCATCAGCATTCTGCACTGTACCAGTAATAACAGCAGCTGGCTTTACTTCTTCCGCAACAGCTGTAATATAATGAAGGTATCCATTGCCTGTAAGCACAATGTCCAATGTCGCTGCTTTATCAGATGTATATACAAATGTAGTTGTTCTTTTATCATTTGTACCGTCTCCCTCTAAAGCAATTCTGTCACCTACAGAAGCACCTGAAACTTCTACGTTTGCAGATGCACTTCCGTATGCACACACACCAAAGGTCAGTGTAGTTTTTCCCTTTGGAATATTTATTGAAATAACATCTCCCGTATAAACATTTGCTCCATGCTGTGTTCCGTTATAGCTGGTTCTACCCTTAATAGTCATAACTCCATCACCAGAGGTCTGTCCCTGTTCTGGAACAGTTGTTACGCCTAATATATCTGTTCTAAAATCATATGTTACAGCGGGTGCTCCGACTATAAGCGTCTTTAATGCACCTGCATATGTATATGCAAGCTCACCAACAACAGTTGTTCCTGCCTTTACAATAATCTTATTATTAACTGCGTCTACCACTGCCGAATATGCGCCAAGTGCTGACACAGCTGTGTCTGCTGTCCCAGCTTTAACTGTTAGGGCCGCCCCATCTGCAAGCGGTGCCAAAAGCTCTGTAGTAATTGTTTTACTCAATGGCGCTGACACATAAGCATCGTTTACATTAAAGCTTGCCACATTAGCATCACCAATTTCAACAGTGTAGTCTGTTATATATGAATTTAAGATGTTCTGCATATCATAGACAACTTCACCTGTGCTGTCTGTAACCTTAAGGTTGCGAATTTCAACCTTAGCACCTTCAATTACAATCGTTGGTACAGATGCTGCTATTGATGCTGTGCTAAATAATGCTGCGTGGACATTTGCACTGTTGATGCTCTTGGTAAAAAGAGCTTTTCCATCATTAACAGATACATCATATCCAGCTGCCTTTTTTGTGTAAGAAAAAGCATACTTTGTATTAAGTTTCTCAGTTAATATTTCTCCTGTTGCAGGCGCCTGCATCGCTGTAGAACCATATGTACCGTCTGCTTTCCTGTAAGCGCATCTTACATTCACACCGCCTCGAAATGCTGCATACGCATATGAATTAACCGAATCTGCTTTTACAGAATCACCTATGCCGATTCCACATGAATTTGACTGCTTTGCGCTAAGCACCGTAACATCTGCTGAAATCTTATATCCCTCACCAAATGTCACTCCGTCCTTTGTATATGTAAGGACAGATGCCGTGCTGAAATCAGTACCACTGTTAGCTGCCATTGAACCGCCTGCTGTCTGGTCCAGTGTCAACACCTGTGTACCATCCTCGTCTTTTGATACCGATGCTGTCAAATCAGCATCATTTGTTACTGTCCAGCCCTTAAGCAGGGACATGACATCACTATTCAATGTTTCCGCTTTGGCATTAATCATAAAGATACCTGTTGGCCAGTATGGAATAACTGAACATACCATAGCCACAACTAATGCTGCAGAAAAAACACTTCTTAGTTTTTTCTTTGTTTTTCCTTTCATAAAATCCTCCCAAAACATAAAAATCTTGTTTGTGCTATAAACAGCACTACTAACTTTACATGAATTTTATAAAAAAAACAAAGGATTTTTTGTCTATTTACACGTTTTTTACATATTTCAGCTTTTTTATTGTGATTTTTTATTATACTTATATAAAATCTGTATTATTCTGCTGCAGACTCTTCTAAAAGTCTTACTATACCCTCTCCATAATTCTGCATTATATTTTTTTCATGTTTTTTTCTCATAACCTGAGTGCCACCTATTTTCCTATTATTATTCATATAGATGTCTTCCCAATCCCCGTCATTCATATACATATCGTCAATGCTGCCTTGTACATTTCCCCATCTGCTCATACATGCATTCTCCTTTTCATATTTTGAATATTATTTCATATAATAATAAAAGTTTATCTAATTTATCCTTGGGAGGTCTATCTTGAAAAAACTTAAATTATATATGTTTCTCGGTTTTATATTCACTTCTGTTGCCGGCTGCCTTGCCCACTTTTTCTATGACTGGTCTGGACAAAATGTAATTGTGGGACTTTTTACTCCAATTAATGAATCCACATGGGAACATCTAAAGCTTCTTTTTTTCCCCGCTCTTTTATGGTCTCTATTAATATATAAGCCCCTAAAGCAAGACTTCCCGAAGATCCTATGCATTCTTTTCATAGGCATTCTTGCGGGAACCTTAGCTATACCCATTATCTTCTACTTATATACCGGAATCCTCGGCTTCAATATTCTGCTGTTGGATATTGGTACCTTTATATTGTCCGTTGCAGTCACATTCCTTACCGCCTATTGTCAGGCAGTCTCTCTTAATTCAAACAAATACTCCTGCCTGATGGCTTATATTGGTATTTTAGTAATTACACTGTCCTTTTTTATTGTCACATTTGTTACCTTGTAAGCTCCTAAAACCAGTTATTCTGCTTGACTATTTCTCCCTCAAGACTTGTAATCACATCGTTGCCTGAAACATCAACTGCTGTGATTACAAGTCCATATACCTCATCCCATGTAAGTAAAAACTTTCGTTTGCCAATAAAAAAATCCATGCTGCAGGAATTTGACTGTTCTGCTTTAGAGCTTTCGTCTTTTGCATCTTTTCCTCTTATATTCATTGCAAGATAAAAAAAAAACGACCTATGTTCCTGTTCTGGCGGTTTCTCTCTATATTGTTCCTTAAAAAAATTCTTCAAGAATACTTTCATTCTATAAAAGCTTCTTTCCTCCAATGACCTGTTCTCCAACGAACACAGCCCTGATTCTGACCGAAATATTTTCCATGATTTATCCATACCTCTTATCCCCCTGTAAACGGACTATGATATATCATCTTAAAATATACATAAAAATGTACATTTTCATCTGTCTGATATAATATACGTAATTAACTTTAATTTAGTTTAATATTTATTTTGGAATATTTTCTTTTATATCTATTAGACGCATTAAATTGCTTTTTAGTCGGGAAATATTAAAAATTTTAAAAAAATACAGATAAGATTAAAAAACAATCTTATCTGTACTAATATTATGAAGCCTGTGCCTCATCAAACTGTGAATTATACAGGTCTGCATAGAAGCCGCCTTTTTCAAGAAGCTCCTCATGATTTCCCTGCTCGACAATATCTCCATCACGCATGACAAGAATAATATCCGCATCCTTTATAGTTGATAATCTATGTGCAATAACAAAGCTTGTTCTGCCCTTCATAAGATTATCCATTGCCTTCTGAATCTGAATTTCCGTTCTTGTATCAACAGATGAGGTTGCCTCATCAAGAATAAGAATAGGGTTGTCAGCAAGGATTGCTCTTGCAATCGTAAGAAGCTGCTTCTGTCCCTGAGATACATTGCTGGCATCCTCATTTAATTCCATATTATAACCGCCTGGAAGTGTCTCAATAAAGTGATGGGCGTGAGCTGCCTTAGCGGCCGCAATAACTTCCTCATCAGTCGCGTCTAAACGTCCATATCGGATATTCTCCATAATAGTGTCTTTATAAAGCCATGTATCCTGAAGCACCATACCAAATGCGTCACGTAGTTCACGTCTGTTAAAGTCCTTTATATTATATCCATCAATCTTAATTGCACCGCTGTTTACATCATAGAACCTCATAAGAAGCTTAACCATTGTTGTTTTTCCTGCACCTGTAGGCCCTACAATTGCAATCTTCTGACCCGGTTTTACAATTGCACTAAAGTCATTGATAATAGTCTGGTCTTCATTGTATCCAAAATGAACATGCTCAAATTCAACGGCTCCCTTAACATCTGCTGCGCTGGCAGGATTTTCTACTATCTGATCTTCCTCTTCTTCATCTAAAAATTCAAATACTCTCTCAGATGCTGCTGCCATAGACTGAACCTGATTTGCAACCTGTGCAATCTGCTGAATAGGCTGTGTAAAATTCCTTACATACTGGATAAATGCCTGAATATCCCCGATAGTAATAGTTCCCCTGATTGCCAAGAGACCGCCAACAAGGGCAACACAGGCATATCCAAGGTTACCTACGAACTGCATAATAGGCATCATCATTCCTGACAAAAACTGTGATTTCCACGCTGATTTATAAAGTATGTTATTGGTTTTGTCAAATTTCTCAACCATATCATGTTCCTTATTGAATGACTTAACTACCAGATGTCCGCCAAATGTTTCTTCAACCTGACCATTGATATGACCAAGATATTCCTGCTGTGTCTTAAAGTAACCCTGTGACTTCTTAATTACAAATGAAATCAAACCAACCGAAATAGGAAGTATAATAAGGGCAATAAGTGTCATTAGTGGTGAAATACTGAGCATCATCACAAGAACACCTATAAGTGTCGCAGCTGATGTAATAATTGTTGTAATACTCTGATTAAGTCCCATTCCAAGTGTATCTACATCATTGGTAATTCTTGAAAGCACCTCACCATATGTTCTGCTCTCAAAATATTTCATAGGCATACGGTTTATTTTCTCTGAAATTTCTTTTCTTAAACGGTAACATATCTTTTGTGTTACACCTGTCATAATCCAGCCTTGAATAAAGCTGAATGCAGCACTTAAAACATACAAGCCTAATGTGAACAAAAGGATTTTTCCAATATATTCAAAATCCATTCCACCTGTACCAGCGATTTTCTTAACAAGCCCCTCTGAAAGTGCTGTTGTCGCCTTACCTAATATCTTAGGTCCAACAACAGAGAACACTGTTGAAACTGCAGCAAATATCATAACTATAACAACTGCAATTTTATATTTTCCTATATATCTTATAAGCTTGCCAATTGATTTTTTGAAATCCTTAGCCTTTTCACCTGGAGCCATTCCACCCATTGGGCCGCCCATAGGTCCCCTTCTTTTAGGAGCCGCTTTAAAAGTTTTATCTTCGCTCATAATCAACCCTTCCTCTCTAAATCCTTTGCTGAAAGCTGTGATGTTGCTATCTGCTGATATACCTCGCAGGACTCCATAAGTTCCTCATGAGTTCCTTTGCCTGCCACCTTTCCATCATCCATAACAAGAATCTGGTCAGCATGGAGGATTGTGCTGATTCTCTGTGCCACTATAATAACAGTGCTGTCAGAAACCCTGCTTGCCAACGCTTTACGAAGTGCCGCATCAGTCTTTAAATCAAGTGCTGAAAAGCTGTCATCAAATATAAATACCTTTGGCTCCTTGGCAATGGCTCTGGCAATAGATAATCTCTGCTTCTGTCCACCAGATACATTAGTACCGCCCTGAGCAATTGGTCTTTCATACTGATCCTTCTTTGACTCAATAAATTCAGCAGCCTGAGCAATCTCTGCTGCCTCTTTAATCTGCTCTATTGATGCATCGTCTTTTCCAAAGCTTATGTTAGACGCAATTGTTCCTGAAAAAAGTATTCCCTTCTGTGGAACATATCCTAACTCATCTCTTAACTCCTCAAGCTTAAGCTTTCTAATGTCAACTCCGTCTAATGTGATGCTTCCCTCTGTTACATCATAAAGTCTTGGTATCAAATTAACCAAAGTTGATTTACCACAGCCTGTACTTCCTATAATAGCTGTAGTCTTTCCCGGTTCAGCCACGAAATCAATATCCTCGATAACATTTTCATTGGCACCTGGGTACTTAAAGCTTACGTGATTAAAGCTAACAACACCCTTATGTTCCTTAATCTGCTCCGGATTTTCTGGGTCCGCTATTGATGACCTGGTTTCAAGCACCTCATCAATTCTGTTGGCTGCTACCATAGCTCTTGGCAGCATAATTGACATCATTGTAAGCATTAAAAATGACATAATAATCTGCATTGTATAAGTAATGAATGCTGTCATAGCACCAACCTGCATTACACCTTCGTCAATTCTGTTAGCTGCCACCCATATTATAAGAACAGAGACTCCATTCATAATAATAGTCATAACCGGCATCATAAATGTCATTGTTCTGTTAGTGAACAGGTTCGTCCTTGTAAGCTCTCTATTGGCCTTATCGAAACGGTCTTCCTCTTTCTTTTCCCTGCCAAATGCACGAATTACTGAAAGTCCCGTAAGTATTTCTCTTGAAACCAGGTTCACAGCATCTACAAGTTTCTGCATAAGCTTAAACTTAGGCATAGCCACAACCATAAGTACTCCAACAAATGCCATGATAACCACAACCGCAAGCACAATTACCCAGCCCATTCCAGCACCAGTACCTACAACCTTAATGATACCTCCAATACCTAGAATTGGAGCATATAAAACCATGCGAAGCATCATTACTGTAACCATCTGTACCTGCTGAACATCATTGGTTGACCTTGTAATGAGTGAGGCTGTTGAAAATTTATCCATCTCAGCATTTGAAAAACTAATAACATTTTTATAGACCTTTCCTCTAAGGTCACGTCCAATTCCAGCACCAACCTTTGATGCAAAGAACCCAATAAGTACCGCTATCGCTGCAATCAAGAAAGCGATTCCAACCATCTTCAGTCCTGATGACCACAAATATGCTGTCTGGAGAGCATCCATATCCATTCCTGCCTTGGCATCAATATTCTTAGCATATGCGATTCCCATAGATGTAACCATCGTTGTTCCCATGGTGTCAATAGTAGACTGCATCTCATCTCTTGATGATATAAGTGCAGCCTTATCCATTCTGCCGCTTTCGGACATGGCTTTCATAACAGGTCTTACATCAACACAGGTTACCTCAACTGGATTACCATTCTCATCATCCTTTGTCTGTGTAAATGTTGTTAGTGCTGCACCCATCTGCTGTCCCAGCATTTCAATGCTGACTTGTTCTAATGCAGACGCATCAGTTCCCATCTGCTCCGCCATCATTGCTTTAAAATCAGCCTCCGCCATAGAAGACATCTGATTATTCATAATCAACGGAATTGCAAGAGTCTCATCATATTCCTCAAGCTTCTTGCTGCTTTTTTCTGTAAGCTCATATATTCCGTCATTTCTCTCGTAACAGCTGTTCCATATGTCAATTTCAGCCTCTGTCATAAACAGCTTTGCGTATTCATACTCTTCACTTGTAATCTTCTCGGGAAGAATATGCTCAACACCGCCATTTATAATACCCTTGTCAATAATATTCGATGTGTACTGTGGCAGTGCCAAATCTCCTGCTGCCTGAGCAATTAAAAGCACGAATATAATCACTACTGATTTCCAATATGGAGCAAGACTCTTTAACATTCTGCTCATTGTTTATTTTCCTCTTTTCTTTCTCTTTTTATAGTTTCAATTTCCTTGGAGGCTATGCTTAACAGATTCTGCATATACTCATTAAGTTTCTTAACATCATCTTCCTTCATCTGTCCAAACACCTTATTCGTAAATGCATCTAAAGCCTTTGTGCTTCTTTCTAATATTTCTTTTCCACTGTCTGTAAGCTGTACATAAGTAATCCGTCTGTCATCCATATTCACCGAACGCTTAATATAGCCTCTTTCTTCTAATATCTTAAGTGCTCTTGAAACCTGTGTCGGATTAGCATGCACCTCCTCAGCAACCATAGAAACCTTCGCCATCTCTCCCGTACCCTCACACTTCTTATTGCACCTGTTAATAGCGTGTAAAGTTCCGTGTTCAAATCCACACAGCTCCGGGAAAACCACTGAAATGTTCAGTTTCTGAAACTGCTTAAATGTATTAAACAAATCTTTTGTAGTCTGATTCACATTAGCTCCTTTCTTAGCAACCAAAAAAGGTTAACAGTGTTATCTATTTGCATTGTGCAATAATAACATCTGCTAACCTTGTTGTAAATAACTATATTATAACCATTTTGTTAAGAAAATATAAACAGCAGTCCCTTACTTCTCAATTTCTCTGATAAGATTGACCATCTCGATTGCACCTTCTGCACACTCAAAGCCCTTATTTCCTGCCTTTGTTCCAGCACGCTCTATTGCCTGCTCGATTGTGTCAGTTGTAAGTACACCGAACATAACTGGAATATCAGTGTTAAGAGAAACATTTGCAACTCCCTTAGAAACCTCTGAACATACGTAATCATAATGGCTTGTTGCACCACGGATTACAGCGCCTACACAGATAACTGCATCATATTTGCCACTCTTTGCCATCTTAGATGCTATAAGCGGAATTTCGAATGCACCTGGAACCCACGCAATATCAATGTCATCGTCTGACACATTGTGTCTCTTTAGTCCATCAACTGCACCTGCTACCAGCTTTGATACAATAAACTCGTTAAATCTTGCTGCTACAATACCTACTCTTGTTTCCCTGCTTACTAAATTTCCTTCTAAAACTCTCATGTTTTCCTGTCTCCTTTTTAATTTCTTATTTTTAAGTACTTGCGAAACTCACCGCCAAAGCTCTAACCTCACATTAATAATCCAGCATATGTCCCATTCTTGCCTGCTTTGTCTTTAGATAGAACAAATCATAAGCTGTGGCATTCATCTGAATTGGCACACGCTCGGTTATTTCCATTCCGAAATCTGACAGCTGGTATACCTTGTCTGGATTATTAGTAAGAAGGCGCAGCCCTTTTGCACCTAAATCCTTTAATATCTGAGCACCTATATAGTATTCACGCATATCACCCGGGAAGCCAAGCGCCAGATTAGCCTCAAGTGTGTCCATTCCTGAATCCTGGAGTGCATATGCCTTTAACTTGTTGACAAGGCCGATACCTCTGCCCTCCTGTCTCATATACAGAAGTATTCCTCTGCCTTCTTTATCAATCTGTGTCATAGCTGCTGCGAACTGCTGGCCGCAGTCACATTTCATTGAGCCAAATGCGTCCCCTGTAAGGCACTCTGAATGAACTCTTGTAAGCAGATTATAGCCATCACCAATGTTTCCTTTAACAAGTGCCACATGATGCTCACCATTAAGTAGATCAACATAGCAGTGTGCCATAAACTCACCATACTTTGTAGGCATCTTAGTTACTGCAACACATTCAACCAACTTCTCGTTTCTCTTTCTGTAATCCTCAAGCGCCTTAATTGTAATGAACTTAAGACTCCATCTCTTAGCAAGCTCTATAAGCTCCTCTGTTCTCATCATAGTTCCGTCTTCTCTCATAATCTCGCAGCACAAGCCACATTCCTTCAGCCCTGCAAGCCTGCACAAATCAACTGTCGCCTCTGTATGTCCGTTTCTTTCAAGAACTCCATTCTTCTTTGCAAGAAGCGGGAACATATGACCCGGTCTCCTGAAATCCTCTGGTCTGGCATTATCATCTACCACCTTCATCGCAGTTATGCTTCTTTCTGCTGCAGATATTCCAGTTGTCGTTGATACATGGTCAATTGAAACTGTAAATGC
>JAUNPT010000199.1 GCA_030536565.1 Eubacteriales bacterium | reverse complement strand
AAGGTATAAGGTATAAGGTTAAGGTAAATAATGCTTAAGAAAAAGGATGGTTTATTGATTGGGACAATTTTGATAGTCTGCCTGATTTCATATGTATTAATTCAGTTTGTAGTTAAAAAAGATGGTAATCTTGTGTTAATAAAGGTTGATGGCGCCATAAAGTATCAGCTGAAGATTGATGAAGATAAACAGCTTAAGGTTTCAGGGTATAATGGCGGGGAGAATATTATTGTGATTAAAGATGGAGCAGTACGCATGTCTGATGCAGACTGTCCGGACAAGCTGTGTGTCAATATGGGGAGCATAAGCAGGACTGGTGAAACTATAGTGTGTCTTCCTCACAGGGTTGTTGTGGAGATAGCAGGAAACCAAAGTGACATTGATTCTGTTGTGCAGTAGGATATAAAGGTGAAAAATCTAATAAGCGGGAATTTATAGAAGAATGGACTGGCAGGAAAAATATGATTAAAGAAATCAGCAAAGAAGGCAAGAAGAATAGCAGCAGGGATAAGATATATACCATAGCTGTATGTGGTGTGTTAACTGCATTAGCTATGATTTTTAGTTATGTAGAAAGCTTAATGCCAATTCCTTTGCCAGTGCCGGGAATTAAGCTTGGTGTTGCAAATATTGCAATAATTACAGTTATGTATGCAGCAGGTGTCAAGGAAGCACTGATAATAAATATTATAAGAATTGCATTAACAGCTATTCTCTTTGGCAACTTCAATTCCTTTATATTCAGTATGGCAGGCGGAATGCTTAGTATACTAAGCATGATACTGCTCAAGAAAACAGGACAGTTTTCGATGACGGGGGTCAGTATAGCTGGCGGTGTTGCACATAATATTGGACAGATTATTGCGGCAATATTCGTAATGGGTTCATCAACAATTATGTATTATCTTCCAGTGCTTATGATTTTGGGTGTATTTACAGGGGCGGTGATTGGAATTGTTGCTGCACTAGTGGTGAAAAGAGTGAAAATATAGAACAGTAAGAAATAAATGAAGATAAATATAAGGAAAAATAGAAATAGTCAGTATATGCGGAAGTGGATTATTGGGGGGATTTTTATTTTGAAATGCGCAGACGATAGCGCTGCGCGTTATTTCTCAATGGTTTGATTTATTGGAGGTTTATATGAAAAAACGATTGTGTCTGTTGATAGGATTGGTATTGATAGTTGTTTTATGTTTTGTTCCAAAAGAAGTTATATTAAAAAATATAAAGAGTGGCGGTGATGCAGCATTGCCTGTTCAGCAAGCAGGAAATGGGCAGATTGTAATATATACATCTGAATTTGATGGTGGATACAGTAAAATAAGCAGCCTGATTGTTAAATCAAAGGAGGGAAATTATATAACTCTAAATATAGAAGATAATTATCAGGATATTGAGCTTGATGCTGGCGAAAATTCTTATACATGTAAAGTATCTTCTTCAGTAAATAAGAATGATTTTGTTGATGAGATGAATCAAGCTGTTAAAGATAATAAAATGAGTGCAGATGAATATCTTGAAAATATGATGAAAGATGGAAAAGTCGTGTTTTATATGACTGGAAAAGTAAAAGAAGGTATTAAAGATGGGCAAATATACCAGAATGGAAGTAGCACAACATATGAGATAAAATAAATGAAGATTTTAAAAAAGTATTTAATTTCAGTATTATATTATATAAGATGTATGTTTTACTAAATGTATATCAAATAACTAAAAACAAACGAGGGATAATGATTATGTATAGGGAAATTTCAAAACTAATAATGTATGGAAATATGGAAGAAGACTGCATACTTTCAAGACTTGCAGATATATTTAAAAGATTCAGTAATGAAGAAAGCTCCAGCGCACAGCTTACGCAGGACATATACACAGAAATAAAGAGAATACTTGTAGTAGCTACAGATTATGGCTTTGATAAGAATCTGTGGCATAATTATCTTACATTTTTGCTGATTACAAATGAAAATCCGTTCAGCATAACATGTGAAAAGGTTGGTGCTAATGATGGCAGCGTTAACGAATTTGCAAAGAATGATTTCAGGGTATTTAGAAATCTGTTCAATTATGATTTTAAGCCGATTGAGGAAGCGTTGGGGATTAATTGTTTCTCAATAATTTCTAACTACAGGTCAATTGTAAAGAAAGAGCTTATGTATAATAAAAACGTAAGCATTAAGGTTCAGGCGTTGAGTGAAAAGCTGGAGCAGGCAGAAGATGAGAATGCATTCTTTGAAGCAGTTACAGAATTCTATAAGGCCTATGGTGTTGGCATGTTTGGCCTTAACAAAGCATTTAGGATTACCAGTGATAATGGAAAAGTCGTATTCAATCCAATCAATAACATGGATAAGGTAATGCTTGATGATTTAGTCGGCTATGAAATTCAGAAAAAGAAGCTCATTGACAATACAGAGGCCTTTGTACAGGGAAGAAAGGCTAATAATGCTCTGTTGTTTGGTGACAGTGGAACAGGTAAGTCTACAAGTATTAAGGCTATTGTAAATGAATACTATGATCAGGGACTTAGAATGATAGAGATTTACAAGCACCAGTTTAAAGATCTTTCTACAGTCATTTCCATGATAAAAAATAGGAATTATAAGTTTATTATATATATGGACGACCTTTCATTCGAAGAATTTGAAATTGAGTATAAGTTCCTTAAAGCAGTTATTGAAGGTGGTGTGGAAACAAAGCCAGATAATATACTTATATATGCTACATCTAATAGAAGGCATCTTATTAAAGAAACATGGAATGACAGAAATGATATGGAAAGCGCCAATGGACTTCACAGGTCGGAT
>JAUNPT010000198.1 GCA_030536565.1 Eubacteriales bacterium | reverse complement strand
GATGAAAAAAGTCCTGAAAATAATTATAACTATAATTTTGATTGTTGCAATTGGCGCATATGGCACATATTACTATATTTCAAACCGTTTCGAGTACAACAATGATAACGCCACTGGCAATACTGCCGGAAACTTAAATAATGGCGGACTTTTCTGCGAATATAACGGAAAAATCTATTTTGCAAACCCCTATGACAACAATTATCTGTACGTTATGGATTCGGACTGCACCAACGCCCGAAAGCTCAACAGTGACAGCGTTGCATATCTTAATGTATGCGGAAACTACATTTACTATGTAAAAAATAATTTCTCCCGTAATTCTATTGGAGTTGTGTTCAGAGGACAGCTTTTTGGCCTTTATCGTACAGACTTAGAAGGAAAAGAAACCAAAGCCCTCTATGATGAACTATCCGGCCCATTAAGCTTATGTGGTAATTATATATATTACCAGCATTACAGTGACTCTAATGCACTGCAGTTCTACAAAGCAAAAATAGATGGCAGCGAAAATATTTTTATATCTGACTCAGACTATAACCCAGCCAGCGTATACAATGGTAAAATCTATTTTTCAGACCCTGAAAACAGGCATAATATATGCTGCTATGATACTGCAGGCGGCAGGGTCACTACCTACTATGAAACCAATTCATATAAAGTAGATGCAGAAAATAATTATATATATTATATTGACGTTACAAAAGGATACGCTCTGGTAAGACTGAACATGACAACAAAAACTCTTGAACAGCTTTATGATGATAATGGGAAAGTTGTTAATTATAATCTTTATGGCAATAAAATATTTTTCCAAACCGAAAATGGCGATAACACTGGTCTGTACCGAATGAATGCCGATGGGACACAATTAGAATACCTTGCTGCAGGAAACCTTACAAACATAAACTGTACCTCGCAGTATACATTTTTTCAATATTATGAAAACCAGGGAACTCTGTACAGAGTTCCAACTATCGGTGCAATTACAAAAGTAGAGGAGATTACCATCAAGTAATCTCCCCCGCTTTTATACTTTTTTCAGATTATTTCACATTGTCTTCGCGAATCTGTGACACAAGCTGTCTTCTATATGCTCTGCAGCCATTTTCATTCCAGTATTTCTTCTGCTCAAGTTTAATAACCTCAAATGTTGTTTCCTGAATATCCTTTTTATAACTCGTCTGGTACTTTTTGTCTGAATAAAACACTGTAATAGAGTCCTTATACTGACTTCTGTCAAGTCCATACTCATCAGCAAATCTCTCACACATCTGTGGATTATCAACAACCTTAATATGTGCATAATATCCCACAAGATATGCAAAGTAATTCACGTCAAACTTATCAATCCAGCGCTCATCTTCTGCCATAAAAACAACAACTGCAAATTTACGGTTCTTTGCATTTATGAGATTGTTCATTTCCTCATAGCCTTCTTCGTTTTCAATATGTGTTACTGATTCCCGCAGTCTTACCACATCACAGATACCTATGTTATCTGCAATCTCTCCATAAAAATTAGGACGTGAAAATAAAACATTTTCATTATCACGAAATCTCTCCACTGGCTCTGCATATTCATTTGTAACAGTAAAAAGCAGACGCTCTCCTTCTTTTTTTACTACTGCGTTGGATATCCACACTCGTGTAGCGATTTTTGAATCCAGATGAGAGGTACTCTCTCTAAACAGCAACTCCTCCTGATTATACTCAACTTCTACTGAATAACCCGGATACCTTCCGATATATGAGGCAACACTCTCTGGCAAATCCGGGTATACGTCAGCAAACCTTGAATTAACCCACGAGTAAATATATCCTGCGGCCTTTCGGAAAGCATCTTCCATAGACAGATTCGACAGGTCAATATATGTATGCGCCTGAAATACCGGATACATTCCCAGCCTTTTAAACGGTTCAAACTTCTTTCTCCTGCCGCCATCAAAATCAACATTTTGTCCATTTTCCTTTGATGAAAAGAACTCTTTTAATTTATCATCATTTGGCCCAAGCTGATTAACTATTTTTACAATTGTATTCACAGTGAGAGCGTATCCCCTGTCTGATGTGTTTTTCCATAGCTGCTCTACAGCTTTCTGCCTTGGAAACTTAAAAAAGCACTTGGCAAGCTCTGTGTTTTCATCAAATATCTTCATTATCTCCGGAGCAATTTTCTCATTGTCCAGCTTCAGACGATAATGGCATCTAATCATATCGCCCCACTTCTTATCCTTGTAGTGCTGATGCCCTAAGTCCTCCAACAGACCAACGATTGAATCATCACAAAGTTCATATGTTGCAAGAATACTATTCATCTTTCTTGCCAGAACTTCATTACCAATTCCAAATGCAGAACCCTTGTACCTTAAATCGTGCTCTATTTCATGCCAGCCCTCAAAAGAATTTGTTCTGACCTGTATCTCAAATGTATCATCTACATAATCGGCCAGCATAGGATTAATGATAGTCTTACTTAGGTATGCAGGCATCTTGAAAATACCATTTATCTTCATTGCCTTAAACTCATACTCGTTATTCTCTGTAGTTTCCCACTGTCCTGGTTCAGAAAACAGCGTATCCAGCAGGCTTCTGCATATAGCCAGATCATCTGTAAAATATAGAATAATTCTTATCCCTACTAAATCCTGCATTTTTTTATCTTCATTTTCAGTTCCCGGTCTTCTGTAATCTTTAAATATAAGCTTATCTACCATCGAATCAACAGCCTTAACTCTATATGCCACACGATAGTAAAATCCTGCTTTTTTTAATTTTTCTTCCAAAATGCTAAGAAGGTCTACCTTGACAATCTCTGGTACAATAATCTGTTCCACATTCTCCCTGCAGAACAATTCATTTACATTACTTTTATCCA
>JAUNPT010000025.1:13881-19133 GCA_030536565.1 Eubacteriales bacterium | reverse complement strand
GTAGATGCAAGGGCTTCAAGTAAACTCGGATTAGTTCCACCAACTTCATGCCCATGAAAATATGCATAAGCTTCTTCTCTAATTTTTTTAAGAAGCTGCTGGTCATACACTGTTCCAACGAATTTAATACGCGTATCTTTATCAAATCCTGTCTTTTGTTTTAGCATATCATAAAACTTATTATTTTCGACATTCGTAATTAGAACAAAATCCTTTTTCGTTCTCGACTTCATAAATTCACGAATCATAGTTTCATAATTATTCTCTGGAACAAAACGACCTACTACCAGATAATACCCTTTTGCATTCACATGATGCTTCTCACACCAATCCAGCCACTCCTTAGAGTTATCTTTAAGACATGATTTACACACATCTGCACCATATGCAATATATGTTGTTTTGGGATTATACTTCTTGTAATCCTCCTGTATATATTTTTCTATATTCTTAGAATCACAAATCAGCAAATCTGCGTGTTTTACCATGAGTTTTTCAGACAATTTCCAATACTTTTGTATTAACCAATTCCATTTAGCTCTTTTCCACTCATGTCCATCTGGATTTATATATAAAGTTCCACCTAACTTAATCAATTGTTTCTTGTAATAATTAACAAATGGTCCGATTCTACATGCCAGCACATATACAACTGCATCCTCTATCTGTTTTTTCCTAATATATCTATTGCAATACTCAAATGCTTTCATATCATAATACACAGCTTTTGCTGGTCCGATATTAGGAACATTCACATTAAAACAGTGTGCTCCATTATATTCAAACTCATTATTATTATCCCCAAGACAAGCAACATGATATTTTATTTCTGTACACTGTTGTCCTTCTGTCAGTTTCTCAACAAATGTCTCAAACCCACCATACTGTGCAGGTATCCCTTTTGAACCAATTATAAATACATGTTTCATTTTGTTTTCCTCTTATTTTACAAATTTTTATGTAAATATATCTATCAACTATCACTATAATTTTTATCCAAGTTCCCTTTCACACATCTTTAGCGCAGCTCCAATAACCTTGTCCATATCGTAATACTTGTATCCGCCAAGTCTTCCGCCAAAGATTATCTTATCTTCCTTAGCTGCCAGCTCCTTGTATTCCTCATACAAAGCATTATTCTTTTCATTGTTAACCGGGTAGTATGGCTCGTCGCCCTTCTTCCACTCTGAAGAATATTCCCTTGAGATAATTGTTGTCGGCTGCTTGCCGAACTCAAAGTGCTTATGCTCAATAATTCTTGTGTAAGGTACATCTCGTTCTGTATAATTGACAACAGCATTTCCCTGATAATTGTCAATAGGCAGCTCCTCAGTCTCAAAGCGTACTGAGCGGTACTCAAGGACACCTAATCTGTAATCATAGTATTCATCAATCATACCTGTATAAATAATCTTGTCTGCCAGCTTTTCATACCCGGCTCTGTTATCAAGATAATTAACACTCAATCTGACTTCTGTTCCTTCAAGCATTTTCTCAATTATCTTAGTATAACCGCCGATTGGAATGCCCTGGTACCTGTCATTAAAGTAATTATTGTCATATGTGAATCTAAGCGGCAGTCTTTTTATTATAAATGCTGGAAGCTCCTTACAGTCTCTGCCCCATTGCTTTTCTGTATACCCCTTGATAAGCTTCTCATACACATCCCTTCCAACCAGAGAAAGCGCCTGCTCCTCAAGATTTTGCGGTTCTGCAATCCCAAGCTCCTTTATCTGTCCTGCAATAATATCCTTAGCCTCCTGTGGAGCTGTAATCCCCCACATCTTGCTGAAAGTATTCATATTAAACGGAAGATTATATAATTCTTTCTTATATCTTGCAATTGGTGAATTAATATAGTTATTAAATTCTGCAAACTCATTTACGTAATCCCATATCTTTTTATCTGATGTATGGAATATATGGGCCCCGTACTTATGAACATTAATGCCGCTTATATTTTCACAATACACATTACCACCAATGTGACTGCGCTTATCAATAACAAGACATTTCTTTTCCCTCTTTTTTGCCTCATAGGCGAATACTGCTCCATAAAGCCCTGCTCCAACTATTAAATAGTCATACATATTGTCAATCTTCCTTTCTAATCATCACAATTTTATATAAACGTGCAAACGCGCGCTGCAGCATATTTGTTGCAACGCGGGTTAATTTCAACTATTCTTTCAAGTCTGCTGATGTAAGGGTTTCTCCGCAATATACCTTCTGAATTAATTCTTTAGCTTTTACAACCGTATTTTCATCTGGCCTCATTACGTAGTACTCTCCGCTGGATATAGAATAACATGAAGACATGTCACCCATTCCTTTTACGGCATACTGACAAATGTTCCAGCCTCCACCCTCATTAAGCTGCAGCCTCACCAAATCTGAAATCTGTGATGATGACAAACTTGTTTCAAAACTTCCAGATATGCTGTCCATAAGCCCTGAATAATTATTAAGAAGCGCTGGAGATGCCATCTTCTTAACAACTGCACTAATCATAGCCATCTGGTTTTTACCTCTCTGATTATCTCCGCCGCTGAGTGAATACCTCTCACGAACAAAACCTAACGCCTGGGCTCCATTTAAATAATTATCCCCCACAGCAATATTATATCCACCGTGTAATGTCTTAAATGCATAGTCTGAGTGCACCGATACTCCGCCCAATGCATCAATAATCCCCGTAAATCCTGTGAAATTCAGTCTGAAGAAATAATTGACGTCAATTCCATAGAGCATTCCAAGCGTATCCATAGATACATCTACACCATATATTCCCGCATGCGTCAGCTTATCCTTAACTCCATTTGAAATTGATAACGGAACATAATAATCTCTCGGTGTATTAACTAACAGAATTTCCTTAATATCCGGATTAACAATCGCAAGTATATTTACATCACTCCGGCTTGTAGTCGAAACAGACCCCGATGTATCAATACCGCTTATATATACTGAAAATGCATTACTTGTAACGTCAACATTTTTTTCAACCTTAATTTCAGTTTTAATAGTGTTGCCATAGATAATCTTAGTTTTTTCCGCAAAATCTGTATATCCTTCAATATCAATTAAAGCATCTGCATAGGCCTGATTCATAATAATTGCCTGAACCTCCCCCAAATACAGCGCTTCTGCAAGCTGCTCCATAGTTGTATAATCTTTAGTAGATATAGAAGCTCCTGCTTCTTTATTGATATCATCAATTGTCTTTTCAGTATTATCCTTATCCATACCGCTTAACTTGCCGAATGTGTAGGCAGCTGCGTCCTTAACACTTTCTGCGGCATCGTCCTTCATGACGTATACATTCATAATATCTGTTTTTGTGTTAGCACCGCCGACCTTACCAAAGGTACCATTGGCATATCCAATCACATAAATTCCAAACACCCATATAATTGACAAAATTACTGCCAGCACCTTGCCAAGCGTTCTAAGCTTTTTTAAATACATACTAAACACAATATACAGGCTTATCATAAGCATAATAACAACTATTGGCAGGAAATATTTCAGTGGAAGCACATTAAGATACATTATCATTCCAATCAGTACCAATGCCAGCAGCATCTCTATTGCTGCCAGCACAAATCCCAGCTCCCTGGACTTTAAAATAGCCGCCAATCGTTCCTTTAATCCCTGCTGCGTCTTTTTCTCACTATTATCTGTCATTTATAATCTCCATATTCAAAATGTGTCTGTTACAACACCTTTCACTCACAATCTGTATTATTTGCCGCCAGTTGTAAATACTGTAACAAATGTTTTGCACAATATTTTTATATCTAACAGCATACTCCAATGGTCAATATAATCTAAATCCATTTTAACTACTTCTTCAAAATCATCTACTGTATTCCTTCCATATGCCTGCCACATTCCTGTAATCCCCGGCTTCATAGATAATCTTCTCTTATGATGGCCCGCATACTGCTTGAACTCACCAACCGTTGGCGGCCTTGTTCCTATAAGGCTCATATCACCCTTTAAAACATTAATAAACTGCGGAAGTTCATCTATACTTGTTTTACGAATAAATTTCCCTACTTTTGTAATTCGTGGATCATCTTTCATTTTAAACATAAGTCCACTCATTTCATTGTGGGCCATAAGTTCCTTTTTTCTTTCCTCAGCGTCTATATACATAGAGCGGAATTTATATATTTCAAAATATCTTCCATTCTTTCCCACACGTTTCTGTTTGAAAAATAATGGCCCCTTAGATTCAAGCTTAATGGCAGGCGCAACAAAAATCATGGCAATTCCCATAATAATAAGACCTGCCACCGCCGAACATATATCCAGCGCCCTTTTAAGAGCCATTGACTTCCAGTCATACATTCTGTTAGCAAATGTAACTACCGGAATATCTCCCAGATATCCTAATGATGCATCAAAGTCCCTGTAAGAATCCAGCATTTCAATTTTCAAATGCACTGTTACACCCATGTCCTCAAGCTCCATAACCAGCGGTTTAATTTCCTCACGGATATGGTAACTCACATCAATATAGACCTCATCAACCACCTCGTTTTTAATAAACGTCATCATTGTATGGCGGTTAGCAACAACTGGGAATCCGCCAATCTGCTGTCCGGTCATGTCTCCGTCCATTATTACAATGCCTTCAAGACGCCGCATCCAGTCATTTTTCTTTTGAAACATTGAAATCATAGGTTTTGCACGGTCCTTTAATGTAACCATAACGATGCGTATAGCCCGCCCGCGGACATTACTTTTTCTTAAATGGTTCTTTACCGCTATTCTCAAACAAAACATCAGCAAAACAGCCAGAAAGAAAGTCAGTACATAAATTCCTCTTGAGAAACTTTTTGCGTCCTTTTTTAACAGCTCATAAACCGCAATAATAATCGAATATATACCAGCTTTAACAAATACTGACTTAAGTTCCTCAAATTTCCCTATATTTAAAAAATCCTGCTCTGATGAGTAAAACAGCATTGTAAGAAACAATGCCACTATCACATTCACAATATTATCACTCAGCTGCAGAAGTGCTGTATTTATTCCCAGCCCTTTATATATTGCCAGCCAGATAACTCCTGCCATATAATATCCTGCCACAATTGAAGCTGCATCTGTAATAAACAGCACTACATTCTGAACACTTTCTTTTGTTTTATCCATATACATATCAATACTCTCTCCTTTAGTAAGCGCCTCCCCCCCCCCGGGGGTTGTTTTTCTATTTTGCGCCCCCCGGCGCCGCCCGCGAG
>JAUNPT010000025.1:0-13871 GCA_030536565.1 Eubacteriales bacterium | reverse complement strand
AGCGCCTACCCCCCCCTTGAATTTTTTGGCTTTAAAATATATATTATCACACAATTAAAATTCACTTACACTTTAAGAATTATATAACATCTTATGTCCTCATGTCAAAAAAATATGTCGTTTTTTACTGTTTTTATACTGTTTTATTTGGAATACACGCATTTCATTTTTCTATATCTGCCATAGCTTAACATTAATCATAATAATGCCTGAAATAGACTCTGCCAAATATCGCCCACGTATCCCTAAAAGCCTTGAGCATATCCTTCATTCCAATTCTTTTAGCTCCGGCCTCCCGCACATAATCCACGCATACTGGCATCTGTCCAATTCTAAAGCCTCTCCGGTTAACAGCGACCAGCAGTTCAATATCATATGCAAATCCCTGTGTCCTTATAAGATGCGCCACTGGCTTTATAGCCTCTGCCCTAAAAACCTTAAGTCCTGTCTGTGTATCCTTCACGTTAAGATGAAACAGCACCAGAAGCATTATATAATACCCCATGCTTATAATCTTTCTCTTTATGGGATAATTAAGCTTGGAGTCCTTATGGAATTTGCACCCAATAACCACGTCAAGCTTCTTATCAAGCATTTCACGAATATACCCTTCCAGCTGCGCCGGATTTAATTCTAAATCTGCGTCCACAAATGCTATATATTTCCCTTCTGACTGCGACACTCCCGAAATAATAGCATTTCCCTTACCTCTGTTTTTATCTGATGTGACCAGCCGCACACATTTCTTTTCATTCATGGCACGCTTTATCTCATTCTTTGTATTATCCTTACTCCCATCATTGACAACGACAATCTCAAATTCCTTCACAAACCCCGACAGAATATCAACAGTCCTTATTATACTCCCATATATCAGCTTTTCTTCATTGTACGCTGGCATCACTACCGATAACATTCCATCTAATTCTAACATAATCCTCCATCTCTCAACTCTGTCACAGAAATATTTCTATAAAATCAGCTGTCATATATAAGTTTCCTCACACATGACAGCTTCATCAGCTTTAATTATGTATTTTATATATACAGCACCTGTTTTATGTGTGTTTGGCTTTGGCACTTAACGCTTAAACATAAATAGGCGTTTTCTTTTTATTCAATATCTACTTTCAATCAATCCATAGCATATATCGGATCTATCTGTTTAAGCTCTTTAAATGTATCAATCTCTACAATGTCACCCTCAAAGCAAGGTCTTACCTCTACATTAAAATCGTTCTTAAAGACACGCAGTGCAACCTCATCCCAGTATTTTTCTTTTCCACCCGGCATCTTGAAAGCCGCTTCTATAGATTTACCAAGTCTTTCGCCATCTTCACGTGTCCAATAGGAAACACCATACATATGGTAACAGTTAGTTCCGCCTACATTCAGCTCCTTAATTATACCAGACTGCACATCAAAACACCAGTCATCTGTATATTCCTTATACATACCCAGATAATTTGATGAGTACTCGTACTTTCTAATTATATCTGGATTAGATACAAGCAAGTCCGCTTCCATAACATATGCATTAGACAACAAGTCCTTTGCCAAAAATGCAGACGATATATTATTGGCATCATTAAATAACGGATTGTAAACAAAATCTATTTCTGGGTATCTATGCCTGAGTACATCAAACTGTTCCCACAGATATCCCCTGACTAATACAATTTCCTTAATTCCTGCCGCGATAATTGCATCAAGCATTGTTTCCACAATCATCTTGCCATGAACACGAACGAGAGGCTTTGGTGTATTCAGAGTGATTGGAACCAGCCTTGAACCAAAGCCCGCAGCAAGAATCACCGCACGCCGTACACGATATGGTTCCAAAACGTCCAGTCCCTGCTTGGTAATCCACAGCTCCCTGCTATTCTTCTGCACAAACATTCCCAGTTCTTCCAGTTCCATATAAACCTTACTTACCAGTTCAGGATTAAGATGAGTTCCTTCAGCAATCTGGCTCTGCGTGAGCTTTTTTCCACATTCTCTTTCAATATAGCTTAATATTTCAAACTGATTTTTATTAATTTTCATATTTTGCTCCGTCCTTACCTGCTATACTGAGCCTTACAATATTTCTTTACCATTCCAATCAACAGTTTCATTATAATATTGGCAATAAGAATAATTAATGATACAAAAGCTGCTGCCTCAAATGCCATGGAGCTTTCATACTCATTAATCATGATTGCCAACGGCTTTGTAGCACTTGAATACAGAAATGCTACTGCTGAAATCGTAATCATACAGTTCACAAAAAAGTATCCAAACATCTCAGCTATAGTATCTAAAAGATTAGGAATAAACACATCTTTTATCATGGCCCACATTGGAATATCCAGCGTTCTTCCTACATCTTCATAATTTTCATTAAGCTTTTTCATAGCATTGTACATCATCAAATAAGGCGACGCAAAAAAATGGATAACATTAACAAATACCAATATCATAATCGTGCCATATATAAAAGTAGTCTTAAAGAAAATTGTATATCCCAAGCCTAATACGATACCCGGAATCGCCACTGAAGTCAGCGCAAACAAATGCAGCATTCTAGTTGAAAAACGATATGGAGTACGTGCTGTAAGATAAGCTGTAACAAATCCAACAATCGTTCCGATAACAGCTGCCAGAAAAGCGATAATAAAGGAATTGGAAATATAATCACCAACGCCTCTCTCAAACACAGTAACAATATGTTTAGCGGTAAGCGTCAAATCGTATGGATAACTATTAACAAATGTAAGTATAAGGAATGTTAAAAGTACCATTAAAATAAACACCATAATAAATCCCGTAAACACTGCAAGGACAGCATCCCTAAATAGATTCTTTCTTACTGTATACTGCTTAGGTACTGCATTAAGATTATCCTCATTATTCTTTCTCAAATCCATTAAAAATGCAATTAACGCTGGAATCAAAAGCAATAACCCAACAAAGGCACCTTTTGAATAATCATATAAGCCTATAACTTCCCTGTATAAATATAATGGAAGTGTAAGATATCTTCCACCGACCGCTAATGGCACACCATAATCAGTAAATACCATTGTAAATACTGCAAATACCGCCGATATCAATGGTCTCCTCATATAAGGAAGTGTCATTGAAAAAAACTGATTAATCTTAGGAACCCCCAAAATATCAGCTGCCTCATACATACTGCCATCCGCATATTTCATAGCATCCGAAATCATAAGGAACGCCACCGGAAAAGAGTACATCAAAGAACCTAACAATATTCCGATAAATCCATGAAGATGTACTGAAAGCCCAAAGAAACTTGTAATGAGGCCATTATCACCAAACAGATTTATCAATCCCATTCCGTGCGAAACCGAAGGAACCAGCATTGGCAGGATTGCAATTATATAAATTATACGTTTTCCTCTTAATCGGCTTCGGTTCACAGCCAAAGCCACAATATAAGCCAGCAAAATCGAAAGTATTGTAGTAGCACAGCTGACCTTAAGTGAATTTAGTGCAATTTCAAAAAACTGACTAGTAAATACCTCCTTAGCTACCGTCTGCCACTGTATCTGACCAAGCATTGAAAACAAGGGGCCTAAAACAGTCATGCAAAAAAATACAATCAGAAACAATTTTAAAACATTCACACCATTTGCTGTTTTTTTCTTAGTCAAGACGTTCACCTACACTCTCTCTAAGTGATGTCATTTTTTCTTCTATCTGTTTCGATACAAATTCCCTGACATAATCGTTAGCAGGCTTATAGTATACCTCTTTTGGTGTACCTATCTGCTGGATTTTGCCATCATTCATTACCATAATACGATCTGACATTGCAAAAGCTTCTTCCTGGTCATGTGTAATATAAATCATAGTAATATTAGAACTCTTTTGGATATTCTTAATTTCTTTTCTCAATGCTACACGCATAGCCGCATCTAATGCAGACATTGGCTCATCAAACAATATAATATCCGGGCTCAGTGCCAGTGTTCTTGCAATTGCAACTCTCTGCTGCTGTCCACCTGAAAGCTTTCCAGGTTTTTTATTAATATGTTCTGTAAGGCCAACCTTTTCTATGTTTTCTCTCGCTATTTCATCTGCTCTTACCTTTAATTCCTTGTTAAACTTAAGAGCATATTTGACATTCTGTAAAACCGTCATATTAGGAAATAATGCATAATTCTGGAATACTATTCCCATTCCACGCTTTGCACTTTCCAAATATGTAATATCATTTCCTTCTTTCTCAATAATCCCGCCATCAGCAGACTCTATGCCCATAAGGATTCTAAGAAGTGTTGTTTTTCCGCAGCCTGACGCACCTAAAATAGATAAAAACTCTCCATTTTTCACATCAAAACTAATATCATCCAAAACAACCTTATTATGAAATGATTTCTTTAAACCTTTAACAATTATCTTCTCGTTCATTTATTTATCCTTAATATTTCCACTGACCTATTAAACGCTGTTTTAATTCTTCGTCTGTAATTGATGACATATCCGCCGATTTAACCTCTGCAGGATAATTTTCTATCTTAACTTCCTGATCCTTTAAAATCTTGCCTGGTGAATAAATGGCCTTATCGTAATATGCAAAATCCTCATTAAGGAAGTTAAAAATTGTTTTTACATTTTCATTAGTTTCGCGTCCCTTTACGATACCCATAGCCGTAGTATTGTATGGACAGCCTTCTTTAAACTGAAGAACCTTAAGAGGCACGCCCTCTGTAATCTGTGTAGCAGCCTGGAATATCATTCCTAAACCAATAGCAACATCTCCCTGTGCAAGCATCTTCATTGGGCCCGAACCTGATTCTGTAAAGTTTTTGATATTCACCTGAAGCTTGTCTACATAATCAAATGCCTGTTTTTCTCCCATTGTATCAGCCCATGTATACAAGAACATGTAACCTGTTCCCGATGTCTTTGGATTTGGCATTGCTATCTGTCCCTTATATTCCGGCTTTAAAAGATCATCATAGGAAGCTGGCTCTGCAAGTCCTTTTTCCTGTAATGTCTTTGTATTAACAATAACCGCACCTTCGTATTTTTCAAATATAATGTATCTATTATCATCATCATTAGCGCCTTCAAGGTAATGATCCATCTTAAAACCTGATAAATCTGCCATCATTGGAGCAATCTGCTGCATAGACGCTGTTTCCAGACCAATAACAATATCAGCCTCTGTCTTATCGCCTTCTGCTTTAAGCTTCGCTGTAGCGTTACCAGTAGAATAGTACTCAACCACAACATCAATATCTGGGAATTTTTCCTTTAACTGTTTTCTTAAATCTTCGATTCTGTAGTCCTCACAAGATGCATAAACAACAACCTTATCTTTTCCTTTCCCACAGCCTGCCAGACTGAAAACCATTATCATACACATTAAAACTGCTACTATTTTTTTCATAATTTTACCCTTTCTCATTTACTATTTTAACAATAGCATACTAACAAAATATACCATACAAATACTTATACTTCAATACTATGTTTTTACAAAATTTTTACATGTAAAGCAAAAAAAATCTCTCCACAACATTCAGCGTATAACCAAATGTAATGAAAAGATTTACCAATGCCGGCGACCGGACTTGAACCGGTATGAGTTTAACCTCGCAGGATTTTAAGTCCTGTGCGTCTGCCAATTCCGCCACGCCGGCGGATTACATATGAATCTGGTGTAACCTAAGTATTTCAGTCCAAACTAACTTGCTAAACTAAAATGCTTTATTACCTGCAGAAAGATATGTAAATGGGCGGAGAAGGATTCGAACCTTCGAAGGCATTGCCAGCAGATTTACAGTCTGTCCCCTTTGGCCACTCGGGAATCCACCCATATATCAATGAGTAACGGCTTATATAATTGTGCCGTTCGCATTTTGATATACTATCACATAATTATTACATTTGCAAGCAGAATTTACTTATTGCGTTCCCTGTTGTCTTTTTTAACAATCACAAAATGATACCCAGCTCTGTCCTCCACAGGCGGAAGCTGCATATAGTCACCATAAAGGGTCGTAAGCAATTCATGTCTTCCAATTGGGCCATCCCATACTTCATCATCAATCTGGCATGGCATAACATCAGCATACCACTCCTTTTTCATTACCCTGTGCAAATCGGTAAATGGATAATTCCCCACAAAATATAATGAAGATGTTTTTTTATTAGCACTCTGACATATTTTATCATACCAGCCAAATATTGTCTGGTTAGAAAACAATTTTCCAATTCTTGACAATATAAATATAACAGGCTTCTGAACCGCTGAATATTCACTATAATCCAAGGCCGGACGGTGTCCTAACCCAAAACCATAGACAACTATGAGCTTCGCAAGCAGAAGCTTCTGCCTTAATACTGATTCAAAGGCATTGTCCAGAATAAATAAATCTATACCCATGTATTTGGCCATCTTATTGTTTTTTCCCATTTTATCAGCCATAAGATGCTTTATTTCAACGCCCTTATACAACAGTCTTGACACATAATCAAACACTTCATTATTTTCTATGTCATGATAATCATATAATTCAAAAGCTTCTCCCCATTCTGATTCAGGAAGCTTCATTAACCTGTTATATTCAGCCCTTGTAAATACAACATCCACATCATCGTCCCATGGTATAAAGCCCTTATGCCTTATGCTCCCTAACAGGGCACCGCTGTCTAAGTAGTACCTGATATTGTTCTTCTTGCACACACGGTCTAATTCTCTCATTATAATCTTATTAACCGCCTGCACTTCTTTAATTATTTCCTGTTCTTTATTCACAATCTTCTCTCCGTTCTAATCTTCTGTAATAATTTCAACATTTGTCCTGCCACAATAATATGTTCCAATTACAGCAACCAGAATAAACTTCATGGCATTTATAATAAGCAGTGAATATGCAATTCCATGCAATTTCCATACATATGTCATCGGAACGACAACAACAGCAAATGATATAGCGTAGAGAATATTAATATACAGCTGTATCTTTTCACTTGTAAATCGCAGCAGAACAACCATCATCGTATTTGATATAAAGTAAAGTATCTGCCCTGCATTTGCAAGCAGGAAAAATGGCTTTGCAAGTTCATATACCTCCGGATACATTAGTTTAACGTATATGTATGAAGCTCCGGTGCAAAACATTGTAAATGCAATCCCTATTACAACCGAAACGCCAGTAATCCCAAGAAATTTTTTTGATGTAAACCTTCCCTTATATCTTGCAAGGTATCCTATTAACACCCCATTCAGCGGAACTGTCAAAAGCGCTATGATTTTTCCAACAATTGAAGCCGTATAGAATATAGTTACAGATGCTCCATCTATTATTATCCTAATCAGGACGCGGTCTGCGTTAAGTATTACAGCGCCAATCAGTTCTGCCCCTGACAGAACAATCATTGACTTGATATTCTCAAAAAAGCATTCTGACCTATTAAACAATGGCTTGTTCCATATAGTTCCCTTTAGTTTTACATACACAAGACACAATGTTTCTCCAAGGATAAATACTATTCCCCATGATTTAGTAAGATTATAGATAAACAAACCTATAAGATAGCCTGCAGAAATACATACGTAGTATACAAAATAACCTTTATAATTAAGGGATAATCTAAAATCCACATCTCCATAATATCTTGCCACACTCACAATAATCAATATTGACAATGATATAAACTGAACCGCCGAAAAATTACCCAAAACAAGTAATGCAGCTGCCGCTACTACAATGCTTAATCCATACACTGCCAAAAGGAATATATTGTAATCTCCATTTGTCACCTTTCGTTTTGTCTGTGACATCATTCTGGAATAATTTGCAGCTGTTCCAAATGTCGATGCCATAATGGAAACTACTGACAACATATACAAGACTGTTCCAAAGCTGTCTGCTCCCATTTTTTTAGTAAGATACGGATACACCACCAGCTGGATTACCCCATTTAGTATCACTAACGCTGCAATGCTGTATATAAGATCTGATGCTATATGAAGTATCCTGTCTTTTAATTTTCCCAATTTCATTATCTCCTGCGTCGCTAACAATTTTTCATTTTCTAATTACTGCCTTCTCCAATAATCCAATGTTTCTTCCAAAGTCTGGTCAATACTTATTTCAGGGCTCCAGCCTACACACTCATTGATTTTACTGATATTTGGCTCTATTATTGGCACATCAACCGGACGAAGCTTGTTTGGATCCACCTTAACATCTATCTTTCTGTCTGACATACCTATTATCTTATCCAATATCTCCTGAATTGCAACTGCATGTCCAGTACCAACATTATATGTTTCTCCACGCTTTCCTCTCTGAACAAGCATACCATATGCACGAACGACATCTCTTACATCTGTAAAATCTCTCTTTGCACTAAGGTTTCCAACATACATTACCGGTTCTCTATCTCCTTTTTCAATTTCCGCTACCTGTTTGCAGAAATCGGCAACAACAAACATCGGTGCCTGATTAGGGCCAATATGATTAAATGCCCTTACCATCATAATATCCAAATCATATGCCTTAGCGTAAATTGCCCCAATCATATTCTGGCATGATTTTGTTGCCGCATATATATTACCCGGACGAAGGACTGTATCCTCTATAATCGGGCATTCCCCCTCTTTTATATGTCCATATTCTTCGCCTGAGCCAATAAGAAGTACTCTTGGTTTGTAATCAAGCTCCCTTATGGAATCAAGAACATTTACACTTCCTTTAACATTAACGTCTATAGTAAGCCCCGGGTTCTTCCATGAATACGCAACAGATGACTGTGCTGCCAGGTGAAGTATATAATCCGGTCTAAACTCATTAAGGACAGCACCTATCTGCTCCTTTTCCAGTATATCCATGTTATATATCTTTGCGTTAGTAAGCGACAACTGCTCTTTTTCTGTCTTAGTTACTGCTGTTTCCATTCCAAGCTCATCTGCCAGATGATTTACAAGGTAGGTTCCTACAAACCCACCGCCACCAATTACCAATGCCTTCATATGCACCCTCCAATTAATTACCTATAATCAAATAAAGGGACAACACATCACTGCATTGCCCCGCCTCTATTTTGCACACTCTTACAGATTCTGTACCTTAATTTCTCTTTCAACTATTGCAAGATCATTCTTAACCATTCTTTCAACCAATTCCTGGAAACTGATTTCTCTCTTCCAGCCAAGCTTTGATTCTGCCTTAGCCGGGTTGCCAATAAGTAACTCTACCTCTGCTGGTCTGAAGAACTGTGGATTAACCTTAACTAACACCTTGCCAGTAGCCTTATCCTTACCAACTTCGTTAACGCCCTCGCCTTCAAACTCAACTTCAATTCCAGCTGCTGCAAATGCTGTCTTTGCAAATTCTCTAACTGTCCTTGTTTCATTAGTAGCAATAACATAATCATCTGGTGTATCCTGCTGTAATAATAACCACATAGCCTTAACATAGTCCTTAGAATGACCCCAGTCACGCTTAGCATCTAAATTACCAAGTTCAACATGGTCCTGAACACCAAGCTTAATCTTAGCTACAGCATTAGTAATCTTTCTTGTTACAAATTCAAGTCCTCTTCTCTCACTTTCATGATTGAACAGAATACCAGAACATGCATACATATCATAGCTTTCTCTATAATTCTTAGTAATCCAGTGTCCATATAACTTAGCAACTCCATATGGGCTTCTTGGATAGAATGGTGTTTCCTCTGTCTGAGGAATAGCCTGCACCTTACCAAACATTTCTGATGTAGATGCCTGATAGAATCTGCATTCCGGCTTAACTGCACGAATTGCTTCAAGCATATTAGTTACACCAATTGCATCAATATCTGCTGTTGTACATGGTGTATCCCATGAAGTTGCAACAAATGACTGGGCAGCCAGGTTATATACCTCGTCTGCCTGTGAAATCTTCATAGCTGTCATAAGAGAAACGATATCCTGCATATCAGCATATATAAACTTAATCTTATCCTTAATATGTTCTACATTGCCATAATCTACAACACTTTTCCTTCTCATAAGGCCATATACATTATAGCCCTTTTCAAGCAAAAGCTCTGCTAAGTATGAACCGTCCTGACCTGTAATACCTGTAATTAATGCGTTTTTCATTTTAATCTCCTTATTATAAATACTTATTTCTTCCTGATTCTCTAAGAGCTGCAAGGACCTTCTTAATCTCTCCTGCATTCTCTTTAGTTGAAATCAATGTGGCATCTGGTGTATCTACCACAACCATATCTCTAAGGCCAACTGTTGCTATAAGCTTTTCTCCACCTTCGATTACACAGTTTTTTGTATTAACAGCAACTACATTACCATTAACAACATTATTATCTTCATCTGTCTTCTTTATTCTGCCAACTGCAAGCCATGAGCCAATATCGTCCCAGCCAAAATTGCCTGGCAGTATATAAATATTATCAGCTTTTTCCATGATTGCATAATCTACTGACTCTGCTTCAAGGTTCATAAATTCAGTATTAAGTACAGCTTCTTCATTAGAACCACCTACTGAATCTTTAATTTTCATAAGAGCCTCATAAGACTCTGGAAGCAGCTTCTTGAAATTATCAAGGATTGTAGATACCTTCCATACAAACATTCCACTATTCCAAAGGTAATGTCCATCTGCCAGATATTCTTTGGCAACCTCAAGAACTGGTTTTTCAACAAACTTTTCTACCTGAAATGCATTCCCATCTCTGCTGCTGCCATCGTATTTTATATAACCATAGCCTGTTTCCGGATAGTTTGGCGTAATACCAATAGTAACAAGATTTGCTCCTTTTTCTGCCACATCACAGGCTTCTTTAAATGTTTCTGTAAAAATTTCATTATTCTTAATAAGGTGGTCTGAAGCCAGCACTATCATAGCTGCATCATCATATTTTCTTGCAATATGAGCTGCTCCTAAGCCTATACATGGTGCAGTGTTTCTTCCCACTGGTTCACACAGGATATTTTCTTCAGGGATTCCTGGCAGCTGCTGTTTTACCAGTTCCTTATAATTCTTATTTGTAGCAATATATACATCAGTAATGTCAACAATAGGACTTATTCTTTCCACTGTCAACTGAATCATAGTCTTTCCATCATCTGTAAGGGATAAAAACTGTTTTGGAAGTGATACCCGGCTTCTTGGCCAGAATCTTTCTCCTTTTCCGCCAGCCATAATTAATGCGGTTCTTTTCATATTCTTTTCTCCTTGTTTGACAAAGATTTGCCACCTGCTAATCTATACATCTTCATAGTGACATTCCATTTCTATCAACTAAGCGTGATTATACATTTATTATTTTTATTTGTCAACGAAGCATATTAATAGCCTATAACAATACTGCCGACATCTATATCAGTACCAAAAAATTCGTATATGTATCTTCCATCTTTTTCATATTTTGGCTCTAACACATCTGCATTAATGCTTTTATGCACACCGCCTTCAACATATTTTATTGAGGCAGCACCGCTATAAGAAGTATATATCTTAATTTCATCTGCAAGCATACTATAGTCATCATCTTCTGCACTGTAAACGATGCAGGATACTATATGTGAAACTATAACCTCGCCGCCTTTATCATCTGCACGGCTGTTCACTGCAAATAAATCATTACTCATAGCACCTGTACTGCTATATCCGTTTAGTTCTTCAAGCATTTGCTCTCTGGCATCAATCTGAATTTCTCTTTTTGCCGCTTTTGTATATAGTTCATATCCTGATATTGTGTCATAATAATATCCTGAAAGCCCAATCACCTTATCATCTGTCCGTATTTCTTCAAACACTCCGGCTCTGCCGGCATTTTCTATGTTCTCCATCGGATACCTGTAAGAGAAATTTTTATAATAAACACTACACCTTGAATCCATCTGCTGTAAAAGCAATACTGGAATACCAATAATAAGAGCTGTCGCTATAATTGCATTAGCAGCTCTCTTTCCTGTTTTTTTAAGCATTGCCGCGGCAAGCGCAGTCACAACACCTGCCAGACCGAAGCTCTGTACAAATGCTGACAAGTGACTTGTTCCCCATGTTAATTCATTCTGATACTTTGCTGTAATTGAAATTAACAGTGCCGGTAATGTAAGCAGCGCTATTCCCCCAGCAGCCATATAGGAAAGGTTTTTTATTTTATCTATATTCTTATATAGCATCTTAACAGCTATAACAATTATTATAACATATAAGATTACCATAAAAATATCAGATATTCTCAGTGCTCCAATAAGCTCTCTTTTTCCATATAACGGACTGCCACCTGCAATACTGTGTAACAATCGAAGTGAAGGCAGTGTTCCCGCCACCTGTTTAGCAAAAGTAACAAGCACTTCTTTAATATTGAGATTTATTGTAATTCCATCATAGCCAACACTTTGAATATTGCTTCTTACAACAATATTTATAATACATGCCAGACCATACATAACAAAATCGGGGATAAGCGCCCTGCAAGCTTTAAAGAATCCACCTGTGTAACCCCAGACTGCCAGACACTCAAACGCAAACAGTACAAATGCCGTTTCATAAGTTCCCAGTGACATAAACAAAAATATCCCACTAAGCACATAATAAACTATTATCCCCCTGCCTCTGCCGCCTGCCTGTTTTTCTCTGTGTTTGTCTATAGCCTTCATAACACACAGCAGTGATAACAGCGACCATATAAATGTCATCTGAACCAACATATGAAAACAGTAGAGGGCGCTGTCATAATCCCCTGTAAGCTGGATACACATTGGAAACACTGCAAACACGGCAATGCCTGTGATTTTTGAACCAGTAAGCTTTTCTACACATTTGCCAAATAAAAATATACAGATGAACACTGAAAGTATTATAAGTAATTTATACGCCAGCCTTGATTGTACAAAATAAAACAAGATATATGTATAGTTTGCGAAAGGAAAAAATCTCCCTGCCTCAAGCCATTCTTTAAATATCCGGTCTGTCAGTGACCATACATTTCCATTCTGCACATATGCCATAAAACCTGACTGTGAATTATATACATCATCTGCAGAAAACCCGCTCTCAGCTATAATATAAAAGAAAAGTATATTATACGCCAGCGCAAGCAGGCTTAATACTAAGAATCTCTTACTGTTCTTTTCTTCAAGGAACCAATTTATTACATTATCTATGCCTTCTCTCATCCTCTACCTCATCATATGCCATTTAAAACTTAATGAAGCTTAACGCTCCATTATCACTGTATATGAAATCCTGACCTGTGATTTCTTTTAATTTACCTTCCAGCTGCTTATATTCTTCCCCTGTATAAGCCCTTTTATCTATATAGATTCCCGAAAAACCAGCTTTTTTTAACTCAGCAACCATATCTGCCGGTTCTAATGCTGCAGCATTTCTATTCCATGAATCACCGTTTCTTCCCTTAATACCACCATAACTCCACTTTAATTTATCGGAATGAATATATCCGACATAAAGGTGGTAATCATTCATATCATTAACCGGGCCGCCTTCTGGGTATTCATGATATGGAAGCTGGAATATAGATGATGCTTCCGGAACTTCAGCTTCAATCCTCTGAACAAATTCTGCATCACTGTAATAATTTACACTGTTAGTCTCATAATCCGGTATCTCTCCCTCTGGAAAGCCCTCATATAAAGAGAATATACATAAAACAGAACAGGCGCCAGCAAAAACATATCTTAAAGCCCGTCTTTTATTATTCTTAACGTGATGCTTGTATAAGCAGTCAATTGAAAGTGCAAATGCCAGAATACACACATATGCAATAAATATGGAAATTCTGTTATACGCACGAAGCTGTGCAGAAATAAGGAACGCAAACATCGTTCCAAAACCACTTGTTGTCCCCAATAAAACAAGCATAATATT
>JAUNPT010000024.1 GCA_030536565.1 Eubacteriales bacterium | reverse complement strand
ATTCAAGCAAGATGCTTAGTGCAATATTGATAGGAAATAATATAGTGAATATATCATGCTCTGCATTGGCAACAACGCTGACAATAAGAATTTGGGGTGATTATGCAACAGGAATTGCAACAGGTATTCTTACTGTTCTTGTCCTTATTTTTGGTGAGATTACGCCTAAAACAGCAGCATCTGCCCATTCAGAAAAGATTGCGCTTTTTTATGCCCCAATAATCAGGTTTTTAATGATTATACTGACTCCTGTTATTAATATAGTTGACTGGCTGTCCAGCGTTGTTATGAAGCTTTTTCATATAGACCTTAGCAGCAGAAAAAAGAAAATTACAGAGGACGAGTTAAGGACATTTGTAAAGGTAAGCCATGAAGATGGTGTTATTGAGAAGAATGAAAAGCAGATTATTACGAATGTTTTTGATTTTGGGGATTCGCTTGCTAAAGATGTAATGATTCCAAGGATAGATATGACGCTTGCCAATGTTAACTCAGGTTACAATGAGATTATAGAATTGTTTCGCGAAACAAAATATACAAGGATTCCGATTTATGAGGATAATGCAGACAATGTTGTTGGTATATTAAATATCAAAGATTTAATTTTAAATTCTAAGGGTTCAGTATTTCATATATCATCAATTATGCGTAAACCATTTTTTACATTTGAACAAAAAAATACAGCTGAATTGTTTAAAGAAATGCAGTATGATTCTACAAGTATTGCTATTGTATTAGATGAGTATGGTTCAACGGCTGGAATGATTACAACGGAAGATCTTCTTGAGGAAATTGTGGGTGAGATTCGTGATGAGTATGACGAAGATGAAAAGGAACCCTATGTAAAGCTTGATGATGGAACATATATGGTTGAGGGTTCATTAAAACTTGATGATTTAAATGAGCTTTTAATGACTTCATTTTCTTCAGAAGATAATGACTCTATTGGAGGCCTTATTATTGAACAGCTGGATCGAATGCCAGAGGTTGGAGACTGTGTGGAAATTAATGGATATATTTTAAAGGTTGAAGCAGTTTCATCTAATCGTGTAGAAAGTGTAAAAATTACTTCTTTAAAATGATAGTGAAAATAAAAATCCATAGTATGCAATTAGAGTGACTAATAAAGTGTCATGCTGCAGCTATGGATTTTTTGATTTAAAATCTGAAAAATAAAAAAAGGAAATAATTAAATTATATAGAATAATATAGAGTAAGCATTTCGATACTGATGTGGAGGCTGAACATGAATATCCGTGAAGAACAAGAGAAACATGAACATGAGCATTTTAGCCAGTATGCCAGCTTTAGTGACCAGTCTAAGGGTAGAGACAGAATAGAAGAAAACTGTCCTATGAGAACAATTTATCAGAGAGATAGAGACAGGATTCTTCATTGTAAAGCTTTTAGAAGATTAAAGCATAAGACACAGGTGTTTTTGGCACCAGAGGGAGATCATTATAGAACCAGACTGACTCATACTCTGGAGGTTGCACAGATTGCCAGAAGTATTTCAAGAGCATTAAGGCTTAATGAGGATTTAACGGAGGCAATTGCACTGGGGCATGACTTAGGGCATACGCCGTTTGGACATGCAGGTGAGCGTACGTTAAATGAAATATGTCCGATGGGATTTAGTCATTACAGGCAGAGTATAAGAGTTGTGGAAATGCTTGAGAAAGAAGGGAAAGGCCTTAATCTTACATGGGAGGTTCGCGATGGTATTGTAAATCATAGAACAGCAGGAAATCCATCTACTCTTGAAGGTAAGGTTGTAAGGCTTTCAGATAAAATAGCTTACATAAATCATGATATTGATGATGCAATCAGGGCAAAAATATTTAGTGAGAATGATATTCCAAAGCGTTATACCAAGGTTCTTGGCAATACCACAAAGTCAAGATTAAACACTCTTATCAATGATATCATAATAAATAGTATGGGATTAGATAATATCATAATGTCAGATGAGGTGCATGAGGCTATGACCGAGCTTCGGCAGTTTATGTTTGGAAGTCTTTATATGAATCCAACAGCTAAGAGCGAGGAAGTAAAGGCGTATAAGCTTATAACAGAATTGTATAATTATTATATGGACAATATAGAAGAACTCCCCAATATTTATAAGCTGTTTATAAAGGAAAGAGGGGAGGCACCAGAGCGTGTCGTCTGCGATTATATTGCGGGCATGAGTGATCAGTACTCGGTAACAAAGTTTGAAGAAATATTTGTGCCAAAGTCATGGAAAGGTTAATACAGGAATTGTAAATGTATTCAAGTGAAGTAATTGATGAGGTAATATCCAGAAATGATATTGTTGATGTTATTTCTGGATATATAAAATTAAAAAAAAGTGGAAGCTCATATGTTGGGCTGTGCCCATTTCATAATGAAAAATCTCCTTCGTTTTCTGTGTCAGGAACAAGGCAGCTGTATCATTGCTTTGGGTGCGGCGTTGGAGGAAATGTCATTACATTTATAATGGAATATGAAAATTTCACATTTTTGGAAGCGGTAAAGCTTCTTGCAGACAGGGCAGGGATTAGTCTGCCCCAGCAGGAAAACTCCAGTGAGGAAAGAGTAAATAAAGATATCAAGGTAAAGCTTCTGGAAATAAATAAGATAGCTGCAACGTATTATTTCAGACAGCTAAAGGCCCAGCAGGGAAAGCTGGGGATGGATTATCTGACTAGGAGGGCACTTACGAAAGAGACAATAAATAGATTTGGTCTTGGATATGCAACCCAGTCAACAGGCGAATTGTACAGGCTGTTAAAGGAAAAGGGATATACTGATGATTTGTTGAAGGAATCGGGGCTCTTTACTTATGAGCGGGGAATCCATGAGAAGTTCTGGAACAGGGTTATATTTCCAATAATGGATATAAATAATAAGGTAATAGGTTTTGGAGGCAGAGTTATGGGGGATGCAAAACCCAAATATCTTAATTCGCCTCAGACAATACTTTTTGATAAGAGCAGGAATCTATATGGATTAAACATTGCAAGAACCTCCAGGAAATCCAATATTATTATTTGTGAGGGATATATGGATGTAATATCAATGCATCAGGCGGGCTTTGATCAGGCGGTTGCATCGCTTGGGACAGCTTTGACACCAGGGCATGCCAGACTGCTTAAGAGATATACAGATAATGTTCTTATTACCTATGATAGTGATGAGGCGGGCGTGAAAGCTGCGCTGCGTGCAATTCCGATGCTTAAAGAGGCGGGGCTGTCAACAAAAATAATCAACCTTAAGCCATATAAAGACCCGGATGAATTTATAAAATCGCTTGGGGCAGATGCATTTCAAGAGCGTATAGACAAGGCTCAGAACAGTTTTATGTATGAAATTGAAATAATTGAGAAAAAATATGATAGGCATGATCCGGAGGAGGCTACCAGATTTGAAAGGGAAATTGCGAACAAGCTTATAGAGTTTAAGGAAAAACTGGAGAGAGATAATTACCTTAATGCTGTCTGCAGTGAATTTTCAATTTCAAAGGAGGGAATGGAGCAGCTTGTATCCAGACTTGGAAACAAAGAAGGCATTATACCAAGAACTGATAAAAAAGCTGTAAACCCAGGGCAGCCTAAGAAGAAAAAAGAAGCTGGTATCAGACAAGCGGAAAAGATTCTTCTGACGTGGATTATAGATGATTATGAAATATTCCATAAGGTGGCACAGTATATACAGCCGGAGGACTTTATAGCCCCTTTGCTAAGAGATGTGGCTGAGAAACTTTATACTCAGTTTAAGGAAGGAAGGGTTAATCCGGCAGCTATTATAAATACATACGAAACAGAGGAAGAACACAGCGAAATAGCGGCATTATTTTCTGCGGATTTAAGTGACCAGTTAAGCAAGATGGAAAAAATGAAAGCACTTAACGAAACAGTGATTAAGGTTAAGAAAAACAGTCTGGATAATGCATTAAATAACACAACAGACCCAAGAAAAATGCAGGATATTATTACCCAGCAGGTAAAGCTAAACCAGATAAATATCCAATTATAATTAAGCAGTATAACATTAGATAAAGAAACATATGGAAGGATGGACCAGTCAAAATGGCAAAGAAAAAAGTTGATGCAGCAGAGGAAGCAGTAATGAAACAGGAAGTGGCAGATGGTGCAGAAGAAATAAAAAAAGCATCAAAAGCAGCTAAAAAAGTATCAAAGAAGAATAAAGAGGAAGATAAGGAAACACTGGAAAACAGCGAAGAAAGCCTTGCGGCTGAAATGCAGGCAAAGTTTGATGAAAAATGCAAAGCACTTCTTGTTGTTGCAAAGAAGAAAAAGAATGTTCTTGATTATCAGGAAATAATGAACTTCTTTACTGACACAGATTTTGAAGCAGATAAAATGGAAAAGGTATTTGAGTTTTTAGAGGCAAACAGTGTAGATGTTAAGATGGCTGAAGAAGATACAGAAGATGATGAAATCATTCTTGATGAGGAAGAAGAAATCGATATCGAAAAGATAGATCTTTCTGTACCAGATGGTGTAGGGCTTGAAGACCCGGTAAGAATGTATCTTAAGGAAATCGGAAAAGTTCCGCTTCTTAGTGCTGAGGAAGAAATTGAGTATGCAAAAAGAATGGAACAGGGAGATGAAGAAGCAAAGAAAAGACTTGCGGAGGCTAACCTTAGACTTGTTGTAAGTATAGCTAAGAGATATGTGGGGAGAGGAATGCTTTTTCTTGATTTAATTCAGGAAGGAAACTTAGGGCTTATCAAGGCAGTCGAAAAGTTTGATTACCGTAAGGGTTATAAATTCAGTACTTATGCAACATGGTGGATTAGACAGGCTATTACAAGAGCTATTGCAGATCAGGCAAGAACAATTCGTATCCCGGTTCATATGGTTGAGACGATTAATAAGCTTGTGAGAGTTTCAAGACAGCTGCTTCAGGAATTAGGCAGAGAACCATTGCCGGAAGAAATTGCAAGGGCAATGGATATTCCGGTGGAAAGAGTCCGGGAAATTCAGAAAATATCACAGGAACCTGTATCGTTAGAAACACCTATTGGTGAAGAAGAAGACAGCCACCTTGGGGATTTCATACAAGATGATAATGTTCCAGTACCAGCTGAGGCAGCAGCTTCTACATTGTTAAAAGAACAACTGGTTGAAGTTCTGGGAACATTAACAGAAAGAGAGCAGAAAGTCCTTCGTCTTCGTTTTGGTATGGATGATGGAAGAGCCAGAACTCTTGAGGAGGTTGGCAAGGAATTTAATGTTACAAGAGAACGTATAAGACAGATTGAGGCAAAAGCTCTCCGTAAGTTAAGACATCCCAGCAGAAGCCGTAAGTTAAAGGATTACCTTGATTAATATGGATAGATTAAAGATATCAAAAAGACTACAGACAGCAGCAGGACTTGTGATTAAAGGGAATATTGTGGCAGATATTGGAACAGATCATGGATATCTGCCAATATATCTTGTGAAAAATGGTATTTCGCCTCATGTTATTGCGATGGATGTCAGGAGTGGCCCTCTTTCGAAGGCTGAGAATAATATAGCTGAATATGGTATTAAGAGTGAGGTTGAGTTAAGGCTGTCAGATGGATTGGAAAAGCTTAATATAGATGAGGCAAAGACAGTAACAATATGCGGTATGGGGGGAAAGCTGATGCAACAGATTCTTGGCAATGGGATTGATAAGCTAAGAGATGGAATGCAGCTTATTTTATCTCCTCAGTCAGAATGGGCGGAATTTAGAATATTTTTAAAAAATAACAATATACATATCGTGAATGAATTAATGATAAAAGAAGATAATCAATATTATGTCATTATGGATTGCAGGTATCAATTTATTGCTCAATCTGCAAAGAACCGGTATGGCGGGATTTTATTGGAGAGGCGGGATCCTGTGTTAAAGGAGCTTCTGTGCAGGGAATTAGAATTGAATGGAAGGCTTTTGGAAAAACTTAAGGATTTAAGGGGCAGTGAAGCGGCAGCTGCAAGATTTAAGGCTTTGAAGAAAGAGGAGATGGTTATTTTAGAGGCTTTAAAATATTATGAATAGGAAGGCAGGAAGGGGTATGGCAAAGACATTATTTGAGCTTGCGCTGGAGGCTCAGGCAGGCTATAAACATGCAATTATACTGGCAAAGGTTAATAATAAGCTTGTAGAATTGTCGGATAAGGAAATTACAGATGAAAAAGTCGAGTTTATTACTACGGATACAGCTATAGGAAATGAAACATATAAAAGAAGTGTTGTGCTTCTTATGTTAAATGCTATATACAAGACAGCTCCAATGGATTCTGTAAATAAGGTTACGGTAGAGTATTCAATCAGTAAAGGCTTATATTGTGAGATTAAGGGGAACATAGAATGCAGTCAGAGCTTTCTTGATAAGGTAAAGGAGAAAATGCTTTCAGATGTTATGGAAGATATTCCTATTATTAAGAAAACTGTAAAGACGGGCAAAGCTATTGAGCTTTTTGAAAAATACGGAATGGAAGATAAGACAAAGCTGTTCAAATGCCGAATGGGTTCCTATGTTAATGTATATAGCCTTGATGGTTTTAAAGATTACTTTTATGGATATATGGCAAGAGCTACAGGCATACTTAAAACATTTGACTTGTTTGCTTATGATGAAGGGTTTGTTTTACAACTGCCTGTCAAGGAAAATCCTGAGATGGTTCCTGAATTTAAACCACAGGAAAAGCTTTTTAGTGTTCTTAAGGAATCATCAAAATGGGCAGATATGCTCCAAATATCAACGGTTGGGGATTTAAATGAACATATTATCAATGGTGATATGGAATCACTGGTTCTGGTTCAGGAAGCTCTACAGGAACAGAAAATCGTGGAAATTGTAAATGAAATCAAGAAGAAAAAGGGCGTTAAGTTTATTATGATTGCGGGACCTTCTTCCTCAGGAAAAACAACATTTTCGCACAGGCTTTCTATTCAGCTTATGGCAAGTGGATATAAACCACATCCAATCGGAGTGGACGATTATTTCGTTGAGAGAGAGCAGACCCCTAAAGATGCACAAGGCAAATTTAATTTTGAAGATATTCATGCAATTGACATAGAATTGTTTAACAGGCATATGCAGGAGCTTTTAGAAGGCAGGGAGGTTCAGATGCCGACCTTCAATTTTAAGACTGGATGTAAAGAATACAGAGGTAATACATTAAAGCTTGGTAAAGATGATGTGCTGGTGATAGAGGGGATACATTGCCTTAATGATGAGCTGTCATATTCGCTTCCAGTAGAAAGTAAGTTTAAAATTTATATAAGTGCGCTTACGCAGTTAAATGTTGATGAGCATAACAGAGTTGCAACTACTGATGGACGTCTTATAAGACGTCTTGTAAGAGATTACAGAACAAGAGGTTCATCGGCTAAGAATACGCTCTCTATGTGGGAATCTGTAAGGAGGGGGGAAGAAAAAAATATCTTCCCATTTCAGGAAGATGCAGATGTAATGTTTAATTCGGCAATGCCATATGAGCTTGCAGTGTTAAAGCCATATGTACAGCCTATATTGTTCTCTATTGGGAAAGATGAGCCTGAATATCAGGAAGCCAAGAGACTATTGAAGTTCCTGGACTATTTCCTGACTTATTCTTCAGACCTTCTGCCAATGGATTCAATTTTAAGAGAGTTTGTCGGAGGCGGCTGCTTTAGGGTTTAAATAATTATTAAAATGTATTACGGTAATCGCGTGATTCTGTAAATATGTTTTTAATGTAGCCAGGTGTTTTTGAATCAATGTTATTCTTAATTTCATTAAGGATATCGATATATTCAGAAAGCATCTGGCTTATTGCATCACCATTGGCAGCACAAATCTGTTCCCACATTTCAGGTGAGGAGGCAGCAATTCTTGTAGAATCCTTAAAACCGCCAGCTGCCATTATATGCATATAATGACTGGAAGTATCCTGCTTTTTTACCATATGTGTAAGTGCACAGGCGGACAAGTGCGGTACATGGCTTATTCCGGCAGCGGCATAATCGTGGGCAGCCGCGTCCATTACAATTGGTTCGGCCTTGATTTCATATATAAAATCCTTTAGGGCATTAAGCTGGGAATCGGTTGTGAAGGGTGTGGGGGTTATTATATATTTTGCACCATTCAGTATTTCTGCGGAGGAGTTGGCATAGCCTGTAAGTTCCGAGCCTGCCATTGGGTGTCCTCCAATAAAATTCTTTTCCAGATTTAATTGTTTTACTGCATTATGGACAAAGCCTTTAACGCTTCCTACATCAGAAATTAAGCAGCTGGGATTTATAATATCCTTAAGCTGTTTAAGATAGCTGGCAATAGTTATGACAGGCGTACATATAATTATAAAATCACACTTTGAAAATGTATTGTCAGGGGAATCACATATATTATCTATAATTCCGTCATTTAACGCCCGATGTAAGGGTGTAAGTGAGCGGCTTGTAACTGTGATTGTGCATTCTGGACGGACGGACTTGATGGCGCGAGCAATAGAACCTCCGATGAGTCCAAAACCAATAAATCCTATGTTTTTAAAAGACATAAGTAAAACCTACCTTTAATCTAAAATTGTAATGAATACACTTTAACACTTTAAAGCTATAAATAAAACCTTTAAATGCTATGTATTTAAAAAAATACAAAATTACTGCTTTTTAGTATGCTGGGCTTGAAGAAGCTGAAGGAGCTGTGGTATTAATAGCTGTTCTTCAGGTGACATATCCTTTTTTAACTGCTCAAGGATAATTTCAAAATCCTCTGGGCCAAATGTAATGCCTGCCTGCTTGGCTTTACTGCTGATTGCAAAAATAAGGGGAAGCATTTCATCATTTTTCTTTCCTTTAGAAAGGCTTTTAAATTCATTGAGAAGCAGTTGCTTGCGAAAATCTAATTCAGACATAAAATCTCCTTGTTTATATTATTTTTTTGATAAATCAATCTGGTCAAGCTGATGAATATATTGGTTATATAGATTTTGCTGTGAAGGATTAAGCAAAGTTTTTTCATCGAATGTGAAGCCATTAGCATTTGTGCTTCCCTGATGAAATACATTAAACAAGTCAGACATGCTGGAAAAGCTTTTAAACTGGTTTAACATATTTTCAGCTTCTTCAGGACAGTATTTTAATATCATGTTTAAAATTTTTTCATTGTTTAAGATTTCCTGAATGGAGCTGGAGCTGGAAATGCAAAAATCAGAGCTGCAGCTTTTAAAGCATTTGCAATTTGCAGGTGATTTATAGAAGTTTATTGTGTGAATAAGCTCATCTGCACGTATAACAGTAGATATGGAACGCTGCATATCATAATCCATAAATGGAATTATGGCTTTGAAAATTTGCAGCATAGCGGGCAGCGTTATAGAATCAAATTCGGTAATTGGATATATTTTTGCCATGATATTCCTCCGTATAGCAGGTTGATGTGGACATGTAAATAAAAGCTGTTTGTTAATTATTATATGCATCAGCCTGCGGCATATGATAAAATGTGGCAGCAGGAAAGAGAGTACATATATTAATTATATATATATGAATGTGTGGCGGTATAGATGGAAGAAAGGTATGAAAATAATATATTGATTGAAGATGAAAAAACAATATATGAAATTGATAGTGAGTGTATAAAAAAGCACAGAGAACAGGAAGCAGAGGAGACCGAAAATAAATAAATAAGCCACCGGCAAAAACCGGTGGCTCCCTGAAAGTAAGCTGCTGTAGTCAAAGGAGGCAGTTAGTTGCATCCACAGCCAAAGCCGTCACCACAGAAAAGTAAAAGGAGAATCAGGATAGTACAGCTGTTGCAGCCATTATTGCCGCATCCACAGCCATTACTGCCAAATGTGCTGCCGCCGCCGCAGAAAAGAAGAAGGAGAATAATCCAGATGCATGAATTGTTGCATCCATTACTGAATAATCCACCTGAATTACATCCTCCGCAGTCGTTGCATCCTCCACAGTTTGTTGCTGCTAAATCACTCATTTTGTGTTCCTCCAAAATCATTTACAATGATATAATATGTAGGGGGACTTGACCAGGTTACTAACTAATTCAAGTTTATAAATAATTTATTGAAATAATCGGTAAATTATTATATTATCAAACGTAGATGCTTTTTAGGATATAGATATGTAAAAAGTAAGGACGGAGTAGATATGTCTGAAGATAAAAAACAAAGATTTATAGTTCATGGCGGAATACTGGCGATTGCAAGTATACTTGTGAAGATAATAGGAATGCTTTATCGTATTCCCATGCTTAATATAATTGGAAGTAAAGGAACTGGCATATATGGTACTGCATTTAATCTGTATAACATAATGCTTGTGCTTTCATCTTTTGGGCTTCCCATTGCTATTTCAGCACTGATTTCAACGAGATTTGTAAAACACAGATTTAAGAGTGCGAGGAAGGTTATGGTCTGTTCGCTGGTTGTTGCAACAGTTACTGGTGGAATTGCGTCAGTGCTGCTTTTCTTTGGAGCAGATTTTATTGAAAATGTGATTTACGGAGGAGGGGTTTGTGGAGTTGCAATACCACTTAGAGTATTGGCACCTACAGTTTTTGTTGTGGCAATTCTTGGCGTGCTCAGAGGGTTCTTTCAGGGACAGGAAACCATGATTCCAACTGCTGTATCACAGATTATTGAACAGCTTGTCAATGCAGTTGTAAGTATAGCGGCAGGATATATTCTGGTAAATGTTTTTAGGGAATCTGAAAATGCGGCAGCATATGGAGCAGCAGGTTCAACATTGGGAACTCTGGCAGGAGCACTTGCAGCGCTTATTTTTGTCGCTTTTATTTACTTTGTATATAGACCGACATTTATGCGTATGGTCAGAAAAGATAAAAGCACAAAAATTGAAAGCGATGGCAGAATGTACCGGCTTATTGCCATGACAATGATACCGATAATATTAAGTCAGACATTTTATCAGATTAGTGCAGTTATTGATGATATCATGTTTTCTAATATTATGGCAGGAAGAATTGTAAGTATTGAGACCGACCTTGGAAACTATAACAGCAGCTATGGACTTCTGGTAGGTATCCCGCAGGCTATTGCTTCAGCAATGGCGGCATCTTTGCTCCCAAGTGTTGCAGCATCTTATGCTTTGGAAAAATATTCGGCAATAAATGAAAAGATTGACGGAACACTTAAGGCTAATATGCTGGTTGCTGTTCCTTCATTTGTTGGGTTTATGATAGTAGGACAGCCTATAATCAAGCTTTTATTTGCAAGCTATGATAGTGCTTTGGGAGTAGCAATGTTAAGGCTTGGTGCGGTTTCTGTGGTGTTTTACTGCCTTTCAACTGTTACAAGCGCAGGCCTTCAGGGAATGAATATGATGAATAAGCCTGTAAAGCATTCACTGATTTCTGTTCTGGTACATGTGGTGCTTGTGTTTATATTATTGAAGTTTACAGATATGGGGATATTTGCGCTGGTTCTTGGCAACACAACATTTCCAATTATAATTTTTGTGATGAATCTTATGGAGCTGCGGCGGTATAGCGGATATAGAATGGATTATGAAAAAATTTTTCTTGCTCCATGCATATGTGCACTGATTATGGGGGCTGCAACATGGCTTACATATAAAGGTGTGTACACTATGGTAGGAAGCAATGTGGTGGCATTAATGTCTGCACTGGCTGTTGCAGGTGTAACTTATTTTGGGCCGATATTGATATTTAGAAAGAAAGGTTTATACTAAATGTGGGTGGATTTTGACTGGCTGACAGTTGATTTTGCAAGTGATGAAGCAATATATGTTCAGCTGCATAATAAAATAATAGAGGCAATTGCAGCTGAGAGACTGGTAGAAGGTAATTCCCTGCCATCAGTAAGACAGCTGGCCGACAATGTTGGGATAAATATGCATACGGTCAATAAAGTGTATGCAATTCTGAAACAGGAAGGGTATATTACACTGGACAGAAGAAATGGTGCAGTGATAACATTGGATATTGATAAGCTTAAAGCGGCACAGCAGCTGCGGGCTGATATGAGAAAAATAGTTGCAAGAGCTGTATGCAGCCAGCTTAACAGCGATGAAATACACAAAATAGTAGATGATGTTATAGGGGAGTTTAATTAAGTAAGGAGTTGATGTGGATGTTATGTGAAAACTGCAATATTAATGAGGCTACGATACATTTTACAGAAATACGCAATGGGGTACAGACGGAACATCATCTGTGCAGCGAGTGTGCAGCTGCCCTTGATGTTCCTGGATATTTAGAGGGCATGAATGCGGAATTTCCATTTGTTAAGCTGCTCACAGGACTTCTGGCCGCCGGAGGGGCATCTGCCATTTCGCAGGACACACCGCTTCAGCATGTATGCTGTCCTGGCTGTGGCATGAGCTTCGAGGAGTTTACAAGAATAGGCAAGTTTGGCTGTGCTGATTGTTATAATGTTTTTGGCCCGTTGATTGATGATAAGATGAAATATATTCATGGCGAGAATGTTCATCATGGGAAAAAATATAATCAAAACAATGAAGGAAAAGAACGTGCCTTAACGCTGTCAGAGGAGGAAAACTTAAAAAACAGGATTGATGAGCTTCAGATAAGATTAAGAGAAGCAGTTGAGATTGAGAATTTTGAAGAAGCTGCAAGATTCAGAGATGAAATCAAAGCATTGAAGGGAGGTACAAATGCTTAGATGGTTTGAGGAAAATGGCAGGAACAGTGATGTGGTAATTTCTGGGAAAGTTCGTCTTGCAAGAAATATTAATGGATACAATTTTTCTTTGAAACTTGCCTCTGAAGATGCAAAGATAATGATTGCAGATGTTCTTTCAAAGCTTTCTAATTTGGAGGAATTTAAGGATTACAGTATCTTTCAATTCAAAGATTTAGATGATTGTCAGAAAACAGCAATGAAAGAGAGGCATGTTATAAGTGATTTTCTTTTGAGACAGGATACAGCTGCTGGGCTGGTATCGTCAGATGAAAATATCTCAATTATGCTTAATGAAGAAGACCATATTAGAATCCAGGCATATGTTTCTGGAATGGATATTGAAAAAGCTTTTGAGTATGCTGATAATGTAGATAATGTCATTGGAAAATGTCTAGACTATTCATATGATGAGAAGTATGGGTATCTGACAACCTGTCCCTCTAATGTTGGAACGGGAATGAGGGCATCATATATGCTTCATCTTCCTGCACTTACAGGAAGTGGCAAAATAGCGGGGCTTGCTATGGAAGTTGGCAGGTTTGGACTTGTTTTAAAGAGTCTCGGCATAGATAATAGTAATTATGGAGATATTTATCAGGTAACTAACCAGTATACGCTTGGAAAATCAGAGAAAGAAATACTGGATAACCTTACCAATATTACTGCACAGATCGTAAAGCAGGAGAGAACACTCCGGAAACAGTATATTTCACAAAAGAGATTATCAGCGCAGGATACAGTATATAGGGCATATGGAGTATTGAAATATGCAAGAAAGGTATCTTTAAAGGATGGAATGCTGTTATTGTCGCAATTAAGGCTGGGACTGGCAGAACATCTTATACAGCCTTCGTCTGATGTTGATGTGTCGGTTTATCAGCTGATGATAGGAATTTTGCCGGCTAATCTGCAGATGATGTCATCAGCCGAAATGACTGCTGAAGATATAGACGTGGCGAGGGCACAGTTTATCAGAGATAATATTCCGTTGATACAATAATTATAAAAACATATTTGAAATATAGAAAGGATATAAAACTTCATGCAGAGTAGATTTACAAAAAAAGCACAGGAGGCATTAGACCACGCAGCAGAAACAGCAGCTATGCTTGGACATGGATATATTGGTTCTGAACATTTACTTATTGGTTTGATTCGTGCACAGGACAGTCTCGCATCATCAGTTCTTTTAAGTAATGAGGTTACTGATGAAAAAATAATGAATCTGGTTTACCAGCTTATTGCACCGGACAGTGCAGTCAGTATAAAGGAACCTTCTGGTTATACACCACGTCTGAGAAAGATTATTGAGAATGCAGCTAAGGAGGCGCTTCGTTTTCATGGTGATTTAATTGGTACGGAGCATATATTGATATCAATTATAAAGGAACCTGAATGTGTGGCAGCAAGGCTTCTTAATACGATAGGTGTGGGAATTAAGAAGCTTTATGTTGATATTCTTCTTGCAATGGGGGAAGATGCAAATAATTATAAGGCAGATTTCCAGAATGGTAAAATGAAAACACAGGGAAGAAGTAATACTGCGACGCTTGAACAATACAGCAGGGATTTAACTGAAATGGCAAGACATGGACAATTAGATCCTGTTATTGGCAGAGAAGATGAGATTCAGAGAGTGATACAGATCCTTAGCAGAAGGACAAAGAATAATCCTTGTCTTATTGGTGAGCCGGGAGTTGGAAAAACAGCTATTGCTGAAGGACTTGCTGCGCGGATAGTTGAAGGAAATGTTCCGGATACTCTTAGAGGAAAAAGGCTTATGACACTTGACCTTTCAGGAATGGTTGCAGGGTCTAAGTACAGAGGAGAATTTGAGGAAAGAATTAAGAGAGTTATAGCAGAGGTAAAGACAGCTGGGAATGTACTATTATTTCTTGATGAGCTGCACACAATTATAGGTGCGGGTGGAGCAGAGGGAGCAATTGACGCTTCCAATATATTGAAGCCGTCTCTTGCAAGAGGGGAAATCCAGCTGGTTGGTGCAACAACTCTTGAAGAATACAGAAAGCATATAGAAAAAGATGCGGCTCTTGAGAGAAGATTTCAGCCAGTCAAGGTTGATGAGCCAACAGAGTTAGAATCTGTTGAAATTCTTAAAGGAATCCGTTCAAAATATGAAGAACATCACAAGGTGAAAATCACTGATGAGGCATTAGAAGCAGCTGTAAAGCTGTCTAAAAGATATATCAATGACAGATTTCTTCCAGATAAAGCTATTGATTTAATTGACGAGGCATCATCGAGAGCACGTTTAAATGGGTATGTTTTTCCTGATAGTATAAAAAAGCTTGAGAATGAAATTAAGAAGCTGGAAGAACAGAAGGAAGAAGCAATTAAGAACGAAGCATTTGAGGAAGCTGGAGAGATTAAGAAAAAGCAGATTAGAAGAAAAGATAAGCTTGCCAAGGTAATAAAAGAGTGGGAAGCACAGAAAAGCAATACAGACATAACTGTTGGCGAGAATGAGATTGCAGAGGTTGTTGCAACATGGACTAAAATTCCAGTTCAAAGAATTGCTCAGGCAGAATCAGAAAAGCTTATGCAGCTGGAGGATACGCTTCACAGGAGAGTGATTGGACAGGAGGAGGCTGTAACGGCGGTTGCAAGGGCAATCAGACGAGGAAGGGTTGGCCTGAAGGATCCAAACAGACCAATAGGCTCATTTCTGTTCTTAGGACCAACAGGTGTTGGCAAGACAGAATTGTCAAAGACTCTTGCAGATGCAATGTTTGGAAGTGAAGGTGCACTTATTCGTGTTGATATGTCAGAGTTTATGGAGAAGCATACAGTATCTAAGCTGATTGGCTCACCTCCTGGATATGTGGGCTATGATGAAGGGGGACAGTTAAGCGAAAAGGTGAGAAGAAATCCGTATTCAGTAGTATTATTTGATGAGGTGGAAAAGGCGCATCCAGATGTATTTAATGTTCTGCTTCAGGTTCTTGATGATGGACACATTACTGATTCTACAGGACGTGTAGTGGATTTTAAGAATACAGTTATTATTATGACATCAAATGCAGGTGCGGAGAATATTGTTGAACCTAAGTCATTGGGCTTTATGTCCGGCATAGATGAGAAACAAAAGCACGACAATATGAAGAATAAGGTTATGGATGAGGTAAAGAAAATCTTTAAGCCGGAGTTTATTAATCGTATTGATGAAATAATAGTATTTCATGCTCTTAATAAAGAACAGATTGGAAGTATTGTGGATATACTCATTGGTTCTGTCAATAAAAGAATTATGGAGCAGATGAAACTGTCTATCGAACTTGACGAGGAGGCCAAAAAGTTCATTGTTGACAAGGGATATGATGTTAAATATGGCGCAAGACCATTACGCAGAGCAATTCAGAATGAAATTGAGGATACATTAGCGGAGAAGATTCTTGAGGGAAAAATCAAGCATGGCAACAGAGTGCGCGTTACGGTGAAAGATAATAAACTTGAATTTTCTTTAAAAAGAGGTGTGAACAGATAGCAGATATATAATCTGAAGGAATTATAAAAATATGTTAAGAGTGTGTTAAATTGCTGGCATATTTGTTCGGATTAATGTATAATAACAACATAGATAAGGCTATTCGTAAACAACAGATTAGGAGGATTTTAAGATGCCAGTGATTAAAGAATTGATTCGTTCAGAGCAGAATGGAACATTAAGTTTTGGTAATTATGAATTGGATACAAAGTCTAAGGTTTCAGATTTTGAACATTGCGGGGATATTTATAAGGTAAAGACATTCAATGAGATTACTAAGTTAGAGAGGAATGGTTCATTCGTATATGAGTCAGTTCCAGGAACGACAGCTCTGAACTTCAAGGTTACTGATTCAGAAGTTGAGTTTAATGTGGAGGGCAGAGAAGATGCCCAGATTACTTTAGAGCTTGAAGAAGGTTCTAAGTATGAAATCTTTATTGATGGTGAGAATGCAGGAACAATGGAAACTAATATGGGCGGCAAGCTTACCTTGTCAGTAGAATTTGATGGTAATAAGACAGTTGCGGTAAAGGTTGTAAAAGCATAATTTCAGTAAAATATAAGTCTTTTAATGGAAGCGGATTACTAACTATATTCGCTTCCATTTTACGTAAAAATGGTTATTTATTTCTGAGCAAAGATAAATAGCCTTGATGGCAGATGAAAAACTGTATTCACAGATTTAACATCGCCTCGCAGCACATAGTGCTTAGGATAGGAATGGAGATTAATATGGCAAAAGCTAAGGATACTGCATTTTTTTGTAAAGAGTGCGGATATGAATCGGCAAAATGGTATGGTCAGTGTCCGTCCTGCAGGCAGTGGAACACATTTGTAGAGCAGCCTGTTTTAAAGGCCGGTAAAGTAAAGGGTATTTCCAACACGACGATGGAAAGGATAACTAAAAAATCAGCACCTTCTAAATTGTCAGAAATAAGTCTTAAGGAAAAGGACAGAACTGAAACAGGAATAAGGGAGTTAGACAGAGTGTTAGGAGGAGGTATTGTGGAAGGGTCACTCGTACTTGTAGGTGGAGACCCAGGTATAGGAAAATCTACACTGCTGCTTCAGATGTGTTATCAGCTTGCAGGAAAAGGGAGAAAGGTGCTGTATATTTCAGGTGAGGAGTCCCTAAAACAGATAAAACTCAGGGCGGACCGTATAGGAGAGTTTACAGATTCTATTTTATTGTTGTGCGAGACTAATCTTGATGTGGTTGAGGAAACATTGAGAGCAGTTATGCCAGAGGTGGTTATTATTGACTCTATTCAGACTATGTACCGTGAGGAGGTTGGTTCTGCTCCCGGAAGTGTAGCTCAGGTAAGGGAGTCTACAGCAGTGCTTATGCAGCTGGCAAAAGGATTAAATATTTCTATTTTTATTGTTGGACATGTCACGAAGGAGGGGGTGGTTGCCGGCCCAAGAATGCTTGAACATATGGTTGATACTGTATTATATTTTGAAGGAGACAGATATGCGTCCTACAGACTTTTAAGAGGCGTTAAGAACCGCTTTGGCTCCACAAATGAGATAGGGGTATTTGAAATGCAGGAAAATGGACTTGCAGAAGTGCTAAATCCGTCTGAATATATGTTAAGCGGAAAACCAAAAGATGCCTCCGGTTCTGTTGTTGTCTGCCTTTTGGAAGGGACGCGTCCGTTATTAGTCGAGGTGCAGGCGCTGGTATGTGATTCTAACTTTGGAATGGCAAGGAGAACAGCGGCAGGTACAGATTATAACAGGGTAAATCTGTTGATGGCGGTGTTGGAAAAGCGTGCAGGAATGCATTTGTCAGGCTGCGATGCTTACGTAAATGTTGCAGGTGGTTTAAAGGTAAATGAGCCTGCCTTAGATTTAGGAATTGTAATGGCAATTGCCAGCAGCTTCAAAAATCGTTCTATTGATGATAAAACTATTATTTTTGGAGAGGTTGGACTGGCAGGAGAAGTTCGTGCAGTAAGTCAGGTACAGCAAAGAGTGAACGAAGCAATTAAGCTGGGGTTCGATACATGTATATTGCCAGCTGTCTGCTTGAAAAATATAAGGAAAACTGATAAAATTAAAATAATTGGTGTAAGCAATGTGAGCGAAGCAATTAATTTGATATAGGAAGTTTTAGAATGAGAATTTGAGTTCAGATTACATAGGATTAGAGCGCAAGTTTACATGAATAAAGAAGAAAATGTAATACAAGGGGGAAAATTAGGATTATGAGCAATGATAATCTGTCAAAAGACTTGGCAAAAATTCTTGAGGGTCTTGATGCGTCTCAGGAACAATTGGAAAAAGATGCATTTGATGTGATTAATTCATCAGATACTTCACTTAATCTTGTAAAGGAAAGTATTGAAAGTGTTGAGGAAATACTTAAGATGATAGAGAACCTACATAAGGTTGTTGAAGAGTCATCAGAAAAGATTAGGCAGTTGGAGAATTTGTCTGATGATATTGAGAAATTTGCAGCTGTAATTGGTTCAATTTCAAACCGTACTAATATACTGTCATTGAATGCATCTATTGAGGCAGCAAGAGCGGGAGAGCAGGGCCGGGGGTTTGCTGTGGTGGCAAGTGAAGTACGTAATCTTGCTGAACAGTCCTCAAAATCATCAAAGGAGATTTCAGGAACTATATCGCAGGTACAGGTATCTGTAAAAGAAACTGTGACATCAATGCATTCCATTTTTGAAAATGCACAAAAACAAAAGGAGAAGGCTGACCAAGTTGGTAATGTCCTTAAGAAGGTTGTAGATGCTGCTTACACTGCTAATGAAGTTGCACGCAATATTGAAAATGAGATTGCATATCAGAGAGAAATTACTGATGAAGCAAAGAATGCGTTGGAGTAGTTTTTGCAGGTGAAGTTGATACAGTACGAAAAATGAAAAATAGTGAGAAAATAGTCGAAAAAGTTTTAAAAAGGTGTTGACAGAAGTTAAAGAGAGTGATATTATAATCAAGTCGCCGCGAGCGACAC
>JAUNPT010000197.1 GCA_030536565.1 Eubacteriales bacterium | reverse complement strand
GCTGCTACTGCAGCTACAGCACCAATGATTGCAAGAATAACCAATATTACATTGCATCTTTTACACTTTTTTTCTTCAATTTCATTCTTATGAAGAAGATTACTCAACTTTGTCTGTGCTATTAAATCTTCGATTTTCTCTCTATTCATGTCTTATCTCCTTTCAATATCACGCATTTATTAAATGCATTATAGCATATGAATATGCACATTTCCACATTTTTAATGAATTTTTATATGGACTATTCTTATATGTCTATTGCTTCTGAAGCCTTGCAAAGCCTGCAAGCATCTTCTTTATACCATAGCCTTCAAACTGCACTGTCACCATATAATCCCTTGTGGCCTCATCAATTGCTACCACTTTTCCGGTTCCAAATTTCACATGGGATACTATATCTCCCACTGAATAGCCAAGCCCACTGCCGCCTGATTTAACAGCTTTTTCATCAGCCGAACAGTCAGATGTTTTTGCAGCCTTCTCTGTATTTTTTAAATCAAACAGGTCCATAGGAAATTCTTTACCAAAACCAACTTTTTTATTCATATCTGTCTTTTTAACAGAATATTTTCCCGGTTCTGCAAATACTGGCTTAGAACCATAGCTTGTTGTAGTTCCATATGATGGTTTTCTGCCATAATCAGATGTTTGCCCTGTTCCATAGGTTGTCCTTGCAGATGCCCCAAAATTATAGCCTGCCTGAGCTTCTTTATTTTTTGTATTATTAATTTTTACACGTCGCATTCCAGCTTCATATTTGCTCACATCACCACTGCCATATGTACTTAATGCCCTCTTAGCATTCGCCCTGAAGTCAAATCGTCCTGCTGACGCTTCTTGTGGGCTTAACTCGCCGCCATAGGCAATCCTGCCTTTAGAATGTCCACTGCTTTTATTTTCAAGATGAATAAGCTCCTCTGGTATTTCCCTGACGAAACGCGAAACCTTGTTCATCTGCATTTCTCCGCGAACCATGCGGGTCTTGGCACAGCTTATTGTCAGCTCCTTCTGCGCCCTCGTAATCCCCACATAACACAGACGCCTTTCCTCCTCCACATCTGTTGGGTCATCAGAAACAATGGTCATATAACTTGGGAACAATCCGTCCTCAAGACCTGTCATATATACAATTGGGAACTCAAGACCTTTGGCACTGTGGAGCGTCATAAGCATAACATGGTTTTCTGATTCATCAAGATTATCAATATCTGCAATCAGAGCAACCTCCTCTAAAAAGCCGCTAAGTGTCGGTTTCTTATCTTCATTCACACAATTTTCCTCATAGGATACAATCTTATTAATAAATTCATCAATATTTTCCTGTCTGGCTTCTACTTCTTCCCTTGTCTCATTTTCAGCAAGTGCCTCCATGTAACGTATATCTGCAAGAACCGTCTCCGCCAGCTCTCTTATAGACATAAACTGAGCCTTAGCCTTAAAACCAGACATGAGTGTTATAAATGGTTCCAGCTTAGAAAGTCCTCTGCCAAGGTTAGGGATTTCACCAGCGTTACACAATGCGTCCCAGAACGTGAAATCATTCTGATCTGCAAACTCCTGAATACGCTCAATAGTTGTTGCGCCAATCCCCCTCTTTGGTGTATTGATAATTCTCTTTACAGCCTGACTGTCCATACCATTATCAATAGTCTTTAAATACGCAAGAATATCTTTTATTTCCTTACGCTGGTAAAAGTTCACGCCACCATATATCCTGTAAGGAACATTTCTCATCATCAGTTTTTCTTCTAAAACACGAGACTGGGCATTTGTCCTGTAAAGAATTGCAAAATCATTGTAATTCCAGCCATCTCTTACCTTAGCGCATATACCAGCAACAACCCCATCGGCCTCCCCATATGCGTCCTCATACACACAAAAATCGATAAGCTCGCCCTTACCATTATCTGTCCACAGGCTTTTTTTCTTACGTCCTACATTATTCTGGATAACTGCATTTGCCGCATTAAGAATCGTCTGTGTAGAACGATAATTCTGCTCCAGCTTAATCACCCTTGCACCTTTAAATGTATTCTCAAAATTAAGAATATTGCTTATATTAGCACCCCTGAATTTATAAATTGACTGGTCATCATCTCCTACAACACACAGATTATGATATTTACCCGCCAGCTTGCTTATAAGCCTGAACTGCGAAGTATTAGTATCCTGATACTCGTCCACCATTATATACTTAAACCGTTCCTGATATCCTTCCAGCACCTCATTATCCTGGGTAAACAGCTCCACCGTCTTAAAAATCAAGTCATCAAAATCCAAAGCATTATTAAGCTTCAGTGTCTTTTGATATTCCTTATATACATTTGCAATCCGCTTTCCATTATAATCGTTTGCAGCATTAAGCTCCATTTCCTGCGGTGTTATCATCTCGTCCTTAGCTGAAGATATCGCACTCATAATAGTACGCTCTTTAAGAAGCTTGGTGTCTATATTAAGCTTTTTGCAAACTTCCTTTATGACACTTTTCTGGTCATCAGTATCATATATCGTAAAATTAGTAGAATAGCCAAGCCTGTCAATATATCTTCTTAAAATTCTGACACAGGTTGAATGGAATGTACTGACCCATACCTGCCCGGCACAATCACCCACCACCTTGTCAACTCTCTCACGCATTTCTGCTGCTGCCTTATTAGTAAATGTGATTGCAAGGATATTATATGGATTAATATTACATTCATCAATCATATATGCAATTCTATGTGTAAGAACTCTTGTCTTACCAGAGCCTGCACCGGCAATTATAAGCAGCGGTCCCTCTGTATGTTTTACAGCCCTTTTCTGGCAATCGTTCAATCCGTCTAAATTCATATTGTTCCTCATTTCATATATACTTCCCATACTAAAGTAAAAAGGGATGCCGTATATATCATACAACATCCCTAAAAT
>JAUNPT010000196.1 GCA_030536565.1 Eubacteriales bacterium | reverse complement strand
ATGGAACTTGGGGCAAAATTCAATGGATACAGGGCGCAATACATACGTATGTGTAGGCCGATGCTTGCGTATGTGTGACCCGATGCTTATGTACGTGTGGGCTTACACGTTACTAACATACGAGCTTACACGTTACTAATGTTGGGGCTTATACGTTACTAATGTTATTGTTGAATACGCCTTTATGTTTTTAAAATACACCTTGAGCTTTAAAAAATACGTCTTCAACTTTTAAGAAAACATCTTCAGGCTTTTAAAAAACAACTATACGTTTTTAAAACACGCCAGCTTGTTCAGTGCACAGACTTAGCCTGTTCAGCTTACAGACCTAGTCTGTTCCGTGTATTACTCCCCCACTAATCCGATACGCTCCCTTTTCCCCTCATCCTGTCATCTTATGTAATATGCACAGAAAATCAGCCGGTTAAATCTGAAACCATTTCCCCTCACTTCCATTTCAGCCCGTATCGTTTTATTCCTTCACAAAAAATGTGAAAGAGCAGGCTGAAAGGAGGCTGACAGAGCAATGACAGGAGCCCCTTCATAGCCGGAACGCCTATGGGCAGGGAGTTTCAGCGATAGATGAAAGGAGAAAAGGAACAACCGGATTTTATCGCTGAGGCATTTAAAATGAAGATAATCTCAGCATTTCCACCTGCGAATGAACAGATGATCATCCATGTTTTGAGCCTGATTTATTATCGGCACGAAAGATTTATATCTTTCAGGCTATGTAACAATAATCCTCCCGGTATTTCTATACTCAAGATAAATTATATCACAATTCTTGCTGCTCCAAACAGAAGGTATATTTGCAAAATATACAAATGATGCTTCCGGCAACGGAGTAATTCTTTCTTCGCTTTCTTTTTAGGAATTCATCTAACGAACAATTTTATTATATGCAAAACAATTGCGAGGCCTGTTTATGAAACATGTGTTGATATTAAAATAGCAATTACTGTGGAAAATCAACTGTCATCCAACACATTAAAAACACATTAACCAATGCCACTATAATAGCATTACATGATTTCTATTATCTATATGTACTAAAACAATATATTCTGTTAGAAAATCTGACCAGTAAAAAAGAATATTCATCTCCTGAAAGCCGAGTTCTGTTCCAATTATTAAATAAAATATTAAGCTAATTCAATTTAATAAGGACACTTCGTAGAGTGTCCTAAAAAAGCATAGGTTTTCTGTATGTCGCAGAAAATGAGTATCTTTAGAGTGTATCTTTCTCATGGACAGCCCCGTCCCTTTTTACAAGGGAAACTACATGTCCTCCAGGGACAAACACATTTTTGTTATCGCATAATGTGGAAGTACCTTATGTTTAAGGTGTTCCACTTTCTTCTCCAGCAAATCCGGTTTATAGTTCTTTTTCTGGCGTTTGATCTCTACGGCAACCGCCTTATCTTTTTCCAGGCATAGGGCTACAATGTCAATTTCATATGCATCGCCTTTTAACTCCCACCAAGAGCCTATATCTTTATAAAGGAAACTTTCTGCAAACTTCTGCTTAAAATAACGCTCCAACATTTTTCCGGAATAAGTGGGATAGTCAGCCTTGATAATGGAACGTAATGCCATATAATTCTTTATTTCAATGAGAGAGCGGTTTTTATCAAAATAGTTAAACCAGAAACTGATAAAGTTATCCTGTATTTCATATCGGATAGCCAGTGTTCCCTCCTTTGATAGAATAGGGCGTTGGCGTACAATGATATTGTAATCTTCAATCAGTCTTCTCAAATAACCGCCAATGCTTTTATTCCCTAAAGCCGCTTCTATTTCTGCCTGTGTATTTTTGCCATTTGCTATGGCACTTAAAATAGAAAAATAGGTCGCATAATTTTTGCCGAATTCTTCTATTAAAAGATTCTTTCCTTCATCTGTAAACGGGGAGTTATCACGGACCATGAAGTCGATCATTCCATTGATGTTCAATATACGATTGTCACAAAACAATTCAACATATTTGGGTATACCTCCGGTAAATGTATACAATGCCAACAAATCGTCATTCGTATATGTTGGATAATAATCATACATAATTTCTTTAAGTACAGGGAGGCTGAAGGGTGAAAGCTTTATAATATTATCGGCACGCCCAAATAACGGCTCTTTATTATTTTGAAAGATCTTATTCATCAAAGAATAAATGGATCCACAGACAATCAGGTTCATTTTGGTCTCTTTTCTGTAACGATCCCAAATGTTTTGTATATCGCTATAAATGGAATTATTAATATTATAGAACTCTTGAAATTCATCTATAACCAGATTGAATGCCCTTTGTCCCGCTATTTCCATCATATATTGAAATAATGAACTGAAAGACCGTATCTCTGCTGGTACAAAGATATTCAAAGCGCCCGAAATGAGGGGGATAAACTCACTACAGAGAGTAGCTTCATTCTTTCTGCCTACAAATAGGTATACAGTAGGCATTTCGTCCACAGCCTTCATTATAAGGCTGGTTTTCCCTATTCTACGTCTTCCTGTTATAACTGTGAGGCGTGAATTTTCTTCAAAAGACAGGCGTTGTATCCTTTTCAACTCTGCCAGTTCATTTTCTCTATTATAGAATTTCATAAGCTTTAGTAATCTGTGTTACTGTAACCGCGGTTACAAAAATAATAATTTAAATGAAACAAACGAAAGAATGGAAGGTTTATTTAGTAAGTTCTTTAGGTGATATGTAAAGGTATTTATTCAAGATATAAATTCTAGGAGATATTTGAATTTATCTAGAATTGATTCAAATAACAATATGGGATATCTGTTCATGACAATAGAGTAATCATATTGATAATCAGTAAAATAATATCTTTTTGTATCCGGCACGAATACGACCTACCTGAGTAATGCGGTGAACAACTACTTCGGATGCAATTTCAAGC
>JAUNPT010000195.1 GCA_030536565.1 Eubacteriales bacterium | reverse complement strand
AGCTCACCATCAATACTCGGCTGCATATCAGCACCGGTAATACATATAGTAAAATCATCTCTAAACTTGTATTTCCCCCCTCGTAATGTTAGTTCAAGTCCGCAAGCACCCACGGGGTTATTTAATATAGCATTTGCTATTCTGAAATTTAAATTATCCATTGCCCCGCTTGGCGGAACGCCAATATCCCAGTACTTTAACCTTGCAGGATAATCCTGTATGCTTGACTGTACCCCTCCGTCAATTACTTCTATCTTGTGTTCTTTATATGTAAAATTATCAAGCATACGAGTGAACACATCTCCATTTTTATAGTTGTCACTCTTTATAAATTCAATTAAGTATTCTGTATTTGATGTAATGCCATATATTCTTGAATTTTCCAAAACCCTCTGCAATTTTTCTACAGCATCTTTTCTGTCTTTTCCATGTACAATTAATTTTGCAAGCATCGGATCATAGCTTGATGTAACAACAATATTATCTCTTATCCAAGTTTCAACTCTGGCTTCGGGAGAAAATACAACTTTATCGATTTTTCCCGCACTCGGGACAAAATTTCTCATACCGTCTTCAGCATAGATTCTTGCCTGAATACTTACACCCTGAGTCTTGCCAAAGAGCGTATCCATATTTTTCAGCTCTCCGCACGCCTCCTTTATCATCCATTCAACAAGATCTATTCCCAAAACCTCTTCTGTAACGCCGTGTTCAACCTGAAGCCTTGTATTGACCTCCAAAAAATAAAATTTTTCGTTTGAACCGTCATATAGAAATTCCACTGTTCCCGCACTTCTGTATCCCACAGAGCGAGCAAGTCTTTTTGCTGCCGCTTTTAAATTTTCCCTTGTTTCTTCTGTTATGTTATAGGCAGGGCATTCTTCCATAACCTTTTGATTTCGCCTTTGAACAGAACAATCTCTTTCTGCTAAGGCAGCAACCTCACCATATTCATTACCAAAGATCTGGACCTCAATATGTCTGACCTTTTCCAAATATTTTTCTACAAACAGACCGCCATTGCTAAAATTTGTTTCCGCAAGATAAGCGCAGGAGTCATAAACGGCTTCAAGCTCTTCTTTGTTTCGGCAAATCCTCATACCTATGCCTCCGCCACCTGCAGTACTTTTTAATATTACAGGATAACCCATTTCATTAGCAATATTTACAGCCTCATCTGCACTTTTAAGCAAAGAGCTTCCTTCGAGCAAAGGAACATCAGCCTTTTTTGCAAGCTCTCTTGCCGAATGTTTCAATCCAAAGATCTCCATCTGTTCCGGAAGCGGTCCTATAAACTTAATTCCGTTTTCTTCGCATTCTCTGGCAAATTCACTGTTTTCACTAAGGAATCCATAGCCGGGGTGAATCGCCTGTGCTCCTGTTTTTTTAGCCGCATTTAAAATTTTCTCCTTATTTAAATAGGTCTGGGCAACATTTCCATCTCCTATGTATATAGCTTCATCTGCATTATCGATATGCAGGCTGTCACTGTCAGCCTTTGAATAAACCGCAACAGAAGATATTCCCATTTTTTTTAATGTTTTTTCAATTCTGACAGCTATTGCTCCTCTGTTTGCGATCAATACTTTTGTAAACATTTAACTCCCCTCCAATATATAACAGCTCATATCATTCCTCTGAACCGTAAAGTGTATTATTGATTTGTCGTCTGAGCTGTATAAATTCCTGTGTATCTTTTAAATCAAGTGTTCTGTCATAGGGAAGATATATTGGTACATTATCCAATATACGCCCGGGTCTTGCACTCATTACAATAACTCTTGTAGCCAAGAAAACCGCTTCATCAATATCGTGGGTAATAAATATAACCGTTGTTCTTTCTTTCTGCCAAATAGAACGCATAAGCTGCTGCATATTTGACTTTGTTCTGGGATCCAATGCCCCAAACGGTTCGTCCATAAGAAGCACTTCGGGACTGTTTGCCAAAGCTCTTGCAATGGCAACTCTTTGCTTCATACCTCCTGAAAGCTCTTTAGGCAGCGCTTTTTTAAACTGACTTAAACCTATAAGCTCCAAATACTTATCCACGATTTTATTACTTTCTTCCTTTGGTATCTTTTTAAGCTTCAGCCCAAAACGAATATTATCCTCAACACTCATCCACGTGAACAGCGAATATGACTGAAACACCATTCCTCTGTCTGCTCCGGGGCCATTAAGCTCCCTGTTGTCAAGTATTATTTTACCCTCTGTTATCTCATCAAGCCCACCTATCATTTTAAGTAATGTAGATTTTCCACAACCTGAAGGTCCCACAACACATACAAATTCATTTTCCAAAATATCAAAATCTATATGATCTATTGCAAGAGTATCTTTTTTAGCACCTTTATATATTTTTGTAACACCCTTGCCATATATTTTACTGTTGCCGACTCTTGCATCAATACTTTCACCCTGAACCACTGTTTGAACTGCATTGATTTTCTTTTTAAACATTACTTTCCACCTCCCTCTGACCAAGAGAAAAGCTTCCTGCTTACAAGTCCAAATGTTCTGTCAATTATAAGTCCCAGCAAGCCTATAACCAATATCCCCGAAAAAATTGTCGGCGTTTTTAAATATCTTTGTGCCTTTAAAATGCTGTAACCTAAACCTGAATTAGCTGCAACAAGCTCTGCAACAACAAGATAAGTCCAAGCCCAGCCCATCATCATTCTTAATGTATCCATTAATCTTGGAAGCATTGCCGGTATAAGAACCTTTATCAATACTGTTCCTCTGCCTGCTCCTAATGTATATGCTGCATTTATGTAGTCCTCTGGAACTGAACGAATATCGTCTGCCACCATTGGTATAAGCTGAAAAAGAGTACCTAAAAATATAACTGTTATTTTAGCTTCTTCACCAATTCCCACCCATACCATAATCAAAGGCACAAACGCAGGAACAG
>JAUNPT010000194.1 GCA_030536565.1 Eubacteriales bacterium | reverse complement strand
TTTAAAACAATGGTTTAAAACAATTACAAATTTCTTGACAAATACTGGGCGGAAAGATAGACTTATTAAGTATGTTAATAAGTCTACTTTTATATATTTGTAAAAACAATACAGAAGTGAGGTTTCAAAATGGAAAGAAGTTATAATCCTAAGGTGATTGAAAAAAAATGGCAGAAATACTGGGAGGATAATCATACATTCAGAACTGATGTGTGGGATTTTTCTAAGCCAAAGTACTATGTGCTTGATATGTTCCCTTATCCATCAGGAGTAGGTCTTCATGCAGGACATCCAGAAGGATATACAGCAACGGATATTACATCAAGAATGAAAAGAATGCAGGGATATAATGTACTTCATCCAATGGGCTATGATTCATTTGGCCTTCCGGCTGAACAGTATGCTGTAACCACTGGAAATCATCCAAATGGTTTTACACAGCACAATATTGAAACATTTACAGCTCAGTTAAAGGAACTTGGCTTTGATTATGACTGGGATAAGATGATTGCTACAAGTGACCCTAAGTTTTATAAATGGACACAGTGGATTTTTAAGCAGCTTTATCTTGATGGATATGCAAAATATATTGATATGCCAGTTAACTGGTGTGAAGAATTAGGTACAGTTCTTTCCAATGATGAGGTTATTGATGGAAAGTCAGAGAGAGGCGGATACCCTGTGGTTCGTAAGAATATGAAGCAGTGGGTAATTGACCAGCCGGCATTTGCGGAAAAGCTTCTTGCTGGATTAGAGGAAATCGACTGGCCAGAATCAACTAAGGAAATGCAGAGAAACTGGATTGGCAAATCTGAAGGTGTTGAAGTTGATTTTGAAATTGTTGGTGGTGGAAAGTTCTCTATCTACACAACATGTATTGAAACAATTTATGGTATTACATTTATGGTTCTTGCGCCAGATGGAAAAACAGTTCAGGAGCTTATGCCAAGGATTGAAAATAAAGAAGAAGTTCAGGCCTATATTGATGAGACAATTAAGAAGAATGATATGGACCGTACAGAGTTAAATAAGACTAAGTCAGGCTGCCAGTTAAAGGGTGTATATTGTATTAACCCAGTTAATGGCAAAGAAGTTCCATTATTCATTGGTGATTTCGTACTTGCTAACTATGGTACAGGTGCAGTTATGGCAGTCCCTTCACATGACCAGAGAGACTTTGAGTACGCCGTTGCCCACAATATTCCTATGATTCAGGTTATCGAGCCAGTAGAAGGACAGGACGCTGATTTAAATGCAGCTGCATTTGAAAAGCAGGACTACTTAGGTAAGGGCTGCAGGCTTGTTAATTCAGAAGAATTTACAGGTCTTACGGTGGAAGAAGCTAAGAAAGCTATTACGGCTAAGGTAGTTAATATGGGAATTGGACGTAAGAAGGTCAATTATCATTTCCGTGAGTGGATATTTGCAAGACAAAGATACTGGGGCGAGCCAGTTCCTACATTTTATGAGGAAGATGGAACAATCCATGTCATTGATGACGAAAACCTTCCGGTTATTTTACCTGAGCTTGAGGATTATAAGGGCAAAAATGGGCAGGCACCTCTTGAAAATGCTGAGGACTGGAAGTACATTGATTTCGAAGGCAAGAAGTGTAAGAGAGAAACTTCTACAATGCCAGGCAGTGCGGGTTCAAGCTGGTATTATTTAAGATATATTGACCCGGATAACGACAAAGAATTTGCAAATCAGGAACTATTGAAGCATTGGATGCCAGTTGACCTTTATATCGGTGGTCCAGAGCATGCAGTGGGACATCTTATGTATTCAAGAATCTGGAACGAGTATCTTTATGATAAAGGGTTATCACCTGTAAAAGAGCCATTCCAGAAGCTTGTTCATCAGGGAATGATTTTAGGTTCTAATGGAATTAAGATGGGTAAGCGTTTTCCGGAATTTGTGGTTAATCCAAGTGATATCGTAAGGGATTACGGTGCAGATACACTTAGATTATATGAAATGTTTATGGGGCCGCTTGAGGCTTCAAAGCCATGGAGCCAGCAGGGAGTAGAAGGTGCTAAAAGATTCATAGGCAAGGTATGGAATTTCTTCACTAACGAGGAGAACATAACAGAGGATAATGACGGAAGTCTTGCTAAGGTATATAACCAGACAGTTAAGAAGGTTACAAGTGATTTTGAATCTTTAGGCTTTAATACAGCTATCAGTCAGATGATGATATTTGTTAATAATGTTATTAAGGCAGGCAGGTGCCCTAGAGAATACGCAGAAGGCTTTGTCAAAATGCTTTCATGTATATGTCCACACGTTGGTGAGGAAATGTGGCAGCTTTTGGGTCACGATAATACAATTGCATATGAGAAGTGGCCAGAATATGATGAAGCAGCTCTTGTTGAGGATACAGTTACTATCGGTGTTCAGGTAAATGGTAAAGTGAGAGGGACAGTTGAGCTTTCGGTTGATGAGGACGACGCATCAGCTAAGGCAAAGGCTAAGGAAGTACCAGGAGTTGCAAGAGCAATTGAAGGAAAGACAATTGTAAAGGAAATTTATATCAAGGGTAAGATTATGAATATTGTGGTTAAGTAAGGGATTGAATTAATTTACATGTCAGTATGCATGCTGGATTGAAAACGGTGGTCTGCCGCACTAAGTGAAGTTAGTGCGGCAGACCACCGTTTTCTCTTTTACTTAGAAAAATCACGTCTGCTATAACCCAAACATCTTAAACATCTCAGCTATCTCATCAGCTGACTCTTTCATACCTCTTTGAAACCATGTTTCAATCCAGCCATATATAGCATAAGCTGCAAAGGCTTTTATATATGCTTCCGATTTCTCACATTCGGGATTAAGCCCCATGGAATTTATAAGTGCATCTTTAATTAGGTATATTAAACCACGTTCATTTAATAAGTGATAAAAATCATGGTTGTT
>JAUNPT010000193.1 GCA_030536565.1 Eubacteriales bacterium | reverse complement strand
ACCAGAATAACTCTGCATTAATATCGGTTTCATATTCTCAAACACTTCAAAAGCATTATGTGACGCAGATACAATTTTGCCTTTGTTATACAGTTCTAATACCTCAACTAATAGATTTGCATTTTTCTCAATTGAATCTATTTGCTCTGATACCATTCTACACATTTCTGCTCCGACCAGTTGATTATCTTCTGGTGTCAATGCCTCTCTTACATCATTAATATATTCAGAATAGTTTTCATTAAGAAACTCTGCACTTGTTTTATTTCCTCGCTTCAAATGGCACCTATACTTTTCAAGAAGACATAATAACTTGTCCATTTTTATCTTCCTCCTAACATCTAATCCACTGTCCGAAAATGCCTTTAGTATCGAGTTGCCGGATTTGTTGCCACTTTTTTGTAACTTCCAAAAAATGCCTGACATCTAATCCACACACTCAATTTGCGTTATCTAATCCGAGGTCACAACCTGACACACATTTTCGCAGTAGATATGTTTCCATATAAAATAACCGAGCCTTTTCAGGAGTTAGGCTTCTTATCCCAACTTCCGAAAAAGCCCGTAAACACGCCACTTTCTGGCACTTATTTTTCTTTTCTTGACATCAATACTACCGACTCCACATGCGAAGTATGTGGAAACAAATCATAAGCCGCAGCTTGTTTTATTTCATAACCCCCCTTAACCAGCACCTTAAGGTCTCTTGCCTGCGTTTCTGGATTACAGGAAATGTAAACAATTCGTGAAGGTGTGATTTTAATAAGCGAATCTAAAAACTCCGGTGTACTTCCACTCCGCGGAGGATCCATGATAACAACGTCCGCCTTATGTCTGGCAGCATAGGCCACAAGAAATTCTCCTGCGTCCTCATTAACAAATTTTATGTTTGAGATATTATTAAGCTGTGCATTTATCTGTGCATCGTGAACTGCTTCCCTATTTAATTCCACACCAATAACTTGTCCGGCACTTTTTGAAGCAGCAATTCCTATTGTGCCAATTCCGCAATATGCGTCAATTAATGTATCCTTCTTTGTAAGGTCTGCCATTTTAATTGCAGCCTTGTAAAGCTTCTCCGTCTGAGCCGGATTAATCTGATAAAATGAAGATGGGCTGATTCTGAAGCGGAAACCACAAAGCACATCTTCAATGTATCCTTTGCCATATAAAACAATGCTTCGGCTGCCTAAAACCATACTGCTGCCCATATTATTCACATTCTGAACAATGGTGGTTATCTCTGGATGTGCCTCTAATAACGCCTTAATAAAATTATTCTTAGACGGGAACATAACCTCACCCGTTACAAGAACAACCATAATTTCCTTAGTGGAAAAACCCTTTCGCATCAATATATGCCGAATAAAACCCCTCTTTGTGTCTTCATCATATGGCTTATATTTAAATGAAACAAACAGGCTTCGGAGCGTGTCCATAATATCATTGCACTGCTTATCCTCAATAAGACACTGTTTTACTGCAACAACATTGTGGGTTCCCTCCTCATAAGTCCCGGTAATGATTGGATTTTCCTTATTCCCGCTTACAACCGCATGAACCTTGTTTCTATAATAAACAGGTCTGTACATTCCATTAATATGTGGAAAATCACATAAACCTTCAAATATTTTTTTAATCTGGGCATCTTTTACCTTTAATTCCCCTTCATATGTCATACCAGCATAAGAACAGGCACCACAATTTAATGCATAAGGACATTGAATTGATTTGTCTGTTTCGTTAAATGTTGATTTTGCCATTTATTCTCTCCTCCATATAACCTGAACATAAAATTAAGCGGCGCAAGACTTTCTCCAACGCCGCTAAAATTACTTAAAATTACATTTTTTCGTTTTCATCACCATTGCTGATAATCTTAATCTTTCCTTCATACAATTCTTCAACAGCAATTGATAATGGTTTCATATTGTCAGCATGTGCAACTAAAGGCTGTCCAATATCAAGTGTTCTTGCCTCGTCCTTTGTAAGGCTGTTTTCCTCTGTTTTACCTTCCTTGCTTTCTGGCACCTTAGCAAGTCTTTCTTCAATAGTCCTTGCAGCAATAATTTCCTTAGCTCTGTTTGCTGTAGCCTTAACGATTGAATATCTGCTCTGTACTAATGGCTGTTCGCCTTCCTCCACTTCACTGTTTACTACTGCCATTAACTCTGTATAAGATGGATGTAACATATATTATTCTCCTTCCGAGAAGATATTAAGTTCTTCTCTTATATTATTAATTATTTCGATGTTATTTGAAGCTTTACACTTCTCAGCTGTTACAATATCATGAATCCTTTCAACGCACAAATCTACCTCATCGTTAGTTATAATGTAATCATAGCTTTCAACGCCAAGAGATTCTTCAACTGCCCTCTTTAAACGTGCCTTAATCGCTGCATCGTCCTCTGTTCCCCTGCCCCGGAGTCTGTTTTCTAACTCCTTAGCTGTTGGCGGTATAATAAACATAAGAACTGTGTCTGGAAACATTTCTTTAATCTTTAAGGCTCCCTGAATCTCAATTTCAAGAATAACATTCCGGCCTTCTTCAAGCTGTTTTTCAACATATGCCTTAGGGGTTCCATAGTAATTGCTTACATACTGGGCATATTCAATAAGCTCATTCTTTGCAATCATCTGTTTAAATTCATCAACAGACTTAAAGAAATACTCCCTTCCATCAACCTCTCCCTCTCTTGGAGAACGGGTTGTTGCGGAAATAGACAACGCATATTCATTATGTAGTTCCATCATTCGTTTTACAACAGTACCCTTACCTGCACCTGAAAAACCAGATAAAACAATCAATAATCCTTTGTTAACCATATTGAAACCTCTATTAAAAAAACATGTTTACACAAACGCATTCACATCTGCAAAAGCGTACATATCATTATACATAAACTGCAAATTGTTCGCAAGTATATTTTTACCA
>JAUNPT010000192.1 GCA_030536565.1 Eubacteriales bacterium | reverse complement strand
AGGAGCAGGAGCTTGATAACCGCGAAATACAGGTAAGCGACAGAGAAAAAGAAGTAAGCTCAATGAAAGATGTTTTGTCAGAAAAGGTTGACAGAGTTGAAGAACTCCTTCAAAAGGTTGCCCGCGTGCTTGCCAAGGATACTAATTATGCATCAATGATAACAACTCCGCAGGTTAAGGGCAATAAGCTAAAGTTCGTACAGCTTTCACAATTAGAGCCTAATAAGCTTCTGGCAGTTATTGTTATGGACGGAAATATGATTCGTAACAAGGTAATAACTGTAAGTGAGGAAATCTCACAGGAGAATATGCTGAAGCTTAACATTTTGCTTAATACAAGTCTTACGGGACTTACATTAGAGCAGATGAATATGAGTATTATTGCAAAAATGGAAAATCAGGCAGGGGAGCATACTCAGATTATTAAAGAGGTACTGGATGCAATAGTTGAGACAATTAGCAATGCTGATAATCTTAAAATATATACCAGTGGTGCTACCAACATTTTTAAGTATCCAGAGCTGAGTGATTCCAGTAAAGCGAGTGAGCTTATATATACCCTGGAAGAAAAACAAAGTCTGTCAGGTCTTGTAAAAGAAGATGAGACTGAGACAGATGATGAAAACCATGGTATTCAGGTATATATAGGAAATGAAACACCGGTTGAATCCATGAAGGACTGCAGTGTTGTTACTGCAACATATGAATTGCAGGATGGAATGAAGGGAACAATCGGTATCATCGGGCCAAAGAGAATGGACTACGAAAAGGTCGTAGAAACCTTGAAGTCTATTCGCACACAGTTAGATGATGCATTTAAGAAAACGTAGGAAAGGTTGGTAAAAAGGTGTCTAAGAATAATAATTCTAAAAAAGAAGAAAAGAAAAAAGCAGACGAAGCTGTTACACAGGAAGTTAAAACAGACGCTGATGCCGCAAAAACTGCAGAAGCAGAAGACGATGGCATAGATACATCGGCAGATGACGATGTAGTGCAGGAAGATATTCAGTCAGAATCTGCAGACCCGAAGATAGATTCAGAAAAGACGTCAAAAAAGGATTCCAAGGATAGTGTTATCGAAGAACTTCAGGATAAAGTCAAACGTCAGATGGCTGAGTTCGATAATTTCAGAAAGCGAACTGAAAAGGAAAAATCTTTAATGTTTGAAATGGGAGCTTCTGATATTATAAAGAAGCTGCTTCCAATTATTGATAATTTTGAAAGAGGCTTTAAGACGGTTTCAGACGAAGAACTTGAAACTCCATTTGCAAAGGGCATGGATATGGTATATAAACAGACTATGAAAATGCTTGAAGATTCAGGAGTTCTCCCAATTGAAGCGGTGGGGCTTGAGTTTAATCCAGACCTTCACAATGCAGTGATGCATGTAGACGATGATTCAGTTGGTGAAAGTATTGTTGTTGAAGAATTTGAAAAGGGTTACACATACCGCGATACAGTAATTCGTCATAGTATGGTCAAAGTTGCAAATTAGTTCGCAACTTGAGAGCAAATTGCCTTTGGCAATTTCTCCCCAGGTTAGTTGGTAGTTATTTACTAAAAAATAGTTTATAAAAAAGAGATGGCAGTAAGCCAAAGAAAGGAAGTTTTATCATGGGAAAAATTATTGGTATTGATTTAGGTACAACAAACTCATGTGTTGCAGTAATGGAAGGTGGTAAGCCAGTAGTTATCACTAACACAGAGGGTATTCGTACAACACCTTCTATTGTAGCATTTACAAAGAATGGTGAAAGATTAGTAGGTGATCCTGCTAAACGTCAGGCGGTAACTAATGCTGACAAGACAATATCCTCAATAAAGAGACATATGGGTACAGATTACAAGGTTACAATCGATGACAAGAAGTACACACCACAGGAAATTTCAGCAATGATTTTACAGAAGTTAAAGGCAGATGCTGAGAACTACTTAGGTGAGAAGGTAACAGAGGCAGTTATTACAGTTCCTGCTTACTTTAACGATGCCCAGAGACAGGCTACTAAGGATGCTGGTAAGATTGCAGGTCTTGAAGTTAAGAGAATTATAAACGAGCCTACAGCAGCAGCATTAGCTTACGGTCTTGATAATGAGCATGAGCAGAAGATTATGGTATACGATTTAGGTGGCGGTACATTTGATGTATCTATTATCGAAATCGGTGATGGTGTTATCGAAGTTCTTGCAACAGCTGGTAACAACAAGCTTGGTGGTGATGACTTTGATAATGTTATTACACAGTATATGTTAGATGACTTTAAGGCAAAGGAAGGCGTTGACCTTTCAAAGGATACAATGGCTCTCCAGAGATTAAAGGTTGCTGCAGAGCAGGCTAAGAAGGAATTATCATCTGCTTCACAGACTAATATTAACCTTCCATATATTACAGCAACAGCTGAGGGTCCAAAGCATTTTGATATGACTCTTACAAGAGCTAAGTTTGATGAGCTGACACATGAATTAGTTGAAAAGACAGCTGAGCCAGTTAGAAATGCATTAAATGATGCAGGTCTTACAGCTTCAGAGCTTTCAAAGGTATTGTTAGTTGGTGGTTCAACAAGAATCCCAGCTGTTCAGGATAAGGTAAAGGCTTTAACAGGTCATGAGCCAAGCAAGACTCTTAACCCAGATGAATGTGTAGCTGTTGGTGCTTCTATTCAGGGTGGTAAGCTTGCAGGTGATGCAGGTGCTGGTGAAATTCTACTTCTTGATGTTACACCACTTTCTCTTTCAATTGAGACAATGGGTGGCATTGCTACAAGACTTATTGAGAGAAATACAACAATTCCTACAAAGAAGAGTCAGGTATTCTCTACAGCAGCAGATAACCAGACAGCCGTTGATATTAACGTAGTACAGGGTGAAAGACAGTTTGCGAAGGATAATAAGTCACTTGGACAGTTCAGACTTGATGGTATTCCACCAGCAAGAAGAGGTGTTCCACAGATTG
>JAUNPT010000191.1 GCA_030536565.1 Eubacteriales bacterium | reverse complement strand
ATATTTTACAGTATTACCATCAACATACCATTTGCCATATAATTTACTTTGACATTTTTTCCAATAATTATCCAAATAAACAGCGTATTCAGATGTTTCACCCATATAAAGCATGTTAGTTGTTCCTGCTGGCCTGTTTGTATCGTAATCATAAGGCCATACCACATCGACCACGCCCTTTAAAACAGCGTACAGGGCTTTCCCGCTGTATTTGCTCCAGTCGACTTCCTCGCCATTAAGAAGTTTATGATTTATATTTTGAAAGATATTTAATTGTTCATCATAATCTTTAGGTTCAGGAAAAGCAGTTTGCAGATTAGTAGTTACTTCCGCATTGATTTTATTTAAATCTTCTTGAGAAAATACTGTTCTTTGAATATATCCAGATGCAAACAAAGCAGTAGATATAACACCAACTGTAGCTAAAATAGCATCATCCACGCCAATAACAGCCTTAACTTTTTTGGGCTGAAAAAAAGGAACAATCCCAATATAAAAGCAAAGCAACAAAGACATCGCTTTTAAAAAGACATTTCTATTTAATTTCATTTCCATATTTGCATACCTTTCATTACATGTTATAATTGATAAAAAAAGGGGTAAAATATAATGCCACTAATATTAGTAATTCTTTCACCAATAATAATCTTTTTTATATTAATATCTTTGACTAGGCATAATAAAATTAACATTAGGTTTTTCAACAAAATTGAATATTATATTGACAGCTACATAATTGTTAAAATCATCTATTACTTTGCGTCTTACATGTCAGCTTTAATTTTTATATATGCCTTGGCAAGTATGATAATAATCTTTTCTATAAGATAAAAAAACCTGTCTGCCAACCTAAACAGGAAGGGCCGGATTCGAACCGACAAACCCTGAGTGAATCTTGTTATGCGCGCGCCAGACTTTACCACTTAAGCTACCTTCCCACGTGTAATAAGAAAGCCTGACAGCCAACCTAAGAGGAAGGCCGACAGGCTGGGGGATTAAAGATTATTCCTAGTTTACAGACTTTTTCAGTAGCTTCTTACCAATGGTAAAAGCCAGAATGCCGATGGCAACAGCGACACCGGCGGTTAAGACCGGTACCATCATACCGCCCATCTGACTGGCAGCGCCGATGAAAATCGCGCCAATGCTATCAATCATGGAGGGGGTTTCTTCTAAAACAGTAGGCATGTGTTAACTCCTTTCTTTAAGATACAGATTTTTTGAGCAGCTTTTTACCAATGGTAAAAGCCAGAATGCCGATGGCGATTGCGACACCAGCGGTTAAGACAGGTACCATCATGCCGCCCATCTGGGTGGCCGCAGTGGTAAAAATGCCCTGAATGCCAGTAAGGGTTTCACTTGACATAAGCGGTTCTCCTTTCTCTTTAACTTATTGCTTTCTTAAACGCTACCAGTGGAGCACGGAGCGCAAAAGCTAACAACCAAACACCAATTCCAAAGGTAAAGCCTAGGCCCATCCCCTGGATAAAAAAGATAAACAATTCTGCATTCAATGTATTTTACTCCATTCAATGGCCACAATCAGAGCGAGGATACCGCCGAACAATAAACCGGAGATCACAAGCTCATATTGAATCATAATATCCGCGGCCATGTTATGCGATCAATTGAATGTCGGCAACTTTGCCGTATTCATTGAAAAATACATGCAGCTTCTGGTTAACGGATTTTGTCAGATCAAAATCAAGCATGTCACAAATGTCTTCATTCAACCAGATTTTCTGGGCTTTCATGCCGATCACACTCTTGTCTTTTGAGACAATGTAAAGGGAAGCCCCTTTAATGGCGTTGCCTTCCTTGTCCTTAAAATCCACCATTTTTACACCTACAATTGCATATTCTGTCATACGTTTTTCTCCTTTTCTTCTTTTTATTTATCTTTTGTATTAAAATGATAATGAATTTCCTGTCCGAGATAGACAGGCGTTTGATAGATAATAATACGGTCTCCATCTGTACCGATATGAACCCAGGGGAGCATATCATTGTATTCTTCCTGAAAGACCGCATCGTTATAGAGCTTTCTCAGTTCCTCGAAGGTTAAGGTCAGGCGGGGGAAGGGTTTTTCTTTTTTAGGTAGTCGCATGGGATTCACCTTCATAAATCGAATGAACAAAGCTCAATAACTGGTCTAAATCCTGATAGTGCCGTTCATCACGTTCAGCAATCGAGCAATCACGCTCATGGCGGGAAAATATATCAGCACCCACTTCAAGACCATAACCGAAAGATGAACGGTCTAAACAGCCAATATAGTACAGTAATTTATCTTTTTGCCATTCCATCATTTTTGAATTACCCCCAAATCTTTGAAATTGCCACTTTTAAAGAAATGGTGCAAACTGGAAAGATTAAATTCAAATATATCTTCACGAGTAATACTTAAATCTGTAAATCCTAATTTGCCATATTCTCGGTAAATTTCATGCTCAGCGTCTGAGATAGAACTGGAAATAACTTTTGCCGTAAAATCTTCAAAAGTAGAACCATCACGCAGGTCACAACCCTGCACTGTGAAACCAACTAAAAGCATGTTATTTTTCTTCATTTTTCATATCCTCCTCAACCTCAAATGCATTGTACAGAAAGTTAATAAAATCAAATTCCGGGTCTTGATTTTCAAATTCAGACATAAACTCATAAGGATGCTTTGCACCATCTGAATAACCAAGACAATAATTAAAACGAAAAGCTTTTGTTGCAAGCTCCATCAGTTTGGAGCGTTGCTCATGTGTCATGTGAAATCCCCCTTTAAAAGTTCATTTGTTCTATGCGTTTTATTTTACAACTCAAGAATGCGAAAAAAGTTTAGAAAAGGTATTGACATTCATAAAGCATCGTCGTATAATAATGAAGCTGTCGCAAGTGAGACAGCAAGTGAGTGAGAAATCACCACTTCGCATAAAAGTTTTTTTAAAAAAGTTCAAAAAGAGCTTGACATTGAAAAAACAAGATGCTAAAATATAGAAGTTCTCTCCGCAAGAGGGAACAACGATTACAGCGAAAAGCTGTAAGGGTCATAGAAAAGAGAATAGTACCATAAAACCTGAAATTCCAGCTGATGGAA
>JAUNPT010000023.1 GCA_030536565.1 Eubacteriales bacterium | reverse complement strand
CTTGCAAAAATTAAGTCACTTTATTATAATAAACCGTGAAAGAATAATCTTTAGTTTTACTTAAAAGAAAGATAAAAGAAAAGGAGTATTTAAGGTTATGGGATATGTTGATGAAGTCTTAGACTTAGTAGCTAAGAAAAATGCAGATCAGCCTGAATTTTTACAGGCAGTTACAGAGGTCCTTAATTCATTAAGACCAGTTGTTGAAGCAAACGAAGAAGTTTACAGAAAGAATGCAATCTTAGAAAGAATTACAGAGCCTGACAGAGTTATTATGTTTAGAGTACCTTGGGTAGATGACAAGGGAAAGGTTCAGGTTAACAGAGGATTCCGTGTACAGTTCAATAATTCAATTGGACCATACAAGGGAGGACTTAGACTTCACCCATCAGTTAATCTGGGAATTATCAAGTTCTTAGGATTTGAACAGATTTTCAAAAATTCACTCACAAGTCTTCCAATTGGCGGTGGCAAGGGTGGTTCTGACTTTGATCCTAAGGGCAAGTCAGATAGAGAAATTATGGCATTCTGCCAGAGCTTTATGACAGAGCTTTGCAAGTATATTGGTGCTGATGTCGATGTTCCTGCTGGTGATATCGGAACAGGTGCAAGAGAAATCGGATACATGTTTGGACAGTATAAGAGAATCAGAGGCATGTTCGAAGGTGTTCTTACAGGTAAGGGACTTTCATATGGCGGTTCTTTAGCAAGAACAGAAGCTACAGGATATGGCTTATTATACATTACAGAGGAACTTATGAAGTGCCATGGTGAATCAATGGAAGGTAAGACCTGCGTTGTTTCAGGTGCTGGTAACGTTGCTATCTATGCAATCCAGAAGGCACAGCAGATGGGTGCTAAGGTTGTTACATGTTCAGATTCAACAGGCTGGATTTATGATTCAGAAGGAATCGATGTAGAACTTCTTAGAGAAGTTAAGGAAGTTAAGAGAGCAAGACTTACAGAGTATGCAGCTGCAAGAAAGAGTGCTGAATACCATGAAGGTCGTGGCGTATGGTCAGTTAAATGTGATATTGCATTACCATGTGCTACTCAGAATGAATTATTATTAGATGATGCTAAGCAGTTAGTTGCTAACGGATGTAAGGCAGTATGTGAAGGTGCTAACATGCCTACAACACTTGATGCTACAGAATACTTACAGAACAACGGTGTATTATTCATCTGTGGTAAGGCTTCTAATGCAGGTGGTGTTGCTACATCAGCTCTTGAAATGAGCCAGAACAGCGAAAGACTTAGCTGGACATTTGAAGAAGTAGATGCTAAGTTAAAGAACATCATGGTTAACATTTACCACAATATCGATGATGCTGCTAAGCAGTACGGTATGGAAGGCAACTACGTTGCAGGCGCTAACATCGCTGGTTTCCAGAAGGTTGTTGACGCTATGCTGGCTCATGGTGTCTGCTAATCATAAACCATAACAATATGTAATATATATAGAGCAGGCTTCTTTTTATAAGGGGGCCTGCTTTATGATTTTATACAAAAATCCATTTCTTTGTGTCAGGCATTATAATATATTTTTATGCGGCTTGCTTATGTGAAAGAAATGATTTAAAATAAGAAAAAGATTGCGGTGTGAAGGACACATTTGCAAATAAATATTCAGGAGGTAATAATATGAGGAGTGTTAAGAAATTAATGGTCTGCTTGTGCGTAATGGCAGCATCTTTGCTTATGGCCTGCGGCGACAGCAAAGAAAGCACGATTATAGCTACAACAGTAGCAACCCCTACACTTAGTGATGAAACTAAGACTGCAGAAGCTACAACACCAGCAAATACGGCAGAGACTATTGCTGTACCAGCTACAGGAACTGAGGTCAAAGGAACGGGGTATTCACTTACATTTCCAGCTAACTGGGTAGCATCATCCAGCGAAGCAAGTGATATGGTTATGCTGAATGCTAATTCAAAAGGAAATTTTACGACTAATTTCAATGTAGTTATCGAAGATGTAAGTGCTTATGGTTCAGCTATTACAGCAGAGACCTATTGTGAGGCAGCGAAACGTCAGTTTGCAAGTGAGCCTGCATTTAAAATTACAGGTACGCAGAAGGTTACTGTTAATGGAGAAGAAGCATATACTCTTACCTGTGATGTTTCAGAGAGCGGATTCTCATATATGGTAAAGCAGCTTTATGTTGTCAGCAATGGTAATGCTTATGTTACAACATTTTCAGCCGGAGCAGATGATTATGCGGCAGACCTGCCAGAGGGTGATTCAATTCTGGCTACGTTTAAAATAACAAAATAAAAACAGATTGTTATCGTGTGATGCATAGGAAGTAAGTCTGGAGTTTCTCTTATGAGGATATTCCGGGCTTACTTTTTGTAATAGTTCAGCCGTTATATCAATTGTATGCTTATGCAGTATAAGGTGGTATAATGATTAGAGAAGATTTTGTGGCAGCAGCTAAAGCTGTTTAAGCCTGCGGCAGGAATGGAGAAATACATGGTGAATTTGTTTGATGAAATTAATAAGTTTACAGATGATGAGCTGCGTCTTCAGACAGCGCTTTTTGAAAATGCTACACTTTCTAATGCCGTTAAGGAAACTGGATTTCGTTTTATGGGTGGCATAAAAGAGCTTGCCAATGCATTTACGGAAAGCCTTGGAGGGAAAGCAGTCCTTGAATATGATGTGAAGAAAATGTCTGATATGGTAAGGGAGGGCTGTCTGGAGTTAAAAATAAAGGACAGGGGTTCACTTATAAGCCAGTTAAAACAGATAATTGTTAAGGCTGCCAGAGAACTGTCAGCGGCAGGGCTTGGTGATGATGAATCTGACATAAGATTAACCAAGGTTATTACAGATGAGGCTGCAAAAGTATTTTCAATTGAAAAATATAAGCCAGTTGCGAATAAAATGGACGAAATAATCATAGAATATAACAATGCGTTTTTAAAGACACTGCACAGCCAGCTAATAAAAGAGGACGCAAAACAGGCAGCTGTGTCAGATAAGCTGATTCAGAGCAGAATGAATGCAGTTTCAATGGATACTAAAAGACAGCTCCAGCAGCAGCTTAGACCGGTGGAGTTTAACGGAACAGGTGTTGGAAGGGTTTTAAGAGGCGAGAGAGGAACAAAAAATCTTGAGATTGTACTGAGACTTCTGGGCAGGGAAGCTTTTGATACTGCGGGGGCAGAGGTATGGACAATCCTTATGGCAATGAAAGGGTTGAAAAGGCCGGGAAGAATGCAGCTTGCAAGGATAATATGGGTGGCAGGAGAACATGCGGCTGCCAAATATGCAGTGAGCCGGGAGGAATTGCCGGGTTATATTCCTGCCAAACAGAAGGCTGCATTTTTGCAGAGTGAGCAGGAATTTAAGGATATGATGCTTGCCCAGAATAAAAGGATTAAAAAACTGGAACAAACCGGACAGGAGCTTGAAAGACAGAGAGCACAGCAGCAAAAAGATGAGGAGAGGTTTAAAGAATGCGAACAGAGGCTTGAGCTTCAAAAAGACAAGTTTTCGGAGCTTGAAAGCAAAAAGCAGGAGTATTACGAAGGGCGTAAGAGTGATGTGGAAAGCAAAGCATATTATGCCAGCGTCAATGAGACGAAAAGAAATCTTGACCAGGCGGAGACTGAGTATTATAAACTTAAAGAAAGATTAAAAAAACAGGAGGAGAAAACAGAGGAAACCAGCAGGGAAAATGACAGCCTCCAGAAGGATTTTGATTGTGCAAGGCTTGTTCTTATGGAGACTGCAGGCCAGCGTATTAAAAGGCTGAAGTCAAGCTGGAATACATATTTTTATAAGTTTAAGTTTAGTGACGAAGCTGTTTCATATGTGGCGATTAACTTAACGCGTGAGGAGCAGTTGAATATTGAAAGCAGGTTAAAGGAGCTTCATGAAGCACAAAATCCTGCAGATTATAAAGATGGACAGGCTGAAGACAGAATTATATTCTATTGTTTTACAGCACAGGGTAAAGCAGCTGTAATAGAATTAAAGGATAGAATGATTTTGAATATATCAAAAAAGGAATAGTATTGATTAAAATGGTAGATGAGAAATATAACAGTATTGTAGAATACCTTGACAAAATAAACCAATATACTAACGATACAGGTGTGAGCAGAGGCAGAAAGCTTTTAAGACAGCTAGGATATCCACAGGAGGGGCAGAAGATTATCCATGTGGCAGGAACTAATGGAAAAGGCTCTGTCTGTGCTTATACTGCTTCAATATTTAAAGAGTGCGGATACAGGGTGGGACTTTTTACCTCTCCCCACCTTGTTGATATCAGGGAAAGAATCCAGATAAATGGACAGATGGCTGAAAAAGAGCAGTTTATAAAAAGCTTTATTCTTGTAAGAGAGGCGGAGCAAAAGATTAGGCAGCAGGAACCTGATTTTAAGGCTGCATATTTTGATTATATATTTGCAATGGCAATGATTATTTTTTCTCAGGAAAAAGTTGATTTTATAGTTCTGGAAACAGGCCTTGGGGGGAGGCTGGATATAACTAATGCAGTAGAAAAGCCGGTGGTGTCTGTGATTACTACTATAAGCCTTGAGCATACAGCCATACTGGGAGACACTGTAGAAAAAATAGCGGCAGAGAAGGCAGGCATAATTAAAGAAGGAATACCAGTTATTTATTGTAATGACAATCCAGCTGTAAGCGGCATTATCGAGAGTACGGCAGCAGATTTAAGGAGCATGGCTGTTCCGGTTTCAGCTGGGGATTATGAAATTATAAGAAACACAGGAAATCATATTGATTTTTCCCTTCATAATGAGTATTATAAATGTAATTGTTTTTCCATAACCACAGCCGCATTATATCAGGTTATGAATGCGTCATTGGCATTGACAGCGGCTTCGGTGGCTGCAAGACGTACTGGTACATATCTGTGTCAGGAAGGGATTGACAAGGGAGTAAGAAAGATGTACTGGCCGGGCAGAATGGAGGAGGTTCTTACAGATGTATATATAGATGGGGCCCACAATCCGCAGGGCATTGCTGCATTTGTTGAAACCGCTGATGAAATCTGCCAAAAGAGAGGGGTATCGGCAGTTCTTCTGTTTTCTGTGGTAAGTGACAAGGATTATGGGAGAATGATTAAGATTTTAGAAGGCTGCAGACATTTTAAATCGGTGCTTGTAGCGCAGACAGGAGGCAAAAGACAGCTGTCAAAGGAGAAAATTGCTTCAGGATTTCTGCACAACCGTGATATTGAAGTATATGAATTTGAAAGTGTCACAGATGCATTTGAATATGGACAAAAGAATAAGGAAGGCTTGATGTTTTGTGCAGGTTCGCTATATCTTGCAGGGGAAATCAAAGAATATTTAAAAAAGTAGAAAGTATGGAGGCGAAAAGCTAATTATGATAAATTTTGATGAAGAAATCAAAAAATTCCAGCCAAGTCTGGAGGTTGAAGAAGCAGAAGATGCCATATATAACAATGATGTGCCTGATATTACAGACTTGATTAATAAGCTTGTGGAAGATGTGGTAAAAGAAAAGCGGGCGTAATAACTTTTAGATTGAGGTGGAATATGAGATGTTATAAATGTGGAGGCGTACTTTCAGACAGCAGCGTCTGCGGCAGATGCGGTGCGGACGTTTCAGTTTACAGGAAAGCGGCCAGAGTTTCCAATGCGTATTATAATCTTGGACTTGCAAAAGCAAAGGTAAGGGATCTGTCAGGAGCAGTGGAAAGTCTTAAGACAAGTATTGCAATTAATAAAAGAAATATAGAAGCAAGAAATCTTCTTGGGCTTGTATTCTGTGAGATGGGGGACGTGGTGGAAGCCCTCAGTCAGTGGGTGATAAGCAAGAACATAGAAGCAGATAATAATCCGGCGGGGTCATATATTAAAAAAATCCAGTCGAATCAGAATAGATTTGAAATGATTTCCAACACGATAAAAAAATATAACCAGTCCCTTTTATATGCCAGAGAGGGGAATTTTGATATGGCTGTTATACAGCTTAAGAAGGTTATAACACAGAATCCTAAACTAATTAAGGCGCAGCAGCTCCTTGCACTGCTTTATATTAAGGATAAAGAATATGGACGGGCTAAAAAATGCCTTAATGCCGTGCAAAAGATTGACAGAAACAACACCCTTACACTTAAGTATCTGTCAGAGATTGAAAGCATTACGTCTGTTAAGGATTCCCAGGGAAGCTTTCTTCCAAAGAAGCGGGCTTATGAAGCGGATACAAAAGCGCTTAATGGCAATGATGTTATAATACCAAGAGCATCTTATAAAGAGCCAAGCAATGGGGCTATCACAATAATTACTATATTAGCCGGGGCGGTCATTGGTGCGGCCTTAATATGGTTTTTGGTTATGCCTGCAAGATATAAGGGACTGACGGAGGATTATAACAGAAGTCTTACTGAATACAGTGAACAGCTTTCATCAGGAAATGTGGAGCTTAATAACATTACTAAGCAGCTTCAGGATATTACAGGACAAAAGGAAAGCTTAGAACAGCAGCTGTCACAGGTTAGTGGAACAGGTGGAAGCAACAAGCTTTTGAATGCAGTCATACAGGCTGCCAATTCATATATTGCCAATGATAAGACTGGTGCAGCAGGATATCTGGTTGATATTGATGTAAGTGCCCTGCCGACAGATGAAGCAAAGACGTTATATACAACTCTTGCTACAGCTGTTATGCCAGGTGCTGCAGCAGATTTTTACAATAAAGGTACAGCAGATTACAGGAAGTCAAGCTTTGACACTGCAGTAACGTATTTTGTCAATGCATATAAATGTGACAAGACTAATGTCAATGCCATATATTATGCCGCAAAATGCTATGTGGCTCTTAATCAGACAGACAAGGCCAAGACTTACTACCAGTACATCGTTAATGATTTCGCTTCAAGCAGCTATGCATCTGAGGCAAGAAATTATGTAAATTCACACTGACAAATTATAAAAAATACGACAGAAAAAACCGGTGAAGCTGATCTGCTTCACTGGTTTTTGCATGTTAATGAGTAAAAATAGTGAGGAGTAAAGGAATGGAGAAAACAGAAAAAACATTTACAAATGAAGAAAATGAAATGCAGCATATGGATTACATATACATGGTTTCTAAGGGGAATCTTATTATCAGCCTCAATGCAGAGCTTGATCATCATCTGGCAGAAGAAATGAGAGGCGTGATTGATGGGATTATTGACAAAAGAGGTGTTTACAGAATAATAATTGATTTTTCCAAAATTGATTTTATGGATAGTGCAGGTATAGGTCTTATAATGGGCAGATATAAAAAAATCAGGGATTTTGGAGATATATCCATAGTTGGAGCTAATGAAAGCATACAGAGGATTCTTCTGATTTCAGGCCTGCATAAAATTGTTGGAATATATGAGAGCTTGAATCAGGCAATTAATCATCAAAAAGGGGGCAGTGGCAATGAAAAGTAATCAGTATGATAATTTCTGTGAGGTGGCATTTGAAGCAAAATCAGAAAATGAAGGGTTTGCAAGAATCGTAGCAGCAGCTTTTTGCACAGGCCTTGACCCTACTGTTGAGGAGATTGCAGATGTAAAGACAGCAGTATCGGAGGCGGTTACTAATAGTATTGTGCATGGCTATAATGGAGCTGGCGGAATAATCACAATGAAATGCATGATTACAGGCAGTGTATTTATGGTTGAGATTCATGATGACGGAGTGGGGATTGAGAACATTGACAGGGCCATGGAGCCGCTGTTTACCACAAAGCCCGAGCTTGAACGCTCAGGAATGGGATTTTCTTTTATGGAGGCCTTTATGGATGACTTGAAAGTGGATTCAGCAAGGAATAAAGGAACTACTGTGACAATGACAAAAAGAATAGGAGCGCAGGTGTGATGCTATGGCAGAGACTATGTATCATACAAAAGAGCTGATAGTTAAGGCACATGGTGGAGATGATAAAGCGAGAGAGCAGCTGGTTCTTCAGAATATGGGACTTGTATGGAGCATAGTAAAAAGATTTGCAGGAAGGGGATATGAACAGGAAGATTTATTCCAGATTGGAAGCATTGGGCTTATGAAAGCAATTGACAAATTTGACGTTTCCTTTGATGTATGTTTTTCAACTTATGCAGTTCCGATGATTGCCGGAGAGATTAAAAGATTTCTACGCGATGATGGAATGATTAAGGTGAGCAGAACCCTAAAGGAAAATGCAGTGAAATCGGCAAGAGCAATTGAAGAACTTAGAAAGGAAAAGTCAGGGGAGCCGACAATTGAGGAGGTAGCACAAAAAACCGGGCTGGACGTATGCGATATAGTTATGTCATTCGAGGCCTCAGCCGATGTTGAGTCTTTGTATAAGACAATTTATCAGGGAGATGGCAGTGAAATCCTTTTGATTGATAAAATTGAAGAAAATAAAAATGAAAATGACGCACTTGTGGATTCCCTGGTGGTTCACGATGTGCTGGATAAGCTTCCGGAAAATGACAGAAAGCTTATAGTCATGCGTTACTTTGATGAGAAGACCCAGAATGAAATTGCAAAAACACTTGGAATTTCGCAGGTTCAGGTTTCCCGTATGGAAAAAAAGATTCTGGCAAGGCTGAAACGCCAGCTGGATTAAAAAAGCTGAATAAAAAATTTTATATTGCAGATACTCTCATTGTTGACAGATAGTACATTTGTTATATTAATCCTGATTTATGGAAGATTTATCGCATTAAAACCTCAGGCTGAAAGGATTGTCATGAATGAAACAGTATATTTGCAGATTAAACAGAATATAGAGCTGGACCACAGGGACGTAAGGCTTGCAGACGTGGCTTATATTTATTCCACAGACGCCGCAGTTACAGCAAAGTTAAAGACTGTTCTGCTAATCCATATTAAAGAGACTAAGTCCGAAAAAATATGTTTTTCTGTTATGAAGGTGATTGAGCTGATTAATAAGGAATACCCGGGAATCACAGTGAATAACATGGGTGAAAACGATTTTGTCGTGGATTATATTAAGCAGAAAAAACACTCAAGGCTCTTACAGTACCTTCTTATTGCTTCAGTGTGTCTCATAACATTTTTGGGAAGCGCATATGGAATTATGGCATATAATAATGATGTTGGCACACAGGAAATATTTGAAAAGATATACGTCATTTTCGGGCTGCAGTCCCACAGAGAGAATATGCTTTTGGAAATCTCATATGCTGTGGGGCTGGCTTTGGGTATTATAGTTTTCTATAATCATTTTGGAAATAAGCGTTTTACAAAGGAGCCAACGCCTTTGGAGGTGGAGATGGACAAGTATGACAAGGATGCAGATGCTGCTTTGATTGACAGGCGTGACGCAGTTGGAAAGGAAAGAAAATGATACTGGAAATATTATTTGGCTTTGGTGCCGGAGCAGTTACTGCGTCAGGTTTTTTTGCACTTTTATCATTTGTCCAGCTGATTAATAGGTTTGCGGCGGTGACAGACAGCAGAAAGTATCTTAATCTGTATGAGAACATGATTATAGGAGGAGCAATTGCAGGAAATATTATATTTATATTTAATATTTCATTTCCTCTTAAATCAGTTATAATGCTGCCGGGAATTGTGTTATATGGTCTGGCAGCAGGAATGTTTATAGGTACGTTTTCGGTATGTCTGGCCGAGACAATTAAGGCCCTTCCTATATTTGTAAGGAGAATAAGGATTGGAGCTGGTCTTGGCTGGCTGATTTTATCAATTGCTTTGGGAAAATGCGTGGGACATTTGGTGTATTATCTTATGTTATATAAATGACTGGAATGGAGAGTGATATTGTGGATATTGAAAAGCGGAATCAGCAGTATAATGAATACGTAAAGGAGGTAACACCTAAGGCAAGCTGTCTTATACATTGCATCAAAGCATTTATTACAGGGGGAATTATATGCTGTATAGGACAGGCAGTTAATATGCTGTATATGAATAATGGAATAAGTAAGGATAATGCAGCATTATGGACTACAATTACACTTGTTGGGATAAGTGTTATTCTTACAGGCTTTGGGATTTATCCGCTTATAACTACCTGGGGCGGTGCTGGAAGCCTTGTTCCAATTACAGGCTTTGCCAATGGAGTTGCGGCACCGGCAATCGAGTTTAAAAAAGAGGGGCAGGTATTTGGAATAGGAACAAGAATTTTCCAGATTGGCGGGCCGGTGATTCTGTATGGAATATTTACAGCATGGGTACTGGGGCTTATATATGTGATATTTAAGGCTTTCGGCCTGCTGTAGCAGGTTGCATGGCATTGCAAACTATGGTACAATAGCAAAGCTAAAGCTTAAATGGGAAGAGGAGCTAATGATAATTATAGTATGTGCAGATAAGCAGTTTGGAACAATGTTTAATCACAGGCGTCAGACGAGTGATGCGGCTGTGGTTAGTGATATTTATCATATAATAGAGCATGAGAAGGGGGATTCAAGGCTGTATATGAATTCCTATTCCTATGCTCTCTTTTCTTGGGAAAATAAATTTACTAATCGGATTATTGTTGACGATATGTTTTTGGATAGATGTGGTGACAGCGACTTCTGTTTTGTCGAAGCACAAATTAATGAGGATATTTTTGAAAAGGCAGAAAAAGTAATTCTCTACAGATGGAATAAAATATATCCGGCGGACTGTAAAATAGAAACTTTTTTTCTAAAGACTTCGTATATTATAAATGAGACGAGCCAGTTTTCCGGAAAATCACATGATTTGATTACTAGAGAAATATACATTAGAAAACAAAAGTGATGATGGAAGAAGGAAAATGATAAGTTATAAGCATATATTAAGAAAGAGAAGAAACAGATTTGGTGCAGGAATCGCAGTTATTCTGCTTTTGCTGTCAGGGGCTGGTGCAGTACAGTTAAGAGGTCAGCATACGTCTGATAAGACGCAGATTGAGCTGACGGACAGTCTTGAGAGTTATAATCTGGAAAATATACCTGAGTTTAATGGTAATCCGTATGTGGCACTCAATGATAATCAGCCGGAATTTGACGAATCACTATTTGGTATGGAAGTATTTGAAAGCTACAGTGAGCTTGATGATCTTGGAAGATGCGGTACTGCGGTTGCAAAGATTGGTAAAGAGCTTATGCCGACAGAAAAGAGAGGTTCTATAAGTTCAGTAAAACCTACTGGCTGGCATTCTGTCCAATATGACTCTGTAGATGGAAAGAGCCTGTATAACCGGTGTCATCTTATTGGTTTTCAGTTAACTGCGGAGAATGCCAATTGGAAGAATCTGATTACAGGAACCAGATATCTTAATATAGAAGGTATGCTGCCATTTGAAAATATGGTCGGTGATTATATTAAGGAAACATCAAATCATGTGCTTTATCGTGTTACACCTGTATTTGAAGGAGATAATCTGGTTGCATCAGGTGTGATTATGGAGGGAGCCTCTGTCGAGGATAGAGGTGAGGCAGTTTTATTCTGTATATATGCCTATAATGTTCAACCGGGAATAGAAATTGATTATGCAACGGGAGCAAGCAAGTCTTTAAATTGATTTTAGGAGGATACATATTGAAGAAGCGACTTGTAAACAAAACTAGAAAAAGAGGTGCAGTGGCTGCTGTAATAGCTGTAATTCTTCTTACAATATTTATCGTAGTGTGGGTGCTTTTGAGCAAAGAGGCAGATGCTGGGAGCAGAGATAAGAATGTGGTGGTTTCAGTTGAGGAGGTTAAACCTACAGAAACTATAACAGTCGCAGAAAATTCATCAAAAAATATTGAAGAAACAAAAGATGCTGCAGAGTTTGAAACAGCTGACGCTTATTCTGCAGGAAAAAATGAAGACTTTGTAGCTAATAGTCTTACTGGAAAAACATTCTTTTCCGAAGGAAAAGAATATGTTTATGCTGATTCGTACTTTAATGAAGGGGCTGTGCTTAATAATTCTGCAAGGCTTGACGTTTCACCTCTGTTACAGCTTCCACAGCTTCCTACAGGCTGTGAGGTAACTGCGCTTACAACTGTATTGAATCATCTGGGATATCCTGTATCCAAGGGTACTATGGCTGATTACTATCTTCCTAAATGTAATCCTGGCGAGGGAAGCTTTAGAGATTATTTTATAGGGAATCCAAGAGACGAAAACTCCTTCGGGTGCTTTGCAGGGCCTATTACTGCAGCAGCCAATTCATATTTATCACAAAATGGCGGTGATTATTATGCGAAGAATATAAGCGGTTCTGATTTTTCGATGCTGCTTAATTATGTAGCAGAAGGGACTCCGGTGGTTGTGTGGTCAACTATGTATATGGAACAGGCTTATCTTACTGCTGCATGGTATGTTGATGGAGAAGAAATACGCTGGATAGCACAGGAACACTGTATGGTTTTGACTGGATATGATATGTCTGCTGGTACAGTGACGGTTTCTGACCCGCTTATAGGAATAGTTAATTATGACTTGGAGCTGTTTGTAGAGAGGCACAAGGAAATGTTGTCACAGGCTGTGGTTATTGAAAAAAATCTGTAAACAGAAAATGGTCAGAAGAATAATTATATTGAATAAGGATATCATATTGAATATGGTATCCTTATTTTTGTGCTTTTATAAAGGTAGGGCACCATTGTTTCTGACTAATATGAACAATGAATGGGAGGCACATATATGCAGTGTGGAAAGCAGACAACTATTTTAGAGCATCCAGTATATATAAGGAGCTGTGCGTCAGTTGCAGGTGAGAAAGAAAGCGAAGGCCCATTGGGGGATTATTTTGATGTGGCTGTGAAAGACCCGATGTTTGGCATGAATAATTGGGAGGAGGCAGAAAGCAGACTTCAGGAAATGACGATTGACAAATTAATGATAAAGGCAGATGTAAATGCTGCAGATATCAGATATATATTTGCTGGAGATTTGCTGGGACAGCTCATAGCCACTACTTATGGATTAAAAAAGTATGATATTCCTTTATTTGGTTTGTATGGAGCATGCTCCACAATGGGGGAGGCGGTTTCACTTGGGGCATTATGCGTAGACAGTGGAGCGGCAGAGCGTGTTATTGCACTTGCGTCAAGCCATTTCGCAAGTGCCGAGAAACAATTCAGATATCCTTTAGAGTATGGAAACCAGAGACCAGAATCATCTACGTGGACAGCTACAGGCTGCGGAGCAGTCCTTCTTGACAGGAAGGAGGGCTCTATGAAGGTCAGGGGGTTTACAACCGGAAAAATTGTTGATTACGGAGTTAAGGATTCTATGAATATGGGAGCCTGCATGGCACCGGCAGCAGCAGACTTAATTGCGGCAAACCTTAAGGATATTGGCGAAAAGCCGGATTATTATGACATGATAATTACTGGTGATTTAGGATATGTAGGACAAAAGATATTGTTTGATTTGTTAAAAGAACGCGGTTATAAAATCAGTGACCGCCATATGGACTGCGGTATTGAGATTTTTGCAGGAAGCGAGGAGGATACTAAAGCAGGTGGAAGCGGCTGCGGCTGTTCGGCAATTACCTTGTGTACACTTGTGGAAGAAAGGATTAGAAGTGGAAAATGGAACAGAGTATTATTTGTTCCGACAGGTGCCCTTCAATCCACAGTAAGCTATAATGAGGGCAGGAGCATACCGGGTATTGCCCATGGAATTATTTTGGAAAGGGGAATAATGCATAAATGATGTTTGTGAAAGCTTTTATTGTTGGTGGAGTTATATGTGCATTAACACAGATATTGATGGATAAAACTAAAATGATGCCGGGAAGGATAATGGTTCTTCTCGTATGTCTGGGAACACTTTTAAGCGCTGTAGGATTGTATGAGCCGCTTGTGGATTATGCAGGGGCAGGAGCCAGCGTTCCGTTGACAGGCTTTGGAAATGTGCTGTGGAAAGGAATGAAGAAGGCTATAGACGCAAATGGACTTTTGGGGATATTCTTAGGTGGATTTCAGGCTTGTGCAGCGGGGGTCTCAGCAGCAATAATTTTTGGTTATATTGCAAGCTGGATTTTTAATCCGAAGATGAAGAAGAAATAATTAACGGGGCTTACAGCCCCGTTAATTATTTCTTCTGCTAAGGTCTTGTGGAAGGCCTTGAAGTGCTGCCAGATGAACTACTGTTTGGAGTAGTGGCTGTATTAGAACCTGTTGTTGAACCGTTTGTAACAGGTGTTGTAGGTCTGGTTGAAGCGTTATGGATAGAACACAGCTTCTTTAATTTGTCTTCTGTAATTACATAATCTGCATCGGCTGTTGAATAACCGGAGGATTGTCCATTTGGATTTAAAGCGTCAGCAGATGCCTTTTTAATCATAATACTGCTTGAAGTATTTGCACATGAGCTGTTTGCGATTTCACCGGAATCATTACATATAGTGACCTTTACATGAGTTGAACAGCTTTCAGTAGGAACATTATCCTTATCAAAAAATTCTGTAATAATCTGGCTGCCTCTCGCATCACAGTCACATAGACCTTCTACAGGCAGAAGACCGGACTGCGAACAAACCTGAACCTGTACAATTCCCTCAGGCTGTTTAAATGAACCGGTTTCCATGCCTTCGTGAATCTGCGACATAATTGCAGCCCAGATTCTTGTATGAGGAATAGAACCGCCGACCGCCTTGGAGTTGTCATCATAACCAACCCAGATAGAAGCGGTATAGTAAGGTGTAAAGCCGCAGAACCATATATCGGTATCATTTTCTGTCGTACCTGTTTTACCTGCAACAGGCTGGCCTGAGATTTTAGCAGCAGTACCAGTACCTGAGTTTACAACGGATTCAAGGCCGCTTGTTAAGAGCCATGCTGAGGTTTCCTTTAAAACAGAATGTGTTACGCTGACAGTGTGGTCAATAAGGATATTACCGTCTCTGTCAAGAATCTGAGTGTAGTAAACAGGCTTGGTATAAGTTCCATTGTTTGCAATCGCTGAATAGGCAGCTGTCATATCGATATTTGTCACACCGTTTGTCATACCGCCAAGAGCAAGGGGAAGAACAACATCATGATTTCCATTAATTGCATTCTTAGGAGAAATCAGAGTGCTTATTCCAAACTTTTCAAGGTAATTAAAACCAACCTGAGGAGTAATCGTCTGGAGGGTTTTGACTGCCGGAATGTTCTGGGAAGCAGTGAGGGCGGCACGCACGGTCATAAGTCCTTTGTACTGTCCTTTTACATAGTTCTTTACCAGATGGTCGGTTCCTGGATAATAAAATGGTGCGTCGTCAATGGCACTTGCAAGCGAAATAGCTCCTGTATCAAGTCCGGGGCCATATACAACAAGCGGTTTGATGGAAGAACCCGGCTGTCTTGCAGAGTCTCCGGTCGCCCTGTTAAATGTTCTGTTTCCAGTTTTATCTCCACGTCCGCCGACAATAACCTTAACATATCCGGTAGCCTGATCCATCACAGTAAATGAAACCTGCGGCTGGACGGTATAGCTTAGATTCTCACTTATAACCTCGGCGCCATCTTCTGTCATAGCGGCTTTAAATTCATCAACATACGTCTGAGCAGTTTCTTCGCTTGTCACGGTAAGAGAGAAGGGCTTTCCTTTGTCGGCAAACCACTGCTTTAAGCCGCCCTCTGAATAATATGACATAGAACCGTCTAATTCTTTGACAGACAGGGCGTAATTAATGGAAAATGATGTGTAAGATGGATAATAATCAGGGTCATTAATTACTGTGTCAGCAATTGACTGCATGTTCATATCCTGCGTTGTAAGAATCTTAAGACCGCCCTTATAAATAAGGTTGGTGGCCTGTGCTTCTGTATATCCACGCTGTTCCATCAAATCCCTGATGGACTGTTCGATTACCTCGTCAACAAAATACGAATAAGTAACGGATTCACCCTTTACATCAAGGCTTTCTATGCGTGCATAAACATCATCGGCGACAGCCTCGTCATATTCAGTCTGGGAAATATATCCCTGCTCGAGCATGTTGCCAAGGACTGTGCGCTGCCTTTCCTGATTATATTCAGGGTTAAGGACAGGATTCCACTTCGTTGGATTCTGTGTTATTGAAGCTATAACAGCGGCTTCGCTGAGAGTAAGCTCTGAAACATCTTTACCAAAATATCCGTTGGCTGCAGCCTGAACACCATAGTAACCGTTCCCGAGGTTGATTGTGTTCATATAATTTTCAAGGATTGTATTTTTGTCAGTTATAGTCTCCAGCTTTACAGCAAGATACTGTTCCTGAATTTTTCGCTTGATTTTTTCCATTGTGGATTCATCATAGGCGTTAAATACATTATTTTTTAACAGCTGCTGGGTTAATGTACTTGCCCCCTGTGACATTTGTCCGGTGGAAAGCGTGAGCACTCCGGCTCTTATAATACCTTTAATATCAATGCCGTTATGTTCATAAAAACGTTCGTCTTCAATTGCTACAAATGCATGCTGAAGATGAACAGGTATCTGTTCAATACCTACGGAGATTCGGTTTGAGCCTGTTGTTGCCAGAGTTTGAATCTCATTTCCATTGCAATCGTAGATTTTAGTTGCAAAGCCCTCCGGTGAAATATCAATTGTAGATATATCGGGAGCTGTTGCAATAATGCCCTGAAATGCACCGAAAGCAAAGCAGGAACCTCCAACAATTAGTGTGATTGCAAATATTAGTAAAAGCTTTACTGCGCCAATGCCAAACTTAGTGCCAAGTCTGGTGGCAGCAGAGTTTAATTTTTTCTTCTTCTGTTTTATGCCAGTTCTGCCATAATTCATTGTAGACCTCCTTATAAAAGACATGTTATTATAACATATAAGCAGCATTTTGACAAATAATGGAGGCTAAATATGAAGATTATATATAAAGGCGGTATGGGGGAAATAGTTGAAAAGAAATCAAGGTTTATTGCAAATGTCTTTCCGGTCATGAACGAAGAAGAAGCAGGCCGCTGCATTTATAATATGAAGAAGCAGTATTATGATGCAAGACATAACTGCTTTGCGTATGTCTGTGGGGAGGATAACGAAATACAGAAGTTTTCTGATGATGGCGAACCGTCGGGAACAGCTGGGAAGCCTATGCTTGATATAATAACAGCTCTTAATATAAGAAACTGCCTTATAGTTGTGACAAGGTATTTTGGAGGAACGCTTCTTGGAACGGGAGGCCTCATACGTGCTTATCAGGCGGCGGCAAAGGCAGGAATTGAACACTCAGATGTGGCTGAGGTGTATGAGGGGATAATTGTATCAATTACAGCAGATTATAATAATGTAGGAAAGCTTCAATACATATGTTCAGATGCAGGTGCGGAAATACTTATGAGCGAGTATGGTGAAAATGTGCACATGGAAGTTCTTATGGAAAAGGATAAATATATTCAATTTTCACAGAAGGTAACAGATGCTTTTTCTGGAATTGTGAACGTATCAGATACTCAGAGACGAAATTTCTGTAAAACAAAAGAAAATAAGACGATTCTTATGAAAAAATGTGAATAAAAAATTAACATTAGTAAATAAGCACAAGACATACGTACTTTTACAAAAAAATTACCATATTATTGTAAAAATAGTGTAAAAGGGAATGATAAAATGCCAGTATGTAGTGCAATTTATACATATAAATTAAAATACTGCTGAAAGGTAATTAATGACAGAAAAATATAATCCATTAAAAAAATGAAGATTTGTTCATAATTTGTTAACGCCGAGAAGCCCATAAACACTGGGGTTCACAAAAAAAGCAAAAAAAATACAATATTTGTTTAAAATCCTCTTGTTAAAATAGTACAAAAATGGTAATATAGTCAATGTCAAAGACAAACGATTTTGGGTGTGACCCAGAAAAAACCAAAAGGAGGGTTTTAAGTTTTATGAAAAAGACAGTTAAAAAACTTGCTGCTGTAGGTTTGACACTTACATCAGTAATGAGCTTAGTTGCTTGTGGAAATTCTAATACAAGTGATAGTGGCTCAACATCAAACAAAGAGGTAACAAAGCCAACATCATTCAAGGTAATGATTGATGGTACTGTTCTTACAGAATCTAATGGCGGTGCAGATTTCCGTAAGCAGTTAGAAAAGGCAACAGATTTGGAAGGATGCATCGAATGGGTACAGCCTGACCACAGTGGTTACTATGAGCAGGTTTCAATTGCATTCAACTCAGAGACATCTATGCCAGATTTAGTTATTCTTTCATCTGATTATTATGCACAGTATGCAGCTAATGATTTCCTTTGGGATATGACAGATGCTTGGAATGCTTCAGAGACAAAGAACTCAGGCAGACTTATTGACACAGCTCAGAAGGTATATGATTCATTGATGGTTAACGGTCCTGATGGAAACAAGGCTATGTATGGATTTACACCAGCTCGTGGTAATGGATGCGTAACATATGTTAAGTCATCATGGGCAGAGGAAGCTGGATACAATCCTAGCGACCTTGAAACAAAGCAGTTATCATGGACAGAGTACTATGATATGTTAAAGAAGATGCAGGCAAAGAAGGGACATTACGTAATTTCAGCTCCTGGCTTTGTATCAAACGAAGCTCCTTATACAAACTACCTTCCAGAATTCTTCCAGAAGGCTGAATATTCATTCTACAAGAAGGATGGCAAGTATGTTGATGGCTTCTCAGAGAAGGCTATGGAAGATGCTCTTACAAGACTTGCAACAGCTGTTAAGGATGGCGTACTTGATAAAGAATCAGTTACTAACTCAACTTCAGATTCACGTAACAAGTGGAAATCTACAGATCCTTCAGTTGAAACAGGTGTATTTACATACTGGGCTGGTACTTGGATGAATACATTAAAGAGCTACTTATCATCAGCTAAGCTTGATGACAGAATGGTTGAGCTCAAGCCAATTAAGGAATTAGGTACATACGTTGAAAGACTTTCACCAGTATGGGCAATTACAAAGCATGCTGAGAATCCAGACGGTATCTTTAAGTATTTCATCGACAAGATGCTCGATGGTGGCGAAGTTCAGACATTATGGACATATGGTGCTAAGGGAACACATTGGGATACTAAGGCAGAATCTGTAACATTAAAGGGTAAGGAAGATAAGCCTACAGAGTATAAGGAAGGCACATTCCACTTCTTACCATCACCAGAAAAGCCAACATCATTAATGTCTAAGAACCACATTGACCCAATCCTTTCACTTGCTAAGTTTGATGGCGAGGATCCAGGTGCTGCAGCACTTATCGAGCTTTCTAAGACAAGTGGAGAATTCTTTGCAAAGAACTCAGAGGTAGCTGTTCCTGTAGATGTTAATGAAACATACACAGAAAACATTGGTGATATCAATGCTAAGAGAAAAGCAATTGTTGCTTCTGTAGCTATTGGTGATATGACTGCTGCTGAAGGTATCGCTGATTACAAGAAGGAAGTTGGCAAGCAGGTAGATACAGTATTAAAGTCATTAAATAAGTAATTTGGGAAACCGAATCGGCTTATATTTTAAAGAATCACTTCTGGGGCGTAAAGCCCCGGAGGCGATTCTAAATTTTAGCTTATATATTTACAACATTATGTAGGCTCTTATACAAAATATATTAGGAAAGAAGGGTATAAAGATGCAGTGTAAATCTTGTAATGCAGAATTACCTAAACATGCTAAGGTTTGTCCTAAGTGCGGTGCACCAGTAGGCAAACAAAGATCAAACAATCTTAAGGTCCTTGCAATAATAGGTCTTGTTATCACTCTTATTGGCGGCCTTTTGCCTTTTGTTCAGAATACTGATGCGGATTCCGTCGCAGATGCCTACAGTTTTATGAACATTGCAATGCCAGTATTCTGGTATTTATTTATCCTTGCAATTGTAGTTTCAATCGTACTGATTACATTAAAAAAGGATATGTTATCAATTATTTCTACTGTATTATCAGGCGTGATTTTTGCAGTAGCATTTGTAGTTTCTGATTTCAATCATTATGAAAGCAGAACATTTTTTACGCCACAGAGCTTACCTAATCTTTTAAGTAATGGTGCTGATGGATATACTTATAAGATTGGTATGGGTACAATCATTGTTATTATTGGTCTTATCATTGGCGTAGCAGGTCTTTTTATAGACGTGCTTGGTTTCTTTAAGAAGGATCTTGGCGTTGATGCAAAGTACCTTACAAATTCGCTTAATAGAAAAACTTGGACAGATATCGTATACCACAGATGGTTCTATTTAATGTTCCTACCAGTATTGGTAATGATTATTCTATTTAATTACTGGCCAATGCTCGGATGTAGATATGCGTTCACAAAATATATTATCAAAGGGCCTTATTACATAGGTGTTGCACATTTTGTAAAAATGCTTACAAAC
>JAUNPT010000190.1 GCA_030536565.1 Eubacteriales bacterium | reverse complement strand
GGGGCAGTTTACAGCTGGGGTATAAAAAATGTTGCATCAACGCAGGAAACTGCGGTATCTGAAATTGTGTTGTTTAGGACAGATTTGTCAACAAAAAAGAGTGAAATTTTATTAAGAACGCAAGAGAGTGCGGAAGAATTTAAGTATACTAAGAGTTATTCTAGAGATATTCAGGTTTCACAGAATAAAATATATATTAAGAATCGCATTTATGATATAGAACAGGATATGTTTACTGATATTTTGTATGAGTCCGATGGAACACAAGGAAACGGTTTGAAGGAGGTCTTTCATGCAAGTTCACCAAGAGACTGTAATAATAGAACTGTTGGAGAAGAATATACCAGTTTAAGAAATTTTGCAGTTGACAATGAGGAAAATATGTTCTATGTGGATGAATTGCATCGTGAGAAAATGTCATTGAATGTAGCTTTGTATAAGTATAATTTTAATACAATGGAGAGGAGTAAAATATGTGATTTTGATTCTGTTGTAGGATATAGAGTGATGTGCGATGATGATTTTATTTATATGAACATCTATGGAGATAGTATCAACCGCCTTATAGTGATGGACAAGACTGGTAAAGAATTATATGAAAAACGATACAATTCGGACGAAAAACAAAGTGCAATTTGCGATATAGTTGGAGTCGATAAACGATATTTAATTATTGCTACAGATGAAAACACGGATTTTTCATTTAATAAAGAAGAAAAATCAGAAAAGTCAGATACTGCGAAATATGCAATATTAAGGAAGGATGTCATTGGAACTGGAAACGAAGAATGGGCTTTGATGTATAATGGAAAATTTATTCAGTAAGAGAGAGGAACAACAGATATTTGAGAAATGAGAAAAACACAATGCACTGCCGATTGGCATGGAAATAATAAGTAAAGAAAAGAAACATAGAGGTGGTTCGGAGAGAATCGTCTCTATAGGATGAATGTACTATAAAGCAGCAGAGTAAAGGAAGGGGGAGCTCATGGTGGAATTACGAAGAATTATAGATAAATGGACAATGGTATTACTTTTTCTGGTATGTGGCTTTACAACTGTTTTATTTTATCAGTTTCATCAGGACATGGAATATAATGACAAGACTGTGCCAGTTCAGGCAGTTTACAAATATTATAATCAGATGTTGAGGGATTACAAGATCAATCAGAAGACTATGGACGAGAAGAATGCAAAGCATCAGGCACGGGCGAAGGTCTATGTTATACGAAATCTTGAAGAGTGGAACAGATTGAAAGCAGAAGATGTGGAGAAGTATCAGGCAGGTAATTATGAAAAACGGAAGAAAAACTATCAGGAGTCAGTACCTGAGGTTTATGCCTATTATGAGGAGCTGAAGGCATCAGATTCTCCATTATTGAAGCAGTATATAGAAGAGACAGATGCAATTGATGCCGCGTTGGAAATGTGGGATAAAGGATTTACCTATGTGGAAGAATATACCGGTATGATTGATACTTATATTGCACAGGGAGATTCAATGCTGCGCAGCAGTGTATATTCAGATCCGACCACCTTCGCTCATATCAATATATTAAAATCAAAGCACGATTTTAGAAAGCTGTATCAGATTGATATACAGATAGACAATAGCGCTGCGTTAGAGAAGGTGGTCGAAGCCAGTTCATATGTGAACATCTTTATCGTGTTTCTTGTGTTAATCTGTGTATTCCGGTTTTTTGATGAGAGAAAGAACGGGTTGATTTATGTGGTGCATACAGCTAAGAGCGGAAGGGGCACACTGGCTTGTAAGAGGATTTTCATACTTGCAGCTGTCAGTCTGTTTAGTACCGTTGCAGTATACTTCTGTCAGTTTGCCATAGCATTTCATATATATGGTGGTCTGGAGTTTATGGACAATTCCCTGCAAAGCTGTCCTTCCTATGCAACAATCTGCTTTACCAGCAGTAAATGGATTTTTATTCTTGTTTTGCTCCTGCTGTCGGCAAGTGCTGTATTTATGATTGGATTATTTGTATGGATTCTGGTTAGCACCTTTAGTAATATTACGATTGGCATGGGAATTGTGACTTTAATTCTTGGGATTTCTTATATAATGTATCGAGTTATTCCAATGAAAAGCGTATGGGTGGTATTTAAGACTATTAATATCTGGAATGCGGCACTGCCATCTGCAACGGTGAATCATTATGAAAATGTAGGCGTTGGAACCCTGATTTTTGATAAATTTAAATTCATGCTTATGGTAAATGCATTGGGAATCATCATATTTTCTATAGGCTGTTACATACAGGGCAGGATTGTTCAGACAGTTCGAAAGGCGGGAGCTTTCGAGAAAATAGGTGGATATATTTATATTGCCCAACAGAAGATTATTGCTTGTTTCCCACAGCTTTTCATGGAGTTGTATAAGGTGCTTTGGGTTCGAAAAGGAGTTGTTGTTCTGGGGGCTCTTGCGGTGATTGCCTGCAGCAGTGGCATTAAGAAGGGCTATGTCTATGATGCGGATATGGCAGTTGCCATGAATTATTACAGGGAAGCGGATGGATTGGCACTTTCGAAAGAACTAAGCCAGATAGTAGCTCATTATGAAGCAGAACAAGCGTACTGGAATAATCGTATGGACGAAATTATAGTGTCCATGAATGAGAATCGGGGAGAGTATTCTAAGGAAGATTTCAATGAAGCTGAAATGAAAGTGAAGCTGTATCAAAAAGGAGTAGATGAAATACATAGGAATATAGAAAATATGCAGAAACTGGAAGAAAAAGGCATGAAGGGAAGGGTTACTTCGCCATTTGCAGTAGAAGAAATGTTAGGAAAGACTTTATTTGATCATCAGAGAAACTATGGCTTCTTCGCAATTATAGGCCTGATTTTTTTGATTTTTGGAGTGTTATCTGATGAAAGCCGACAACACATGAAGCATTTGATTCATACAGCTTCTAAAGGACGAGGAAAATGGATCACTGTAAAGGCAGGAGCGGCACTAATAATCACTGTGATTGTATGGGCTGTGGTATATATTCCAAATCTGATTAATGTTACAAAAATGTATGGAGTATGGGGAAAAACAGTCATTGCACAGGATTATCCAATACTAAGTCACATTCCTGTGGAAATGTCGCTGGAT
>JAUNPT010000022.1 GCA_030536565.1 Eubacteriales bacterium | reverse complement strand
ATAAATTACGAAAGTTACGATACGAAATTATTAGGAGTTATAGTGATAAAATATGAAGTCCCAATATGGGAAAAATTGACACTTACTATAGATGAAGCTGCAGCATATTCAAATATTGGAGTGAATAAAATAAGAAAAATGACCGAGGAACCTAAATGCCCATTCATTGTGTTTGTAGGTAATAAGAAGCTAATTAAACGAAAGGAGTTTGAAAAATATGTTAATAGTAAATTATCACTGTGAAAATACTAATTCATGTGGTATATTAAAATTAAACAGAGGGATTCCTTTGATCGGAAGGAGTACCTATGGGAAAAGATATAAATGGTAAAGAAATTGGAGACAATATAAGTCAACGAAAGGATGGCAGATATTGTGCCAGATATATAGATAGATTTGGAAATAGGAAATCTATTTATAATCGAAATCTAAAAGAATTAAAGGTTCAGCTTCGTAATGCTGTTTATGAGAATCAAAACGAGCTTAATGCCATTGATGATGGTATTACCTTAGATGAATGGTTCAAAAAATGGATGCAAGTGTATAAAATTCCAGTTGTTAGACTTAATACGAAAAGACATTATGAGCACGTGTATACCAAGCATATTTCTCCAACTCTTGGAATGCTTAAGATAACACAGATAACACAGCTTCAAGTAAAATCGTTGATAAATAAGGTTAATGATGCTGGATATCAATGGGAAACGCAAAATAAGATCAGAATCTTACTTATTGATATGTTTGATAGAGCAATGGAAGATAATTTTGTTAAGCGAAATCCAGCAAAGGGTGTTAGACTTGGAAAGAACAAACCTAATGACAGATATATATTATCAGTAGAAAATCAGGCAGAGTTTTTTAACTGTAGCGCTGGAACATTTTACAATAATTTATTTGTAGTTGCTGTGAATACCGGATTAAGACCTGGAGAATTATTTGCTTTATCATGGGATGATGTGGATTTTGATAATATGCAGCTGAATGTAGATAAAACACTTGTTTATCAGAAATTTGATAATGATGAAGGTAAGACATTTCATTTAGGACCACCTAAGACAGAAAAGAGCGTTCGCAAGGTTCCGATTAATAGGCAATGTGAAATTGCACTTAAAAGACAGTATATGCTAAAGAATGTTATTGCAAAACGCAACGTAAAGCAGGTCGAATTTAGTGACAGGTTATTTGTTACGAAGTTTAATACACCATTAAATTCTGTATTGTACAGTGCTGCAATTAAAAAGATACTAGATGAGATTAATATACAGAAGGATAACTCGGAAGTAATTGAAGATTTCAGTGGTCATACATTTAGACATACATTCGCTACAAGGTGCATCGAGAATGGAGTAAATCCAAAAGTACTACAAAAGTATTTGGGTCACGCGACATTACAGATGACAATGGATTTGTATGTTCATACTACAGATAACTTTAAAAAATCCGAGATGGAAAAGCTTAGCAATGCAATGGATAACATTCGAATTACAGATGATACTATAGAACATCAATATGAAATTAAGCAGAAAGTTGTTGATTTTGCTGGTGTCAAAATGGCGTAAAACAAATTTCTGTGGTGTCAACTTTTGATTGAATGCAGCTTTTGTGCTACTTCGCAGCATAATGTTTCCTGTGTTTATTATACTTATTACGTATATCAGGTAACGCCTTATGTACTTGAAGAAGATGTTCAGGAATAGGCTGCCGCTTTGGATTTATCTAAGCTTTACGTTTAGGCTGCATTTCTCCTGATTATAATCTTCACCGAGAACCTGACTGCACAGGCTTTGACAGTATGCCACTGAGAAGTCATGACAGCCTTCTTTAGTTTTAATCCAGTTTTTGTCAGCTAAAGCATCGGTGTAATCAGAAAGCTTGTAGGTAGTTATCAGACCAGTTCCAAATAGTACGTGTGTTATAACAGGAGTCATACTGTACTCCTTAATATAACAGCTCCCATCGGTTTTTCTTTTTACAAGAGTAGCCTTGGCCATGCCGCCAATCATTCGGGGCTTTTGGTTTTGGTTGGATACAAAATTCCCAATTGAATAAAAAACAACCATCTGATGTCCGTCAGCTCTTGTAAGCGTTTCTACAGGTTCAATAACATGTGGGTGATCGCCTATTACAAGGTCAACTCCTAAGTCTAAGAAAATGTTAGTAAGGTATGTCTGATTACTGTCAGGTGTATGTGCGTATTCAGTTCCCCAGTGCGGAAATACTACAACCATATCAGCAAGCTCTTTGGCTTTGCTTACATCACTTGTAATTTTATCTACATCAAGAAGATTGACACAGTATGGCTTGGAATCCGGGAGAGGGATTCCATTAGTTCCGTATGTATAATTTAAAAGTGCAATTTTAAATCCGTCTTTTTCATATATATTAATACGGTTGTAATCCTCCTCAGTGTCGTTAATTCCAAGAACAAGAGTGTCAGGGTGTTTTGTTTTCCAAAAGTTCAGGCAGTTGTTTAGTCCTTTAAGACCCTTGTCAAGAGGGTGGTTGGAGGCACCAAGAATCACATTAAAGCCAGCCTTAACTTCGGCATCTCCGATTTCATAAGGGCTGTTAAAGCAAGGGTATGCGCTTAAACCAAGCTCTGTGCCGCCAAGAATTACTTCCTGGTTTACAACATTGATATCTGCTGCGGCAGTGTCTGATAGGATATTTTTAAATAAATGGTCAAAATTGTAAGTTCCGTCAGCCTGAAGGCCGCTGTTATATACGCCTTCATGTGCAAGAATATCGCCAATCATAAGTAAATCAATTTCAACATCAGGCGGTGTCGTTTCAGGCTCTGTTGTAGTTTCTTCCGGCAGTGTTATAACCTCAAGAGGAATAGTTTCTTGCATGGCTGTGTCTGCAGAAGTGTTTTTTGCCATATTGCAGGACGTAAGGCATGTGATAGCTGAAAGAATAAGCATAACAGCAGACATACGGGCAGCTAATAGATTTCTTTTGTATTTCATAAAGTCCTCCTTCTTTTTGTGAGTATTATAATTATTATATTACTATAATAAATTCACATTGTAAATAAATCAGAAATAATGTACTATTAAGACATGTATTGAGATTCGGAGTGCCTAAAAGTGATGATTGGAGGAGATTGCTTGTATGAAGATTGAACATTTTGGGGTTATAAAAAATGGCAGAGAGGTTAATTTGTATACATTGGAAAACAGCAATGGCATGCAGGTTAAGGTAATGAATATGGGGGCGGCGCTTGTGTCAGTGCTTGTTCCTGATGATGCTGGAGAGCTTTGTGATGTGGTACTGGGATATGACCAGGTTTCAGAGTATGAAAAAGACAAAAACTGCTTTGGAGCTGTCATTGGAAGAAATGCAAACAGGATTAAGGGCACACATATTGTTATTGACAGGTTTGAATATAATCTGGATGATAATGATAACGGAAATAATTTACATAGTGGCTTTAAAGGCTTTAATCACGAAATCTGGAGTGCTATGTATACAAAGAGTGATAAGCAGACTATTTCTTTTTGCTATGAAAGCAGGGAGGGAACACAGGGCTTTCCCGGTACAGTTAATGTCAGTGTAACATACAGCCTGACACAGAATAATAGTCTGAATATACGCTATGAAGCGGAAACAAACCGTAAGACGATTGTTAATATTACTAATCATGCATACTTCAATCTTAATGGACATGATTCGGGAACTGTAAATAAGCATAATCTTTATATACCAGCAAGGTATTACACTCCGGTCGAGCCCAAGGGAATGTGCCCTACGGGGGAAATAGCCTCTGTTGATGGAACACCTATGGATTTCAGAAAAATGAAAACTATCGGACAGGATATAGACAGTGATTTTGAGCAGCTTAAATATGCCGGAGGATATGACCATAATTATGTAAATGATAATAATGGGCAGTTTAAGCTTGCAGCGACTGCACAGGGAGAAAAAAGCGGAATCACTATGGAAGTATATACAGACCGTCCGGGTCTGCAGTTATATACAGGTAATTATATAGGCAGTGTGAATGGAAAAGATGGTGCCATTTATGGCAGCAGGCATGGCTTTTGTCTGGAAACACAGGGGTTCCCAGATGCAATTCACCATTTAGGTTTTCCATCACCGCTTATTGGCCCGAAGGAAAAATTCATTTCAACTACAGAATATGTATTTGGAATTAGAAAATAAATATTTTTAGAAAGTTGGGAACGTCATGGATAATAACACATCAAATAAAGAGAAAAGACAGCCGGTGCTTACTGCAGCAGGAGTTTTAGCGGCTTTAGCCGGTCTGGTGCTGCTTTATTTTGGCTTCTATATGCTGATGGAAACTAATATGGCAATAAGTCCTGATATGACAGAGTCAGAGCATATGATTGCAAGATACATTTCCATGGCAGGTATTTATTTAATGGTAAATGGAGTGTTCAATGTTATTGCGGGTTTTTTTGGTGCGGTTAATTCAGGGGCAAAAGATTATACCCACAAAATTACAAAATATGGATATATAATATCAGGATTTAGCATATGCAATGTTATACTGCTGTCAGTGCTTACAGATGTAATAGGGAACAGATTCAGTATGTTTACGGTTATGGTACCAATCACGATTTCTGTGATGTACTGTATAGGTGCATTTTTAAATACCAGACTGGTAAAGAAAAAATATGGAGAAGATTTAGAATGATATGATAGATGAAAAAGAAATAATGCCTTATAATTTCTTTGAATACGGAGGAGTATATAGCGGCGGACATGAAGGAATGCGGTATATGATTAAAAGGGCGGGTCAGAAGCCTGACTTTATTTTTCAGGCATTGGTATGGCGGGGGCCATATGCATCAGCTGCAGCTGCGCCGGAGGATATTACAGCTGCAGAATTTGAGTTTTCAAAGCAAGGACGTATAAATGCCATAAACTGGTTAAAGGAGCAGTACGGCTTAAGGCGTGATTATTGGAAGGAAGCACCTTCTATTTTAGATGTGAAGCCAGTTATACATGAGTAGAAGCTCTCTGGAATAAATTAAACATGTGGTTCAGCTGTAAAAAATGTGCAGCACAGACAACAATCTGTCCGCAGAGCAGACCATACAGATATCCTGTAATACCAAGTCTGGGGGTCAGTATAATCAGGAATGCAATTCTGATAAGAATGCCTGAAATATTCACCACGCAGGTAGAAGTGGTTTTTCCAAGGCCGTTTAGAATGCTGCCTAAGGTGACTGCCATGTATTGGAAGGGGCATATCCATGAAAGGATAGACACAAATATCCCCACAGTATTATTTTTAAACATAATAACGCTTAATTTAGAGCCTATAACTATAAAAAGCATTGTAAAAAATAGCCCAAGATAAAGGCAGAGCTTAACTGTATGCCTTATAATTGAGGCTATTTTTTTATTGTTTTGTTTAGCCTGTGCGCCTGATATTTCAGGGAGAAGCATAACGGCAAGAGAATTAGTCATGGCAGCTGGAAAGCTGATAAAGGGGATAGCCATGCCGGAAAGTATACCATATATGCTGACAGCCTCGGACTGGTTCATTCCATATAACATAAGCTGCAGTGGGATTAAAACTGCTTCACCGCTTGCCAGAAGCTGCATAAGAACGCGGTTAAGGGTCAGAGGAAGGGAGTAGGTGGTTATACGTCCCATGCAGATTAAAAGCTGTTTATCAAAGGCTCTTTTCTTTTTTAATCTGGCTTTGGTCATCGAAAATACACATAGTATGTTATAAATGGTTGATGCCATATCACCAATAAGATTTCCTAATAAAATTATGGAAACAGAAATGCTTTTTCCCATTTTGTTAAACAGCAGTGAAGTTAAAATAACAGTTCCTATGCGTATAATCTGTTCAAGTAATTGTGAAAATGCGGGTATCTTTACATTCTGTTTACCCAGAAAATATGCACCTATGCAGCTATGCAGTGAGGCAAAGGGAAAGGATAGGGATAACATTTTTACAGCAAAACTGCAGTCAGGATTCATTAAAATTCTTGCAGCAATAAAATCAGAATATTCCCAAAACATGATTAAGCAGAAAACTGACATAGGAACAGATAAAAAAAGTCCTGTAATCATCCATAAAACAGACTTTGTGTTTTCGGCTGTAAAGCGTGAGACTGCGGTACATATACCGCCGATACATGCGGCATAAACAACACCTGCGAGTGGAGTAATCAGCTGATATATGCCCATGCCTTCAGAACCTATTAGTCTGGTTATATATATTCTAAAGAAAAAACCGATAATGCGGCAGATAATACCTGCAGCTGTGAGGATTATTGTACCTTTTAAGAGGGCATTTTTTAAGTCCAGCTTCATTATTATTCTCCATTAACTTCAATACGTGCGTTGATGACTTTATTGAAATGTATGCATCAGCCTGCACCGGATATGCCAATATTGAATAGAATAGTGTATGGAATGCAGATTTGGAGAATTATAAATATGATGATATATATGGATAATGCGGCTACAACCAAAATGCGTCGTGAGGTGGTGGAAGCCATGCTCCCCTTTATGACATCAGAATATGGAAACCCTTCTGCAAATTATGAATTTGCGGGCAGAGCAAAGAATGCAATAGAGAAGGCCAGAGCAGATATAGCTGGAACTTTGAATTGTGAGCCTGAAGAAATATATTTCACATCAGGAGGAACGGAATCAGATAACTGGGTGATTAAGTCTAAGGGCCTGGAAAGCAGACATGGGCATAGAAATCATGTGATTACATCTTTAATTGAGCATCATGCAGTTTTAAATGCATGTCATTATATTGAAAAAAGAAATGCAGATGTATCATATGTGGGAACAGATTCCATGGGAGTCATAAATTTGATTCAGCTTGAAGATTATATAAAGACGGATACGTCTCTTATTTCTGTTATGGCAGCAAATAATGAAATCGGAACAATTGAGCCGATTAAAAAAATCGGTGAAATTGCAAGAGAGCATAATATAGCATTTCATACTGACGCAGTACAGGCGTATACAAATATTAAGCTGGATATGCAAAAACTGCCAGTAGATTTTTTAAGTGTGAGTGCCCATAAAATAAATGGACCTAAAGGGGCAGGCTTTTTATATGCCAGAAAGGGCTGTGATATAATGTCATTTATGGACGGAGGGGCACAGGAGAGAGGCAGGAGAGCCGGCACTGAAAATGTAAGCGCAATAGTAGGCCTTGCAAGGGCGGCAGTGATTGCCTGCAGGCAGATGGAACAAAAGGTTGGAAGGGAATGTAAAATAAGGGATTATATGATTTCAAGAATCCAAAAAGAGATACCAAATGCAAGATTAAACGGACATCCGGTAAACAGGCTGCCTAATAATATAAATTTTAGTTTTGAACGTGTTGATGGAGGCACATTGGTTGCGATGCTTGACCAGCAGAATATATGTGCCTCGTCCGGGTCTGCATGTACCTCCTCGTCAAAAGAACCTTCTCATGTATTAAAGGCCATTGGACTTTCTGATGAGCTGGCCAATGGTGCAGTAAGACTTACAATTAATGAAATAATTACAAAACAGGAAGCAGATTATGTTATAAACTGTCTTAAGTATAACATAAAAAAACTGCAGTCCGTAGATTAGCAGACTACAGCTGGAATATTATAGTTTTATAAAGTGAGGCTGGCGTTTTATGAAAATCGTATAATAATCAAAGCCGGCATTTTTAAGTATATCCGGAATTAGGTTAAAATCATATGCCAGATGTTCAGGCTTGTGGGCATCGGAGCCAATAGTAATAATTTCTCCGCCAAGGTTTTTATATCGCTTAAGAATCCCATATGCAGGGTTGGTTTCTTTAAGCCCGTATTTAAGTCCTCCTGTATTGATTTCAATACCTTTGCCCTTGTAAATAAGCATTTTAAGGATTGCGTCAATACGCTCCTTATAATTTTCCCAGTTATAATTTGAATCCTGTCCCGGAGCGTAGCGTATAATGTAGTCTAAATGACCGTAAACATCAAAATTATGACATACTGCAAGATTTTCTAGTATGTAGTCAAAATATCGGTTAATGCTGGCGGCTGGTTCATGTGAGTCCCAGTATTTTGGATAATATGGGTCAGCACCATCTACCAGATGTGAAGAACCAATGATAAAGTCTAATTGTTTGTCAGAATCAAAATTGTTGATTTTTTCATGGAGGTGCGGCTGTAAGCCCTGTTCAACACCTATATAGATTTTAAGCTGTCCGTCATATTTTTTTTGTGCTGCGGCTGCGGCTTTGATGTATCTGCTGATGTCTAGTTGAAACTGCATGGTTCCATCTTCATAATATTCAGGATAGTCATAATCGTTGTGGTCTGTAAAACAGACAGAGCTAAGTCCAAGAGCAACAGCCCTTTGAGCCATTGTGTCAATTGATGCCTTGGAATCAGATGAAAATGAAGTGTGCATATGCCAATCGCTTAATTGTTTCATGATTTTTCCTCGTCTTTCAAATTAAGGTATTTGTAACAAAAGTATATCACATTTTTTGTGTAAAATAATGAGGTTTTTAAATTCTCTTGAAAATATATTCTCTAATTGATATTATGTAAAAACAGTGTAAAATGATTTTACATAAAATGCACATAATACACTGTGAATTAATATTTAATGTGCGGACAGGAGATAAAAGTGAATTTAGAGGCAGTAAGCTCAGTTTTTGAGTTCGCAGGCGGAATTGGCATGTTCCTGTATGGAATGAATATTATGGCCGATGGAATGCAAAGAACAGCTGGAGGCAGAATGAAAAAGCTTCTGGGGTATCTTACAAGCAATCGTCTGCTTGCGGTTTTGGTTGGTGCTTTGATTACAGCTATTATTCAAAGCAGTGGTGCTACAACAGTTATGGTTGTAGGTTTCGTGAATGCTGGACTCATGTCTCTGGTTCAGGCAGTTGGTGTAATTATGGGTGCCAATATTGGTACAACAATTACAGCCTGGATAGTTTCGTTAGGACAGCTTGGAGAGGCTGCTAAGGTTCTGCAGCCTGCATTTTATGCACCATTTTTAATTGGTATAGGTGCATTTGTAAGACTTTTTGGCAAAAAGCAGAAGCCACAGATAATTGGTGAAATTATTGTTGGCATAGGTCTTTTGTTTGAGGGTCTTTATTTTATGTCGTCGTCAATTTCCCCATATACAGATGCACCTGTTTTTTCTGGAGCGTTTAAGGTTGTGGGGAGTAATCCGTTCCTTGGTATATTGATTGGTATTGTTGTAACAGCAATTTTGCAGAGTTCTTCAGCATCTGTAGGTATTTTACAGACGCTTGCAATTAATGGTGTGGTGACAGCTAATGCTGCAATTTATATTACTTTGGGACAGAATATTGGTTCATGCGTGACTGCATTGATATCAAGTGCAGGAACAAGCCGCAATGCTAAAAGGGCTGCATGCGTGCATTTGCTTTTTAATGTAGCAGGAGCTGTACTGTTTGGTACAATTGGTTTTATATTATTTGCAATATTTCCGGCACTGGCCGGGCATAATATAAACAGTGTTGAGATTTCAATTTTCCATACGATTTTTAATATCACATGCACAATGGTAATGCTGCCATTTGGAAAGGTATTAGTTAAGCTTTCAGGGATTATTGTAAGGGATAAGAATACTTCAGCAGATGCTGAGCTTGAGGCAAAGGATCCATTTGCGGCTGAACTGGCAAGGCATTTTGACAACCGTATTTTAGGGCAGCCTTCAGTTGCCGTAGACAGAGCTCTAAATGAAGTAATTAATATGGGCAGGCTGTCATACACCAATATAGGGTATGCAATGGAGGCTATAATGGCTGACAATCAGGAGACAATAGATAAAATCTATGAAATTGAGCATAAGGTTGACTTATATGAAAAATATCTTACAGATTATCTTATAAAAGTAAATAATCTCTCAATTTCAGACGGACAGCATGTTATGGTAAATAACCTGTTCCATGCAATTATTGACTTTGAACGTATTTCTGACCACGCAGAAAACCTTGCAGAGCTTGCAAAATATAAAAATGATAATGGAATCATTTTTTCAGAGAATGGAAGCAGTGAGCTCCATGCATTGTGGGAAAAGGTTCAGAATGGCTTAGAACAGGCTATTGCGGCAAGAGAACGCAAGGATATAAATGCAGCCAGGAATGTATTTGCAATAGAGGAGTCAGTGGATAACCTTGAGGAAGAATTAAGAGACAAGCATATAGAAAGGCTTTCCTGCGGTAAATGCAAGCCTTCAAATGGTGTCGTATTCTTAGATATTCTCTCTAATCTTGAAAGAATGTCAGACCACGCTAATAATATAGCGGATTGTGTATACAATGAAATTTCGTCAAAATAACTAACATTTTTTAAAAAAATATAGTTTTGGGTAATAAATTGTAAAATTTAGTAAATTGCACTTGATATTTTGGCTTTTCTTATGTACAATACAACGTAGTTGATTTTTTATTAACAATCTCAATAAATTCATATTTAGGAGGAATTATTTTTATGTCAGTTAAAGTTGCAATCAATGGTTTTGGACGTATCGGTAGACTTGCATTCAGACAGATGTTTGGTGCAGAAGGATACGAGGTAGTAGCAATTAACGATTTAACAAGCCCAAAGATGTTAGCTCATCTTTTAAAGTATGACTCATCACAGGGAAGATATGTTGGTGTTGGTGAAGAAGATCAGGTAACAGCAGATGATGAAGCTGGTACAATTACTGTTAAAGGTAAAACAATTAAAATTTACAAGGAGCCAGATGCTAACAACTGTCCTTGGGGAGAAATCGGTGTTGATGTAGTTCTTGAGTGTTCAGGTTTCTATACATCAAAGGAAAAGGCACAGGCTCATATCAATGCTGGTGCTAAGAAGGTTGTTATTTCAGCTCCAGCTGGAAATGATCTTCCTACAATTGTTTATAACGTAAACCATAAGACATTGACAGCAGATGACAAGATTATTTCAGCTGCTTCATGTACAACAAACTGTCTTGCTCCTATGGCTAAGGCTCTTAATGACCTTGCTCCAATCGAATCAGGTATTATGTGTACAATTCACGCATACACAGGTGATCAGATGATTCTTGATGGTCCTCAGAGAAAGGGTGACTTAAGAAGATCAAGAGCAGGTGCATGCAATATCGTTCCTAACTCAACAGGTGCTGCTAAGGCTATCGGTCTTGTAATCCCAGAGCTTAACGGAAAGCTTATTGGAGCTGCTCAGAGAGTTCCTACACCTACAGGTTCAACAACACTTCTTTTCGCTGTAGTTGATAAGGAAGTAACAGTTGATGAAGTTAATGCAGCTATGAAGGCTCAGGCTACAGAAAGCTTTGGCTATAATACAGAGCAGATTGTATCATCAGATATCGTTGGTATGAGATTTGGTTCATTATTTGATGCAACACAGACAATGTGTTCTAAGTTACCAGATGGAAAGACTCAGGTTGAGGTTGTTTCATGGTATGATAACGAAAATTCATACACAAGCCAGATGGTTAGAACAATTAAGTATTTTGCTGAATTAAACTAATTACACATTGGGCTTTGCGCAATTGCAAGAAAGACCGGAGAACGTAAGCGAATGCTCATTCTCCGGTTTTTTAAAAATTTTAAATAATAACATTTTGGAGGATTTATTATGCTTAATAAGAAGTCTGTTGATGATATCAACGTAAAAGGCATGAGAGTATTATGCAGGTGCGATTTTAATGTACCTTTAGATGGAGACAGGATTACAGACGAGACACGTCTTGTTGCTGCTTTACCTACAATTAAGAAGCTTATTGCAGATGGTGGAAAGGTTATCCTTTGCTCACATCTTGGTAAGCCAAAGGGAGCTGATAAAGCATTTAGCTTGGCTCCAGTTGCTAAGAGATTAACTGAACTTTTAGGACAGGAAGTTAAGTTTGCAGCTGATGATACAGTAGTTGGTGACAATGCAAGAGCAGCTGTTGATGCTATGAATGACGGCGATGTAGTTCTTCTTGAAAATACACGTTTCAGAGCAGAAGAAACGAAGAACGGAGAAGAATTTTCAAAGGATCTTGCTTCAATCTGTGACGTATTTGTAAATGATGCATTTGGTACAGCTCACAGAGCTCACTGCTCAAATGTTGGTGTAACACAGTTTGTAGATACAGCTGTTGTTGGTTACTTAATGCAGAAGGAAATTGATTTCCTTGGGAATGCAGTTAATAACCCAGTAAGACCTTTCGTTGCAATTCTTGGTGGTTCTAAGGTTTCATCAAAGATTTCAGTTATTAATAACCTTCTTGACAAGGTTGACACACTGATTATTGGTGGCGGTATGTCTTATACATTCCAGAAGGCAATGGGCGGTAACGTTGGACAGTCTTTAGTAGAAGATGATTATATTGATTATGCTAAGGAAATGATGGCTAAGGCAGAAGCTAAGGGCGTTAAGATGTTAATTCCTGTAGATACGGTTGTTACTAAGGAATTTAAGAATGATACACCTTTTACTGTTGTAGAGGCTGGACAGCAGGCTGCTGACGATATGGGTATGGATATTGGGCCTAAGACATCAGAATTATATAGAGAAGCTTTAAAGGACGCTAAGACTGTAGTTTGGAACGGGCCAATGGGTGTATTTGAATTTTCAAACTTTGCAGCCGGAACTATTGCAGTTGCAGAAGAACTCGCTAAATTAGAGGGTGCTACAACTATTATTGGCGGTGGAGATTCAGCAGCGGCAGTTAACAACTTAGGCTTCGGCGATAAGATGACACATATTTCAACTGGCGGCGGTGCATCATTAGAGTTCCTTGAAGGAAAGGCATTACCAGGTGTAGAAGCAGCCAACGATAAGTAGTTTTCTGCTTACTGCGTTAAATTCACAGATTATAATAAACAGATGATTAAAGTATACTTATGCAGACATTCTTTTGGGAAAATTTCCTAAGAGTGTCTGCATATTTATTACTTCAAAAGAAAAGATGTAGCAAAAATATGTTAAAAGTGTTATAATTTTTTATATAAAGTTAGTATGTATTTTGCATCAAGAATTTTTGCAGGAGGGATATGTATTATGCGTAAGAAGATGGTAGCCGGCAACTGGAAGATGAATATGACACCGAGGGAGACTGTAGAACTTATTCGTACATTAAAGCCTATGGTAAGTGATACAGATGTAGATGTTGTCTTTTGCGTGCCAGCTATTGATATTGTGCCGGCAGTTGAGGCACTTAAAGATTCTGATATTGGAATCGGTGCAGAGAATATGTTTTATGAAGAAAAAGGAGCATATACAGGTGAGGTCTCACCTAACATGCTTGCAGATGCAGGGGTTTCTTATGTAATTGTTGGGCATTCTGAAAGAAGGCAGTATTTTAATGAGACAGATGAGATTGTGAATAAGAAGGTGCGTAAGGCAATTGAACATGAACTTACTCCAATTATCTGCTGTGGTGAAACCCTGGAACAAAGAGAGCAGGGGGTTACACTGGATTTAATAAAAAAGCAGATTGTTGGTGCATTTATGCATGTGTCACCTGAGAATGCGGTTAAGTGTATTATCGCATATGAACCAATATGGGCAATTGGAACCGGAAGGGTGGCTTCATCAGCTCAGGCACAGGAAGTATGTCAGGGAATCAGGACGACAATACGCAATATATATGGAAGTGTGATTGCGGAGCAGATTAGAATCCTTTATGGCGGCAGCGTTAATGCAGGTAATGCAAAGGAACTTTTCACGGAGGAAGATATTGATGGCGGTCTGGTAGGCGGAGCCAGCTTGAAGCCGGAATTTGCTAAGATTGTTAATTATAAGAAGCTGTAGATTATTCGTTAATTTAATGCAAAGACATGAATACTGCAGGAAATATATCGGTTGAAGATAATTGATATATTTCCTGCAGTATTTATTTTGATGTAATCAGATGCTTTATTATTGTATTTGTATATTGAAGCTGTAAATCGCGTCTTTTTATAAAATTATCTCCTGCTTCAAAATATGAGCAGATATCTTTGTAATTCATTTTTAGGGCAGGGGTGATTATTTGCTCAGGCTGTGGAAGAAATTCACCAGCTTTTCTTGTATAACAGTTATCTGCCCTGGCAGGCTGGCGATGGGTTTTATCAACGTAGGAGGCCACGCTTTTATAGATGGCAGTATCTTCATCAGGAAGGTAGTAATAGTCCTTATAATTAGGATAAAAATACTTTAATTCCTGATTGATAAATGGAATCTTGATTTTTAGCTTTGAGCCGTAAATAACCATGTAATAATATTCTTTTTCCAAGGATATGCGTACTGGAACATCAAATGGCAGGCTTGCTGAAATTAAAAGCTCTTTAACAGTGCTGCCATCGAAGCCTGTGGGAGTATTGATTTCTATATCATCAATGGCTTCTATTTTCTTTGAAAAGACTGCTTCGTAGCAAAGTACAGGCAGAATTTCAATCAGTCCTGCAATGTCATCATGGTTATGAAGCAGCAGCAGTTCCTTTGAAGCGTCATCTTTTTTTATTACATAATCCCTGTAGACTGAAATCAGCTCACCTCCCGAATATTTATCTGTTCTGCCTGTTTTTAGAAAATTTTCAATGGTTTTTTGTTTTGTATCTGCAAGCTTTAAAGCTTTTTTCATTTTTTTGGTTCTCTTGAATAAGTCAATGCTTATAGGCAGAGGAGTTGAACCTGATGCGCTCCCTGTATCAGGCTTTGAAGAAAGGTAAAATGAGAAAGGCAGCCCAAGCAGCCGGCTGCGCTGCAGTATAAAGGGAATATCGAAGCTTTCACCATTAAAATGAATAAGATATCTGAATTTGCTTATCGTTTTAAAAAATGCTGTCAATAGCATGCCTTCATCATTGGGGTTATCAGCAAACCACTGGGTATAATGCCATAAACCGTCCTCTAAATAGGCAGCGCCGATTAAATAGCACATAGAGTTTCTGGCAGACAGCCCTGTTGTCTCAATATCAAAGAAAAGTGTATCGGGAAGGATACTGTAAATGTCTGCCGGAAGTCTGCCCTTTAAAGATGTATATTTATTCTGTTTTGTATCATTAAATAGTAATTTAGTAATGTTTATCATATGAACCTCAAAAAAGTGTTAAAATTCTGTCACAATGCGTTAAAAATGTATCAGCTTTCGTTTATTATATATGAATATATACACAAAAAAAAGTAGATTTTTATAAAATATTGGTCTAAAATATAAATAATGATTAAAAATACATAAGGAGAATTATGTCATGGGAAAATGTACATTTAAAGGTGGAGTACATCCCTACGATGGTAAGGAATTGTCTAAGGACAAGCCTGTAAAGGAATTATTTCCTGCTGTTGGGGAAATGGTATTTCCGCTTTCACAGCATATTGGTGCACCGGCAGTGCCAGTAGTTGCAAAAGGCGATGTGGTGCTTGCAGGCCAGCTGATTGCAGAAGCTGGCGGCTTTGTATCAGCCAATATTCATTCATCAGTTTCTGGTACAGTCAAGGCTATTGAACCAAGAACGCTTGCAACGGGTGGAAAATGTAATTCGATTGTCATTGAAAATGATGGAGAATATAAGGAAATAGAGTATACAGCTAAGAAGCTTGAGGATTTATCAAGAGAGGAAATCCTTGAAAGAATTAAGGCGGCTGGTGTAGTAGGTATGGGTGGTGCAGGCTTCCCGACACATGTTAAGCTTTCGCCTAAGAATCCAGAAGAAATTGATTATATTATTGTAAATGGTGCTGAATGTGAACCTTATCTTACCTCTGACTACAGGAGACTGTTAGAAGAAGCAGATAAGGTGATATTAGGCTTGAAGACAGCTCTTAAGCTGTTTGACCATGCTAAGGGAATTATTGGCATAGAAGATAACAAGCCGGATGTAATTAAGCTTTTACAGGAAAAGACAGCCTCAGAGCCTGATATTGAGGTTAAGGAGCTGAAGACAAAGTATCCACAGGGTGGTGAGCGTTGTCTTATATATGCAACAACAGGCAGAAGCATCAATTCATCAATGCTTCCAGCAGATGCAGGCTGTATTGTACATAATGTGGATACGATATTTTCTATATATATGGCAGTTATAGAAGGTAAGCCATTGACAAAGAGAATCTGTACAGTAACGGGAGATGGAGTTAAGGAGCCTGGTAATTTCTATGTATGGCTGGGAACTAATTATAGACAATTGCTTGAAGCAGCCGCAGGCCCGGTTGGTGAACCAGAAAAGTATATTTCGGGCGGTCCTATGATGGGATTTGCTATGTATAGTCTCGATGTTCCAGTTGTAAAGGGAAGCTCATCACTTCTTGTATTTAAAGAAGATTGTGTGTCTAAGGCTGAAACATCAGCATGTATTCGTTGTGGACGCTGCGGCGAGGGCTGCCCAAGCCATCTGCTTCCAGCAAAGCTTGCAGGCTTTGCATCAAGAAATGACGAAGAAGGTTTTGTTAAGTTTGACGGTATGGAATGTGTTGAGTGTGGAAGCTGTTCATATATCTGTCCGGCTAAGAGACCTTTAACACAGCAGATTAAAGCTATGAGAAGAACTATAATGGCAAACAGAAGAAAAAAGTAGAAAGGTGGACAAAAACAAGTGAGTGATTTATTTAACGTATCAACAAATCCTCATGTACGAAGCAAGGACACAACACAGACAATCATGCGTGATGTCTTGATTGCATTACTCCCTGCCAGTATATTTGGTATCTATAATTTTGGTATTGATGCATTAATACGTATTGTTGTAGGTATTGCTGCCTGCGTAGCAGCAGAAGCGTTATATCAATACCTGATGCACAAAAAAGTAACAGTTATGGACTTAAGTGCGGCTGTAACAGGCCTTTTAATTGCATTAAATATTCCATCAACATTGAATGTTGGATTTGAAATTATGGGCTGTGTATTTGCTATTATAATAGTAAAACAGTTATTTGGCGGATTAGGCCAGAACTTTATGAACCCTGCATTAGCGGCAAGATGTTTCCTTTTAATTGCATTTACAGGGCCAATGACAAATTTTGTGACAGACACATTTACAGGGGCAACACCACTTGCCATGATTAAGCCAGGCTCAGAGGCAGTCGGAACAGCAGCTTCACTTTTTGATATGTTCATTGGAAAGACAAGCGGTGTTATTGGTGAAACGTCGGTAATCTGTCTGTTAATCGGTGCAGTTTACCTTTTGGCAAGAAAGGTAATTTCACTTAGGATTCCATTGACTTATGTGGCAACATTTGCAGTACTTATATTCCTGTTTGCACCAGAGCATCAGCTTGATGTTACATACACATTACAGCAGATTTGCGGCGGCGGTCTTATTTTAGGTGCATTCTTTATGGCAACTGATTATGTCACGTCACCAATTACACCTAAAGGGAAGCTTGTCTTTGGTGTCATTCTTGGTCTGTTAACATTTGTTTTCAGAATGTATGGAGGTTCGGCGGAAGGAGTTTCATATGCGATAATCTTCTCTAACCTTTTGGTACCTCTTATTGAGAAGGTAACAGTGCCAAAGTCATTCGGTAAAAAGAAACCAGTAAAGGAGGCTGCTAAATAATGAATAAGATTATTAAAGATGCTTGTATATTATTTGCAATTACTTTGATTGCAGGCGTCCTTCTTGGTATTGTATATGATGTTACTAAGGCGCCTATTGCTGCCCAGAATGAAAAAGCAAAGCAGGAAGCCTATAAGGCAGTTATGGAAAATGCCGATTCATTTGAAGAAATTGCAGGACTTAAAGTTTCTGAAGCAGCCGCTGCAGTTTCATCTGCATCAGAAGATTTTCTGGCAGATGAGATTACTGAGGTTGTGGCAGGTGTTAAAGATGGAAAGATTACAGGCTTTGTAATTACTGTTGTAGCTGGTGATGGCTATGCTGGAGATATTAAATTCTCTGTCGGTATTAAGGCCGATGGAACTTACACAGGAACATCAATCCTTTCAATTGGTGAAACAGCCGGACTTGGTATGAGAGCTAAGACTGACCCGGCGTTTCTTGGCCAGTTAGAAAACAAAAAGGTAGAACAGTTTAATCTTGTAAAGGACGGGACTGGTTCATCAGCAGATGATAAAGTAGATGCAATAAGTGGTTCAACGGTAACATCAAAGGCAATTGTCAAGGGTGTTAATGCAGCACTTGCATATTACAGTTCATCATTGCAGAATGTTAAAACAGTAGGAGGTGCACAGGTTGAATAAATGTGTTGAAAGACTTTATAATGGTTTGATTAAGGAAAACCCAACATTTGTGTTAACACTGGGTATGTGTCCAACACTTGCTGTTACAACATCAGCAATTAATGGTATTGGTATGGGGCTTTCCTCAACAGTAGTTTTGGTAATGTCTAATCTTATGATTTCACTTCTTCGTAAGGTTATTCCAGATGGTGTAAGAATGCCGGCATTTATCGTTATAGTTGCTTCATTTGTAACGATGGTTCAATTCCTTATGCAGGGATTTTTGCCATCACTTTATGAATCACTTGGAATTTATATTCCGTTGATAGTAGTTAACTGTATTATCCTTGGACGTGCAGAGGCTTATGCATCTAAAAATCCTGTGGTCCCATCTATATTTGATGGACTTGGAATGGGGCTGGGCTTTACATGTGCCATTACAATTCTTGGTGCAGTAAGAGAACTTCTCGGAGCAGGTACAATTCTTGGAACAGGAAGTTCAGCTTTAGCTGATTTAACAGAGTTTGGCTATACACCAGCAAGTATCTTTATTCTTGCTCCCGGAGCATTCTTTGTTCTTGCATTCTGTATCGCAGTTATGAACAAAATCAAGAAAAAACATGGCATGAAGCCAGCTCAGGTGCCAGATTACTGTGGTGGAAAAGATGGCGGCTGTGCGTCATGCAGTAATACGATGTGCGGCGGAAGATCTATTGCTAATGCCCAGAATAAGACAGAAGCTTAAGGGAGGAGAAAAGACATGAATTTACTAATCATTGCTGTAGCGGCAGCACTTGTTAATAATGTTGTATTAAGTCAGTTCCTTGGCCTGTGTCCTTTCCTTGGAGTATCTAAGAGGATTAACACGGCTGCCGGAATGGGTGGGGCTGTTATCGGTGTTATTACGATTTCATCTGCTATATGCAGCCTGATTTATGATTTTATATTGACACCATTAGATTTGACATATTTAAATACAATTGTATTTATCGTAGTTATCGCAGCATTAGTTCAGTTTGTTGAAATGCTGCTTAAAAAGACTTCACCTTCACTCTATGAGGCACTTGGAGTATACCTTCCACTTATTACAACAAACTGTGCAGTACTTGGTATTGCCCTGACAAATGTACAGAACAGTTACAACTTTATTGAGTCAGTTGTAAGTGGTTTTGGTACAGCTGTAGGTTTCACAATTGCTATTGTAATTATGGCTGGTATCCGTGAACGGAATGAATTTAATGATGTTCCTGAAAGCTTTCAGGGAATGCCAATTGTTCTTTTGACAGCAGGACTTATGTCAATTGCATTTTTTGGTTTTTCAGGTATTCTTTAATTCAGATTGATAACTAACTTTGCCATGCAGCATTACAAGTGTGGCAGGAATGGAGAGATAATATATGACAGGTATTATTATTGCAGCTGCCGTAGTTGGCGGTGTTGGACTTTTACTCGGGCTTTTTCTCGGAATTATGGGTAAAAAGTTTGCGGTAGAGGTAGACCAGAAGGAAATAGATGTCAGGGCAGAGCTTCCTGGTAATAACTGCGGTGGCTGTGGGTATGCTGGCTGTGATGCTCTTGCTAAAGCAATTGCAGCAGGAGAAGCACAGGTTGGCGCATGTCCAGTAGGCGGAGAACCAGTAGCAGCTAAGATTGCGGCAATTATGGGGGCTGAGGCAGGAGAGACAGTGCATATGACTGCATTTGTAAAGTGTGCCGGAAACTGCGAGAAGACTAAAGAAAACTATAAGTATACAGGTGTTGAGGATTGCAGCGTTATGCCATTTGTTCCTAATGGAGGAGCTAAGACATGTACATATGGCTGTATGGGCTTTGGCTCATGTGTTAAGGCATGTCCGTTTGATGCTATTCATATTGTGGATGGTATTGCAGTTGTAGATAAAGAAGTATGTAAGGCTTGTGGCAAATGTGTTGCTGCCTGTCCAAGACATTTGATAGAGCTTATACCTTATGATGCAAATTATGCTGTGCAGTGTGCTTCAAAGGATAAAGGTAAAGATGTTATGGCAGGCTGTTCGGTTGGCTGTATCGGCTGTATGATGTGTGTTAAGCAGTGCGAATTTGGTGCAATCACAGTGGAGAACAATATTGCACATATTGATTATGAGAAATGTACAGGCTGTGGTAAATGTGCAGAAAAGTGCCCTAAGAAGATTATTAAGCTTCAGGAGCACAATTAAGCTTCAGGAGCTTAATTAAGCCTCAGTAGCTTAATTATGAAATGAATTTAAATAGTTGTGGTTTATGTGAGGGTGCCTTAATAAACCACAACTATTGTTATATTAATCTGAAATATTGTATTTTATTTTAAATTGCTGCTTAATATTAAAATTACTTCTTCAAATTTGCCAAATCATAGGGTATAATCAAAAAGAAAAATAACTGT